>JAWVEM010000200.1:0-10543 GCA_033856735.1 Blastocatellia bacterium
CCTCCACGTCTACCTCGCGATTACCCTGTCCGGTGAGCAGGATCATCGGCGTGGTTAGCCGAGATTCGCGGGCCTCACGAATTAACTGCACGCCGCTGCGTTCGCCGAGACGATAGTCCACCAGACAAACATGATGTTCCCGGCGCGCGGCCACCTCTAAACCTTTCTCGTAGGAGGATGCCCACTCGAGTGCATAGTTGCCGAGCGGCACTTCGGAAAGCAGGTCGCGAGTGAGAATGAAATCGTCCTCGTCGTCGTCGATGAGGAGGACTTTGATCGGACCCTTCATTTCCACCCTCCTTGATCGAGCTGCCGGGGAAGATCGACAATCTCGAACCAGTACCGGCCCAGCCCCTTCATGACTTCGACCAGGCCTTCGAAAGTCACGGGCTTGCTGATGAACGAACTCGCTCCTGAGTCGTAGCTGCTGTAGATGTCCTCTTCGGCCTTCGACGTAGTCAGCACCACAACCGAGATCTGCCGCAGTTCGGGGTTGGACTTTATTTCCCTCAATGCCTCGCGTCCGTCCTTCTTCGGCATATTCAAGTCGAGCAGGATCAAGCCCGGGCGGGGCGCTTCGGCCGGAGGTGCGTACTTACCCCGATGATTCAGATAGTCCATCAAGTCTTCGCCGTCCGTGACGCACGTGATGTCATTGGACAGGCGGCTTTCGGCCAGCGCATCGCAAGCTAACATGCGGTCTTCTTCGTCGTCATCAGCGAGCAGAATGATGATTGGTTTGCGTTCGATTCTCATAAAACTTCCACCTCTTTGGTTTGCCTGAATGGCATGGTCACCACGAAGGTCGTGCCCTCGCCTGGTTTACTATGCGCCGTGATACTTCCACTGTGCCGATCGACTATCTTGCGGCAGATGGCAAGACCTACTCCGGTACCTTCGTATTCATCTTTCTTGTGCAAGCGCTGGAACATCGTGAAGATGCGATCGAGATATTTTTCGTCAAACCCGATGCCGTTATCCGTGACTAGAAGTTGGCAGAGTTGCTCGGGCAGGCCGCCATTTTTGGTTATGGAATCGCGGCGCCGCTCGTTCAGAGTTTGACTGTAGATCCGGATGAGCGGCGGAATGCCTGGGCGGTGATACTTGAGCGAGTTACCAATCAGGTTCTGCAGCAGTTGCCGCATCTGGCTCGGGTCGCCGTCGACCGTCGGAAGTTCTTCAATCTCAACGCGCCCGCCGGTCTGTTCGATTAGTGTCTCAAGATCGGCGCTGACCTCCCTGGCGATCAAACCCAAATCCGCGGCGACGAAAGTCTGCGCTTTAGTCTCGAGCCGGGAGAAGGTCATCAGGTCGGTGATCAGCGTCTGCATCCTGCCCGCCGCATTAAACATCCGCTGAAGAAAATCTCGACACTCTTTATCGAGCGACTCGCCGGCTCTGGCCTTGAGCCGATCACCAAAAGCCATAATCTTTCGCAGCGGCTCCTGAAGGTCGTGCGAAGCAACCTGCGCGAAATCCTGTAACTCAGCGTTGCTGCGCTCCAACTTGGCGGAGTAGAGACTTAACTTCGCCTCGATTCCTTTGCGCTTGGTAATATCAGTGATGGTGAGGAAGGCGAGGGGCTGGCCGTTGGGCGCTTTAACGATCGCGCCGTTGTAACTGAAGATGGCTTGCCAGTCCTTGTCGATGCGCCGCAAGCAAACCTCGTAGTTCGTCAGAATTTCACCGGCGATCACGCGTGCCAAAGGCCATTCTTCAGACTTTAGGACTAAGCCATCAACTGTGGATAGCTCGAGGATCTCGTGAAACTGGGGGAGCTTCAGCAGGCCCTCTTCGAGACTGGAAAACCCATGCATCGCTAATCCGGCCTGGTTAAAATGAGTCAATTGGCCGTCGAGAGCGGAGATTACCAGGCCTTCGTGGAGATTTTCGATTATGGTCTGGAGGCGCTCCTCACTCTCGCGCAGGATTTGCTCTTCTCTCTTGCGGTCAGTGATGTCTTCTATAGCTAATAGGATCATGGTCGCGCTGCGCTCTTCAGTGACGACCTGGCGGGCGTTGAGCAAAATCACCCGCCGCCCCACGCGCGGGAATATATGATCGACCTCGAAGGCATCGAACTCGGTATGCTCGGGAAGGATCTCTTCGAGCAGTCTTCTCAAGGCAGGAATGTCCCACTGCCGGTCGCCTAATTCGTAGATGAGGCGCCCTTCGGTCTCCTCTCTCGTGACACTGAATGTCTGATAGAAAGAGCGGCTCGCACTCGTCACGCGCAAGTCCGAATCGAGAATGACTAGTGGCTCGCGCACGGTGGCGACGATGTTTTGGAAGTAATCCAGGGCCCGATTCTCTCGCAATTCCAGATTAGAGTTTTCGCGTATCATCGCTAAATCCCTCGTCGCTGCTACTACTTTGGTTGCGTAACTGGCATGGTCACAACGAAGGTCGTGCCCTGCCCGGGAGTGCTACGGGCGGTGATGGTTCCACCGTGGCGGTCGACTATTTTGCGGCAGATGGCGAGACCTACTCCCGTGCCCTCGTATTCACCTTTCTTGTGCAGTCGCTGAAAGACGGTGAAGATGCGGTCGAGGTACTTCTCATCAAACCCGATGCCGTTATCCGTTACCAGGATTTCACAGAGTTGCCGGGCTGGAGCCATCTCGTCCGTGGACTCCGTCGTCTTCGTGACCTTCCTGCTGTAGATCCGGACGATAGGAGAGACTCCGACACGGTAGTACTTAAGGGAGTTGCCGATTAGATTCTGTAGCAGTTGCCGCATCTGCATCGGGTCGGCGTCGATGACTGGGAGTGCTTCAATCTCGACCCGTCCACCGGCCTGTTCGATGCGTGTCTCAAGATCGGCGCTGACCTCTCTGGCAATTACACCCAGGTCTGTCCGTACGAAAGCCTGGCCCTTGGTCTCAACCTTGGAGAACGCCATCAGGTCGGTGATCAGGGTCTGCATCCGGGCCGCGGCATTGCACATTCGCTGGAGATAATTCTGGGAATCCTCGTCGAGCGATCCACTCGCTTTTGTCTTAAGCCGATCACCGAAGGAGAGAATTTTTCGCAGCGGCTCCTGAAGATCGTGCGACGCGACTTGAGCGAAATCCTGTAACTCGCGGTTGCTGCGCTCTAACTTATCCGAATAGAGTTTTAGCTTTTCCTCGACCCGTTTACGGTCAGTAACATCGCGGGCCGCGGCGAACACGCCTTGCAGCCGCCGGTCCCGATCGTAGAAGGTCGTCGCGTTGTAAGACACCACCGTTTCCTTCCCGTCTCTGTCACGCGCGGTCAGCTCGTAGTTGGTGACTTTCTTTTTGCTCAGCACCAGCTTGATGCCCGCCTCGGCCCGGTCCGGATCGGTGAAGTAGCCCTTGAACGGCGCGCCGATCAGTTCGTCACGCGTGCAACCGGTGAGCGCCTCCATTGGTTTGTTGATGTCGGTGATGATGCCGGACGGATCGGTGGTCATCAGCGCGTCGATGTTCGCCTCGAACAACGAGCGAGTGTAGAACTGGTGGTCGCGCAGGCGCTGACCGAGTTGGAGCTGCTCTGCCTCGATCTGCTTGCGCGCGGTGTTGTCAGTGCCGATCAGCAGATAGCCGATGATTCCACCCTGGGCATCGCGGAGGGCCGTGACCGACACCACTGCCGGGAACCGGCTGCCGTCTTTGCGAATGTACGTCAGCTCGTAGATGTCCTCGATGCCGCGCGAGGCCTTGAACACGAGGGCTTCGAAGCCCGGCGCGATCGAGGTCTCGAGTTCGATGCTCAGCGCTTTCGCGCGCGCGATCACTTCCTGGGGATCGGAAATGTCGGCCGGCGTGATCTTGTTCATCACTTCGTCAGCGGTGTAGCCGAGCATGCGCTCGGCGCCAACGTTGAAGATCTGGATGACGCCCTTCGCATCTGTGGCAATGCTCGAAAAGTTGGCGCTGTTGAAAATGGCATTCTGCAGGGCGCCCGCCTTGAGCAGCGCCTCTTCCGCCTGCTTGCGCGCGGTGTTGTCAGTGCCAATCAGCAGATAGCCGATGATGGCGTCCTGGGCATCGCGCAGCGCTGTTACCGACACGACGGCGGGGAAGCGGCTGCCATCCTTGCGGAAGTAAGTCAGCTCGTAGATATCCTCGATCCCGCGCGACGCCTTGAACACCAACGCCTCGAAGCCTGGCGCAATCGGGGTCCCCAACTCGACGCTGAGAGCTTCAGCGCGCACGATGACTTCCTGCGGATCGGAGATGTCAGCCGGCGTGATCTTGTTCATTACTTCGTCCGCCGTATAGCCCAGCATGCGCTCGGCGCCGACGTTGAAGATCTGAATGACGCCCTTCGCATCGGTGGCGATGCTGGAGAAGTTGGCGCTGTTGAAAATCGCGCTCTGCAAGGCGCCCGCCTTGAGCAACGCCTCTTCGGCGTGCTTGCGCGCAGTGTTGTCGGTGCCAATCAGCAGATAACCGATGATGGCTTCCTGCGCGTCGCGCAAGGCCGTGACCGAGACGACCGCCGGGAAGCGGCTGCCATCCTTGCGGATGTAGGTCAGCTCGTAGATGTCTTCGATCCCGCGCGAGGCCTTGAACACCAACGCTTCGAAGCCTGGGGTAATCGGGGTTCCCAGTTCGACGCTCAGCTCTTTGGCGCGTGCGATCACTTCCTGCGGATCGGAAATGTCGGCTGGCGTGATCTTATTCATCACTTCGGCAGCCGTGTAGCCCAGCATGCGCTCGGCGCCGACGTTGAAGATCTGAATGACGCCCTTCGCATCGGTGGCGATGCTGGAGAAGTTGGCGCTGTTGAAAATCGCGCTCTGCAAGGCGCCCGCTTTCAGCAGAGCTTCTTCCCGCCGCACTTCGGTGACCATCTTCAGCGCGATGGGATCGCCGATAGAAGTAACTGTTTGCTTGCGCAATCTCAAATCAGAGTTGTCAATTACCATGGATCCTGTTGCTCCCAATCAAAAGTTCAGACTTAGCGAGGACTAATCGCTGGTTACAGTCGAGGCGACATTTGCTGCAAGGCGTCAGGTGTGAGGTTATAGATAGTGATTTGCACTGCCGCCATTCCGGCGCCAGCGAACCCCGATAGAAGCGATGAGCTAAGCGAGTGAATTAGTACGGAGGCTTTTCAAATCATCAGGCGCACCCAGATAGCACCGACGAGGAGGTGTGAGCAACTATGGTTCCAAGTGTCCGTCTGATAAATCCCGAGCAACCAAAAGATGAAAATGCTAGTAGTAAGCGTTGCGTGATCCGAATGTCACTCAAATCAGTGAGAGGAGTCGCTCTGGTTCGCGCGTTTCTAATCGGGGTATAACGGGACGATGTGGCGGGCGAAACGGAGGGGAAAAAGGGACATTTTCAGAATTAATGCGCGCCGGCTCCCTCTCCCAAAGGTAGAAAGAACATAATCTGGCGGCTTTCTAAGCCACGATCATGCAAACGCGTGGATGATCTTGGATTCCGCGATTAGCCGAGCTACTTCGGCGATTAGCTGATCAAAGTCGGCTGGCTTAACCAGGTATCCTTGTGCTCCAGCCAGACGAGCAGCCTCCTTGTCCTTTTCATATGCGGCGCCCGAATAGAAAAGTATCGGAGTCGTTTCATCAAACTTCCGGAGTGCTTTACACAAATCAGTTCCGGACAGACCGGGCATCCAGTTGTCGACCAGTAACAGATCAAAGTTTTGGGTCTTGGCGAAGGCTAGCGCATCGCCGGATGTTTCAGTGCAGATGACTTCAAAGCCGGCGCCCGCCAGGACAAGGGTAATTAGCTCGCGGGTATCACGATCATCCTCAGTGCAGAGAATGCGGGGTCTGACTGCTTGCATCCTGGGGAACCTCTAAAGGCTCGCGGTTGTCGGGGCGGATAAGTGTTCTTATATAGAGGAATCAAGGGGCTGTAAATACGCTTTCGCACATAAGGATGACAAACAACTTTGGGCCGTCCTGGTACGATGGTTGCCCGAGAACCTTCGCTCAAAGATTGTGTTTAAGAAGCATACAAGAAAGATCTAGAAGCGATTCAAGATGGCCGCTTTTTGGAACTCAGGCAAACGGAATTGGCAGCGCCTGGGCCGTCGTGTCTGGAGGTACATAGGCAAAGATAAGATTTTCGGTCGCGCGGCACAATTGGCTTATTACTTTTTGCTCGCGCTATTTCCTTTGCTGCTTTTTCTCACCTCGCTCATCGGCGTGATCATTGGTTCGGGCACGGGTCTGCGGCACAGTCTCTTCAATTATCTGGGCAAAGTCCTGCCGGGATCAGCTTCCCAGTTGGTGAGCACAACAATGTTTGAAGTAAGCAGCGCGAGCGGCGGGGGAAAAATTTCGTTCGGGATTATCGCCGCGTTGTGGGCCGCGTCGAACGGCATGGGCGCCATTAGTGAGTCACTCAACGTCGCTTATCACGTTGAAGAATCGCGACCCTGGTGGAAGCAACGCCTTACGGCCGTAGGGCTCACAATTGTTTTGGCGTTTCTGATCATCTCGGCGTTGGTACTCGTGCTCTATGGCGGAAAGATTGCCGATGGGTTGGCTGCGAGTTACGGTTTTGGCGCGGTCTTCACGGTTGGCTGGAAGATTCTGCAATGGCCGATTGTTCTGGTCTTTCTCCTGTTGGGTTTCGAACTCATTTATTATTGGGCGCCGGATCTCGGGGACCAGGATTGGAAGTGGGTGACGCCCGGGTCGGTCGCCGCGCTGGCTTTATGGCTTCTGGTCTCTTTGGGATTCCGTCTCTACCTTCACTTCTTTGATTCGTACAGTAAGACCTACGGTTCGATGGGCGCGGTGATAGTGCTCATGCTCTGGTTCTATTTAACGGGCGCATCGATTCTGATCGGAGGCGAGATCAATTCAGACCTCGAAGACGCCGCGGCGCGTAAGGGAGCACCTGAGGCGAAAAAGAAGGGAGAGAAGAATCATCATTAAAGAGCAATCCGGAACCGCTCTCAGTTGGAATAAAGAAGCGCGAGTCCTGTGCGACCCGCCTTCTCCTGGAGGGTTAGATATCAAGGAAGCCGTGAGGTAGCGGGCCGCTCATCCTCGCTACGCGATCCAACACAGCCGTTCGAACCAACGATTTGAATGGAGAATCTATGGCGCGCGGAACGCAAACTGAACGCATCCTGGAATCGAAAAAATGGATAGTGTACTCATCGGGCTCTTTAGATATTTTTTCGGCGGTGAGCTGAAAAGGGAGAAGTTCTTGGCTCCAAAGTTCGTCGAGTACCTGTTGAGCCTCTAACTGACATACTTCTAACACTGGGGGTTCCTTCCGCAAAAAAGAAGGTAGAGTAACGGACTACGCTTTCGAACACTATGGCCCCTGGGTCAGTCCTTTGCAATAGGGGATTTCCCCATGACCCTATGCAGAAAACTGGACGGTGATCTGAAAAATAAAACGATCGTTAGCAAGCACTGCTGCGTCGCGATCAGAACACAACGAACTCATCACACGAAAAGTTGTATAGCGATCCAACTCCCGTCAAAAATTAAGTTCTTGTTTGTGCTGTAACGCACAGACGCCAAAAACTTTTTCTAAAATTCAGGGTTGTCCTTACCGCACGCTAAGGCTTTTCCTAATTGCGCGAGCCGTTGAAGACGCATAAGGTCGCAGCACGACTTTAAGATCCACTTTGGATAAATTCGATGGTGGGCGTAGTTGAAATCGGTTGCGGCACTGCTTGCTCAGGCATCTCAAACTGGCCCCCGCATTATCACTGAGCCACGAGCGATGAATTAATCGAATCGAGACCTCCCCGACAGGTCATTTCCCTTCGAAAACCTCGCTAGAAACAATAGCAGTGCCGATAAATATTCCGGCCATGATTTTGTGCCGAGCGTGCCGTCGGAATTAAGGGATCGCGGTAGAGCCGTCGGGACGGTACACCGCGTAAGAAGGAGGACGCCGTTTCGGGGGCGAGCACGGCGTCCTTCTTTCAATTTGTTGGCCGCCGGAAATCCTGCCGCGGGGTTAACCTCCCCAATGGGCATGTCGATTGCCCAGTCAATAGTGAACATCTCGTCTATGCACGTAAGTTTTTTGTTCTGAAGTGAGGACGATCAACCCGTTCACAGAGTTTGCAGAAGTTAGGACTTAGAGATGTAGGCGTATCTCCGCATCAGTTGTGTGGCGATACGCCCGCCCCTTTCTCTCTTAGTGGTTAGAAAATCCCCGGCTTCGAAAATTTTCAGGCGGTCCTTATTAAATGAGTACAGCAGTATCCAACCGGCTTTTCGATAGTTCGATCCTCGGGAGCAACGAGGACGCACTGGATTTTCTCACCAATGTTCTGCAGTCATCGGTTGAATATTCCATTGTCTGTAAAGGACTGGATGGCACCATCCTGCTTTGGAATGAAGGCGCGCGCCGGCTCTACGGATATGAACCTGAAGAGGTAGTAGGCCGAGCAAATTCTTCCATTCTCCACACGCCTGAAGACGTTGAAGCCGGCAAGCCCAGGAAAATGCTCGACGCAGCCCTGAAAGACGGCAAATGGGAAGGCACAATGGTGCGGGTGCGCAAAAACGGTGCGCACTTTACCGCCCGCATAGTTTTGACGCCGCGTCGAGATTCCGCGGGAGATGTCACAGGATTTCTGTTGATCTCGAAAGATATCACCGAGGAGATTCGTCGCGAGGAACAAATGCGCTTGCAGAGTTTGGTTCTGGATTCCGCCGCAAACGGGATCATGGTGACTGACGAGACGGGAAGAATTGTCTGGGCTAATGGCGCCTTCACTGAAACCACTGGTTATTCGCAGGCCGAAGCTGTCGGACAGAATGCGCGATTGCTGAAATCGGGCGAACATGGTCAGGCTTTTTACCAGGAGATGTGGGACACGATCCTTTCGGGAAAGGTCTGGCACGACAGTCTGGTCAATCGTCGCAAGGACGGGAAGCTTTATATTGAGGATTTGATGATAACTCCCATAGCGGATGTGGCGGGAAAGTTTACCCGTTTTGTCGCGATCCAGCACGACATGACTGAGCGCCGGCGCCTGAAGGAGGCCGAGAAGACTTCTGAGCTTCGTTATCGCCGGCTATTTGAAAGCGCGAAGGATGGCATCTTAATTCTGGATGCCGAGACAGGGCACATTGTCGACGCAAATCCGTTCATCATAAATACCCTGGGATACTCCCACGAAGAACTAATCGGAAAAGAACTTTGGGAGATCGGGTTCTTTCAGGATGTTACCGAAGCGAAGAAAGCCTTTGAAGAACTCCAGATCAACGGCTATGTCCGTTATGAAGACTTGCCACTCAAGACCCGCAAAGGCCTGGTGATCGAGGTCGAGGTGGTGAGTAACGTCTATCCGGTGGGCGAATCGAAAGTGATCCAATGCAACATTCGGGATATCACCGAGCGCAGACGTGGAGAGAGAGAACTGGAGGCGAGCAATCGCAAACTGGAGACAACACTGGGGGAATTGTCGGCCACCACGCAGCAGCTTTGGCAGGCTTCAAAACTGGCCACGATGGGGGAGCTCTCAGCCAGCATCGCTCATGAGCTGAATAATCCGTTAGCGACGGTCGCCCTGCGCGTTGAGAACTTATTGATGCCCATGGGGGCAGATGATAAAAAGCGGCATTCACTCGAGGTTATTACGCAGGAGGTGGATCGCATGGCAGCCCTGGTTAACAACCTGCTCCAGTTTAGCCGGCGCAGCCATCGCCAGGTTTCGACCGCCGACGTGCGTGAAGAAATCGCAAAGTCGATAGAGTTCGTAAACTACCACCTGCGAACTCACAAGATTGAAGTCGTCACTGATTTTGCCGAACCACTGCCGACCATTCAGGCCGACCACCTGCAACTGCGCCAACTGTTTCTGAATTTGCTGACAAACGCGAGCGATGCAATGCCGCAAGGGGGAACCCTGACCGTGCGCGCAACGACCGGCGTGTTACACGAGGCTGAAGCCGTGCAGATCGATTTTGCCGACACCGGCGAAGGCATCTCTCCCGAGAATCTGAAAAAAATCTGGGACCCATTCTTCACTACCAAGATGGAGGGTAAAGGAACCGGTTTGGGCCTGGCTATTTGCCGCCGCATCGTCGAGGAGCACGGAGGCACGATCGATCTTGAAAGCGAGCCGGGGA
Organism: Blastocatellia bacterium; assembly: GCA_033856735.1. Classification (GTDB taxonomy): domain Bacteria; phylum Acidobacteriota; class Blastocatellia; order Pyrinomonadales; family Pyrinomonadaceae; genus UBA11740. The sequence continues at coordinate 10,061 of JAWVEM010000200.1, forward strand.
GCGGCACGACCGTTCACATCGCTTTTCCCGCGACTATGGACGGGCCCGCCCTCCAACAAATTTCATGAACGGTAGCATTGGAAAAATTGTAGTTGTCGACGACGAGGTTGAGCTTAAGAACATCCTCGTCGAAGCCTTGCTCGCGCACGGCTATGAAGCCGTTGGGTTCAATAACGGCGAAGAAGCAGTTGCGATTTTGCAAGAGGAGGCGTTCGACATCCTGCTGACCGACTTAATGATGCCAGGCATGGACGGCATTAGCCTCGTGCGCGAAGGCCTGAGAATCGATTCTGACCTGATCTGCATCGTGATGACGGGGCAGGGCACGATCCAGACGGCCGTCGATGCGATGAAAGTCGGAACCTTCGACTATGTGCTAAAGCCTTTTCGGCTGCAGGCCATTCTGCCCGTCCTGACGCGGGCGATGAACACCCGCCATCTCCGTTTAGAGAATGTGCAATTGCGGGAAGCGGTGGCGATCCA
>JAWVEM010000201.1:0-3651 GCA_033856735.1 Blastocatellia bacterium
CAAGACACGCTCGAGATTCACACGGACGCAGTCAGCCAGGGACAGCGAGTCATTATCGCGGATGATTTGCTGGCCACGGGAGGCACCGCTCGCGCGGTTTGCGATCTGGTCGAAGGCCTCGGCGGTAGGATCGAAGGTTTGGTTTTCGTGGTTGAATTGGAATTCCTTCCTGGGAGAAAGAAGCTGGAAGGCTACGACGTGCGGTCGTTGATCAGGTATCAATCTTAAGGACGATTTTTGAGCCTGGTACTTTGAACTTCGTTTCGCTGAGCCGACTCGACGGCCGTAAAGCCAAAGTACGAACCACCAAGTACAAAGGACAGTGCTGCTTTACGATTGACCATTCACCATTTACTATCTTGTTGTGTGCTCCCGTAGCTCAGTTGCATAGAGCGTCCGCCTCCTAAGCGGAAGGTCGCGCGTTGGAATCGCGCCGGGGGCACCATTTTTCGAATAGGAGAAGCTCAAGTGAAGAAAAGAGTAAGTGCTCAGCTTCCAATCAACCCAGATATTATTCGGCCTATGTGAATCTCGCTGTCCAATATTCTGTATGCGCTGATTAGAAGGAGGACCACAATAAGCCCTCTAATTACATAGTACTCGACGCGATCAAAAACGTCTGTCGGAAGTTTTAGAGACATCAGATTAATCTCTCAGTATTCCATCTTTCCAAACAAAAAGAGCCTGCCGGTATTTCAGGCAGGCTCAGGTTACCATCGAAAAATTAACCCCTATTCAGCGGCGACGTTTTTGGGTTCGATTCACTCCAGCTTCCTCCAGGATTTCTTCCCATTTCATTCCATACCGCCGCAGGATTTTATTCATTGCTTGTGTTCGTGTACTCTTGCCTTCCCTGTCGCTTCCAAGATTTAGTTTCCGCGCCACTGCCGCTTTTGAAATTCGTTCCCTTTTCGCCTTTAGCTCCCGGGCAAAACCCACTGACCTAGAAAACACTTCGTCTCGTTTCGCCGTGCGCGATTTCTCAGCACGATCGCTGTCTCGCACTGTCCGCAGCCGTTTTCGGGCCAACACGGCCGCCTTGTCGCGAATCCTCTCAATGCGCCAAGTTCGTGTGTCACCGCGCATACTGAACTGTCCCTCGTCGCATATATCAAACGCTAGATCCGCTAGACTTGTTGGGAGCCAACTTTCTAGATGTCCGATCATGTTCATCATCATGAAGACAGGCAGTCGGCTGGATATGCCGTAAGATGGAAGCTCGTTGAACTCATAGTAGTGACTTTCTGTTCCCCATTAACACTAATGGTCACCGTAACCGTCGCATCTATCGAGCCGCACACTCGCTCACCTTCGTCAAAGTCAAACGCTTTGTTGAAGGGTTCCTTAGTTGCTAGGGTGGATGAAGGTTCGAACAGGTGACGCTTTACTACTCGATGTTCATGCGGAGTTGGCTTCTCTGAGAACTCCACCCGGACACTAAGTGAATAGTCCCGCGTGAAAGTCCTGGGCTTGCGCACAGGCAAGGCGTCTCCACGGCATTCCTTTCGCTTCCCCGCGGCGATTACTACTTCATAGTTGTTTGGCATTGTCCGTCTCGTCTTATCACAAAATCGCAGGTAGGAAGGACCTGCTTCGTTGCGGATTGCGCCTTGTATCGGGGCTTGAAGGGCCTGGGGCAAGCCTAACCATTCAAACCCTACCAGACTGTCGCAACAACTCCGCTGCTCGCTATCTGCGCATCGCGAGTCAGTAGCGTAGCGTTGATCCGCCGCGCATCGGCGGCGATCATCCGGTCGTGCATTTCCGTCACCGCACTACATGCATCGAAGTCGAGGGTGTGAGATGGGTAGAATGGCAGCAAAACAAACTGCCTGCTTTGGGCCAGGCGCGCATACTTAGTACGGAAGTCGAGTGGCCGGCCTTTCTTCTCATTCAGATAATAGAGTTCAGCTATGACGATGGCGGGTATGTAGATCAAGGCTTGGCCGGAGTCGGCTTCATCGAAGGCCAGGCGCGCATTTACCCCGAGCGCTGGTGAATTGATGAGATACCAAAACAGGGCGTGAGTGTCACTGACGTAGAAATTCATCCGATAAATTCATCTCCGCGCCATTCTTTCTGCCACTCACCGCGGATCTCTTTCAAGTCTGCGTCAATGTCGAGGCCGTCCGGAAAAGCATCGCCCCAATCCCCGCGCAATGATTGCGGCTTCTCTGGTAACGTCTCGCCATTAGACTCGTTCAAGTACTCAGCCAACGCATCCTTTTCTTCGGGCGCCAGATTCAGCGCCAACTGTTTCATGTGCTCCAGGACAGTCATTTGATCTTCTCCGCAATCGATATTCCGGTGAACATCTAATTTCAGTTTAGTATTAATGAAGACGTCCCCAAGATGCCTTCCATAGGGAGAGTTTACTCCGAAAGCTTATCTCGTGTGAAGATATTCAAAGTCGTTTTGAAAATCTCACAATCGTCGCCCCCAGCCCTCCTGCATCAGGCGGCGCGTCGGTCCAGTCTTCGACGAACGATGTCCGAGCCAGGATTGATCTGACCATCTCACGCTGGACGCCAATGCCCTTGCCGTGGATGATCCGAACCACGCGGAACCCTTTGCGGCGAGCTTCGCGCAGGTATTCCTCGACTACGGGTTTCACGTCGCGCGGAGGTATGGTGTGCAAGTCAAAGACATCCGTGATTTCAATTTCGACGGGCTCCGGAAAAGGATTAAGGTCGTCGTCGTCGTTTTGCATTTCTGATTCTTCGCCCTATAATTTTAAGCGTTCCGAAATTATCTAACTAACTTGTCCCTGCTGAAACCAAAAGCCTTGCTGAGTACATCCCGCAGAGAGGAGCCCTTGTGGCGATTCGTCTGAGCAGAACTTTCATTCTGCGAAAGCTCCATCAGTTAACGGGCATTATGCCCCTGGGCTTTTTCCTTCTCGAACATTTCTATACGAACTCGAAAGCATTATCGGGGGCTGCCGACTTTAACAGCGCCGTCAAGGATCTGCAGTCCATTCCCTACATTTTGTTCGTTGAGATCGGCGGCATCTTTATTCCGTTAATCTACCACGCCGTATACGGCATGGTGATCACGGTCGAAGCGCGGCCTAATAATTTGCACTATCCGTACTCGCGCAATTGGTTCTACACGATTCAGCGATTGACGGGCGTTATCCTGTTTTTCTTTATCACTTTTCATGTGCTGAATTTCCGGTTCGGTTTGATCCCGGGACTCAATACGCTCTCGGTCGCCCAGCACCCTGACCAGGCTTTCGACGTCGTGTCGCGCGAGTTCCGGATGATTCCGATCTTCATCATATACGTGATTGGGATTACCGCGACGGTCTGGCATTTAGCAAACGGAATCTGGCTGTTTCTGGTCGATTGGGGCATCACGATTGGCGAACGGGCACAGAGGATCACCGGCTATGCGTGCTTGGGATTTGGCATTTTTCTTCTGGCGGTGGGCATTAACGCCGCGGTGGCATTCATCCGGCCCGGCGGGCTGCTCTCGGGGATTCTCTGATCGGTTTGCAGTGGCACAGACTTCAGTCTGTGATCCGCGGAAAATCCACAGACTGAAGTCTGTGCCACAAACAGCCGGGGCTGAAAAGAACTTATGGCAAGTGGAATCAAGATAGTAGTGGTTGGTGGCGGGCTCGCCGGCCTGGCGGCGGCAATGAAAATC
>JAWVEM010000202.1:0-2583 GCA_033856735.1 Blastocatellia bacterium
AACGAATACCCACGAGTGAGCGAATCGCCAACCACCATTGAAGAACTGGGAGCGGCTTTCGGCCGGTCAGGTCTCGAGAGGAAAACCAATGGGCAGAGTCTATGATGCGTTGAAGCGCGCCGAATCCGCGCCGCGCCATTTCAAACCTACAAATTCTTCAGTTAGCCGCAACGGCAACTCGGACAACGTCTCGTACTTCGTTCCGAAGGACGGTCACGAACATCCGTGGGAGGGCTCGCCCTTCACCGCCATGCCAGCGGCATTCAACTCAGCGCCCACTGCGCACACGGACGAGGCGACCGGCGGGCCGGCACTCCCCGGCGGACCAGCTTACCGTGATGCTGGGGCAACCTTGGGCGCTGTAGGATCGACGCGCGCTGTCGAGTTTTTATCAAAAGAAGTCTTGACCGCGCGCGTCGAACCACATCTTGTAGCTATCACTGAACCGCGCTCGCCTGAATGCGAGCAGTTTCGTTCTCTGCGAACTCGTCTGCTGCAGGCGGGAGAGCGTGAGCGCAAACGCGCCTTCGTAATCACCAGCGCGGGCGTCGGTGAAGGCAAAACCTTAACGGCCCTGAACCTGGCCTGGCTGCTGGCCCAAACCGACGGCGTCAAAGCCCTGATCATTGACGCTGATTTGCGGCAGCCCTGCGCGGCGGATTATCTGGGCATTGAAACTGAATGCGGCCTGTCAGAGGTTCTGACGGGACAGATGCATTTTACCCAGGCGATCGTAAAGCTCGAGCCTTCGGGTCTTCATCTGTTGCCCGGCGGCGCTGCTCGGGAAGACGTCGCTGAGTTGCTCTCTGGTCCGCGCTTCGGCCGTTTGCTCGACGAAGCTCGCAAGCATTTCGACTACATCATCATCGACGCGCCGCCGCTCGGTGTCTTTACTGATGCCAATCTTTTGATCAATCGCGCCGACTCGGCAATCCTGGTTGTGCGGGCCGCGAAAACTCGTTACGCGGTTATCGATCGTCTGCTCGAACAGTTGCCGCGCGAGCGGCTGCTCGGCGTAGTGCTGAATCGATCGGACACCAAGCTCGACGAGAACGCTTATTACTATCAGCCCCGACACCTGCGCCTCGCGCCGGACGCGATCGCCGAAACAGAAGTGATCGACAATGAGGAAGCCGGGGACGAACCCGGACTCATCTATATCGAGGAGGACGTGCTTTCTTGAAACCACGGCGCTTAAACGCACGCATGGTTCTGCTACTGCTCACCGAAGCGATGTTGCTCTTCGGCGGCTTGGTAGTGGCCGTGTACGTGCGTCTGGGCGCTATCGACGCTGAGGACGCTTTGATTAAGCGTAACGGTTTTTACAAAGCCGCGCTGGCCACGGTCTTTTGCCTCGCGTCGTTTTATCTTCTCGATCTTTACGATTTCGTCGTCATGCACGACCGGCGCGAACTGGTGCTGCGTCTGATTCAGGCACTGGGACTCGCCTGGATAGCGCTGGCGATAATCTTTTATCTCATGCCGCAGATAATGATCGGACGCGGCGTTTCGTTTATTTCGCTGCCGCTCGCTTTGATGCTGATGGTTGGGTGGCGCCTGGGAATTCACTGGGTGCTGGGCCATCCGGAGATCGGCGAGCGAATACTGATCGTCGGTTCGGGGCCCTTCGCCATCGAAATTGCGCGCGAAACACTGGGCCGGCCCGATGCGGGCTTTCGCGTGGTGGGCTTTGTCGATAACGATCCAGCCTTAGTCGGCAAGAGCTTGATCAATCCAAAAGTAATCGGCTTGACCTCGGAGCTGCGATCGCTCGTCCGCAGCGAGCACATCGATCGAATCGTAGTCGCTATCGGTGACCGGCGCGGTCAGTTCCCTACTGAGGAACTGCTGCGGTTAAGTTTGTCGGGCGACGTTTCGATCGAGGAAAGCGCGTCCTTTTATGAAAGGTTGACGGGCCGTGTATTACTGGATCTGATCCGTCCATCGTGGCTGATTTTTTCCAGCCGCGGCCGTCGCGCCCGGATTAACGAACTCACCTGCGCCGTCATGCACCGCACCGTTGCCCTGGTTGGCGCCATCTTGTCTTTACCCATCGCGATCGGCACCGCACTTCTGATCAAACTCGAGTCGCGCGGCCCGGTTTTCTACCGGCAGGAGCGCGTCGGCAAGAACGGCCGCACGTTCATGCTGATGAAGTTTCGTTCCATGCGCGTCGACGCTGAAAAGGACGGACCAGTCTGGGCCAAAACTGAAGACGTGCGTACAACGCGCGTTGGCCGCATCATTCGCAAAATTCGGGTGGACGAGATTCCACAGTTCTGGAACATCCTGCGCGGCGATATGAACTTCGTCGGCCCAAGACCTGAGCGGCCGCACTTCATCGCGCAACTGGCCCAGGAGATCCCGTTTTACGAACAGCGGCACTTGATCGCCCCCGGCCTGACCGGTTGGGCGCAAATCAAGTATCCGTACGGGGCGTCAATCGAAGACGCGCGGAAAAAGTTGGAATACGAGCTCTACTACATCAAGAACCAGAGCATCGCGCTTGACGCAACGATTATGTTCGAGACGATCAAGACGATTCTGCTGGGCCGCGGAGGAAGGTAGAAAATCCCTTTCGTT
>JAWVEM010000203.1:0-6716 GCA_033856735.1 Blastocatellia bacterium
CCTTTCTCGAAAGAGCGAGCGGGCGACTCGTTTTTTTCATCAAGCCCCGGGTTCGAAGATCATCTCGAAATACATCGAGTCGTCGCTGACTCGCGCAAAGCCCAGGCGCTCGTAGAGGCGCAGGGCCGGATTAGATTTCAAAACGTGAAGCCTGACGGGTTTTCGCCCGGCCAGTGCCAGATTCAATAGCTCCTGAATCAAGTGAGTGCCAATGCCCAATTTTCTGTACTCCGGCAACAAGGCGATGTCGACCAGGGTAAACTCCTTCTCGCTTTCATCGACGAGCATTCTGCCCGACGGGCAATCGTCGACGAGAATAATTCTGGATTCAGCTTGCGGAAAACCTGCTTCGTATTGAGACCGCTGCGCATTGTACTGCATTCTGATGAGCGGCTGCTTTTGCACTTCGTCGAGGAACCTGAATTCCTCCAGACGAGTGGAGGCAAAGACCTCAAATAAAAAGTCTTCGTCATCAGGTGCAACCGTACGGAGCGTCACCGATCGTTTGGGCGCGGATTGAATTGGTTCGTTGCTCAAGTTGATAAGAGTCTGCTATTAGATCATTTCAAGCCCGGCCGCCAACTTCCGAGGGATTGCGCCATTCGTGAAAAGGGCGATTCAACTTATCGCGGCTGGCTCAAAGCTACGCCGACACAGCCATGATCAATTTTCCCGACCTCGATGATTTAACTCTCTCAACAGAGAGCGATCAGGCACTGAACCAGGTAATGCCCTTCCCGGATCTTTCGACTGCGGGGCGCGAACTTGCTTTGAAGATCGAACAACATAAGTGGACCGATAACGTGATTGTGCTCGCTGTTGTCCTGGGCGGCTTCCCGGTGGCCCAAGAGGTTGCGAATTATCTTAACGCACCTCTCGATCTGGTCATCATTCGCAGGTTGATGGCGCCACAGGGACCTGGGTCACAACTTTGCGCAATTAGCGTCGGCGGCTCGACGATAATTGAAGGCGGGTTAGTTCCCACCGCGACGCCTTCAACTCCAGCCGAGCATTTTATCAATGACGCGATCGCCGAACTGAAAGCTCGCGAGCAGCAATGCCGGCGTGGACGGCCGTCGATTGATCTCGCCGGAAAGACGGTCATCGTCGTCGATTGCGGCATTCGCTCCGGCTCAACGATGTTGGCGTCGATAAGAGCCGTGCGGACTCTGCAACCCGCAAGAATTATCGCCGCGGCGCCGGTAACATCATTCGGAGGCCAGGCTGCAGTGATCAGCGAAGTCGACGAGCTGGTTTGTCTCGCTCGGCCTCGACCCTTTGGACATGTCGGTCTCTGGTACAAAAACTTTACTCGTCCCGGCGATGATCGCGTCGGTGAATTTATGCGCAGCGATGCGGCGTGAGGGCCGGAATCCGCAGATTACGCCGATCGTCAATTCAAGCGAGACCGTCTAGCAGTCGCCGAGGACGTCTAGCATACCCCTCCACTGCTCCCCCGTTTCTGTGTAATCTGCGGAAAAATCTAGTCGGCCGCTTCGGAGTCTACTTGATCATGCAGTGTGGTTAGCCGTCGAATCTCAAAGCGGCGCGAACCTGACGGGATACTGACAACGACTTCGTCACCGGCTTCCTTCCCCATCAGGCTGCGGCCAATCGGAGAAACGGTTGAGATCAGACCGGCGGGCGGGTCGCTTTCTTCAGGCGTAACCAGACGATAGGTGACTTCTTCGTCGCGTTCGGCGTCGTAAAGCACGAGAGTCGAGCCATAGGAAGCTTTATCGTGCGGCAGTTTCGAGAGGTCGATAGAAGCAACTTCGCTCATGCGCTGCCGCAGCTCGCGAATCCGCGCCTGGACCATGGTTTGGCGTTGCAGCGCGGTTTGATATTCAGAGTTTTCGCGCAGATCGCCAAACTCGAGGGCGCGCTTGATCTCTTTCGGCAGATGAATGCGCAGCTCGGTTTCCAACTGGTCCAACTCGCCTTGAAGCTTCTTTCTGATTTCCTGCATCCTGTCTGCTGCTTCCTGTCTACGCCTGATGATTAGGCTTTGCCTTTGTCGTTCAAAGCTTCTTCGATCGCCTGCCGCATCAATTGGGGGGTGGAATACGGATTGTAGCCCGTAAAGTGTTTGACGATCCGGCCGTCGCGCGATATGACGAAGCTTTGGGGAATCACCGACTGCGCCTGGACCATCTGTACCAGCGGCGCCGACAGCGTGCCGTCGTCCCAGACAATCTGATAAGGAACGTTCTGTGCGCGGATATACTCTTTCACATGCGCCTGGTCATTGTGCTCGTTATAAGTTGTAGCCAATCCGAGCACCACCAGCCCGCGCGTTTTGTATTCATTGCTGATCTTTACCAGCTCCGGCATTTCCTGACGGCACGGTCCGCACCAGGTGGCCCAGATATTCACAATGAGTACTTTGTCGGCGAAATCAGACAGCTTCAATGAACCGCCGTCCAGGGTCTGAACCTTGGTGTCGCGCAACTGCTGCGGCAAGCTCAAGGAAGCCGATGGCGGGGGCGCGTTGGTGGCTGGTGCGTTCGCAACCCGATTGGCAGGAGCGTTGTTGGTCGTCACTTCATTAGAGTTACAACTCGACAAGCCCAGCGCGCTAATCAGCCCGACGCCGGCAACCGTGAGTATTATGCGTCCAGTTGTCCAGAAGGATTTCCGGCCGGCTGGTTCACCGACTGGTTCAGGGGAAGAAGGTTTGGATAAAGCCATCTAGTTCACGCTTTCAATTAGTTAGTTAGCCGGCGACACGACGCGGAAAGTAGCAATGCGCGCCAAGTCATCGCCAATAATCGCATACTCACCCGGCATCAGCGAAGTGCGTGGGCGCACTTCCATAAAAACCAGATCGCCATCCTTCATCAGCCCGCGCACGGTCGGTTTGATGATTTCTTCCGACGAGATGGCAAAGCCGCTCATGCCCCGCTGGGCAATCGCGGTGACCCGGCGCGCGCCTTTGTGCGGCGTCAGCCACACCAGAAACGGCGGATGTACGCCCGGGCGCTGCCAGGTAAACAGGAAGACTCGCGGCGTCGCGGTTTTGAAAACGGTTACGGCGTGCTCGCCCTTCAGCTCGACGTAACTGACCTTCGTGCTCCCAGCTACTCGCTCAAAATGAATCGGCGTCTGGCCCTGCTCAAACGGCAACGGAACTAACTTGTTTTGATCGTCGAGCGTGTAGATCAAACCGCGATCTGGGGGAGGAGACGGCAGGAATTCCTGCGCCCTTCCGTTTCGCGTTACGAAAGCACAGAGGGATCCAAGTACGACGGCGATGAAGAGGTATTTGTTGAGCTTGCGCAAGCTGCGATCTCCGAAAAAAAGACACAAGAATCATATGACCCTGATGTCAGACAAGCCATAGCTTTCGAGACTGAAGAACCGCAAAGCGGTAGTACCGCCCACGTAATGGATTCAAAACTCGAGCGATCCCTGGCCCCTAAGGATGCGTCGCCGGCGGCTGCTTATTGTAGATAAAAACGTAGAGATTGTTCGCCAGCCCCACATTGAGTGGCTGGAGCAACTTGTATTGTTCGATGGCGGCTTTCTTGTTACCCGATCTGAGGTATGCCCAACCCAGGTTGAAATATGCTCCCGCATAGTCGGGCTTAAGTCTGATTGCCTCCTGATGAGACGCGATTGCTTCCTTCCACTTTCCGAGACTGCCGTACGCATATCCCAGATTGTTCTGAGCGGCCGGCCAGTCAGGCTTCAATCTCACTGTCTCTTGAAACGCAGCCAGGGCATCGTTGATTTGTTTCAACCTGCTGTAGGTGATGCCAATATTGAAATGGCCCTCGGGCAGTTCAGGTTTTAGCTGTATCGATCGTTTGAGCGGATCCACGGCCGCATTGAAGTTGCCGACGTTGTTGTAAGCCCAGCCGAGATTGCTGTAGGCCTCGGCGTAATCCGGCTTAAGTTGGATGGCCCGTTTGAAAGCCTCGATTGCTTCCGGCCAGCGTTTGGTTTTGCCCAGGGCATAACCCATGTTGTTGTTTGCTTCGGCGTCATCCGGCTTGAGGCGTACCACCTGCTTGTACGCTTCGGCGGCTTCGGGATAGCGGCCCAGCTTGTCGTACGTCCAGGAAAGATCGCTGTAAGCATCGACTGAGTCGGGCTTGAAATGAACGGCTTGCTTGTAAGCTTCGGCGGCCTCCACAAACTTATCGAGCCGGCGATACGCATCGCCCAGATTGTTATAAGCTTCGGCGTAGTCCGCCTTGGTGTTAATCGCTTGCCGATAAGCCGTCACGGCTTCGTCGTACTTATTGCCGTTGTAGGCAGCCACACCTTGATCGTAATAGGCAAGGCTAAGCGAAGCGCGCGCGTCGGCATCCTTGGGATCGAGGTTGAGAGCCTGTTTCAAAGCTTCCACCGCCTCGGCCGATCGCTCCAGCTTGAGATATGAATTCCCCAACGCATGATAAGCAGCGGCCCAGTCGGGCTTTTGTTGAATTGCCTGCTTCTCCGCGGTGGCGGCGTCATCGTACCGGCCCAGGTTGAAATAAGTTTCGCCGAGGTTGAGGTAAGCCTCAGGGTAATCTGCCTTGAGATGGATTGCCTGCCGGTACGCCTCGGAAGCTTTCTGGTACTGACCGGCGTCGAAAAAATCGTCACCCTGTTTGTTGAAAGCTGCGGCATCCGGCACGCGCTTCGCCGGATCTCCCAAAGGCTTTGAAGAGTGGCCGGAAACTGGTCTTGAGTCAACAGAGTTGTCGGGTTCGGGTTTGTTGGCGGCAGTCGTTGGTCTCGACGAACGGGTCGAGTGGGCCGAGCGGACGACGATCTTTTTTTCCAGGTGTTTGGGAGCGTGGACGCGATTTTCCGGGCTGCTAAAAATGCCTTTGCCGAGTTTTGCTTCGACGTCGGCGCTCGCCAGCAGGACATTCGCGCCGCCACTAATGTCTTGCGCGAATGAAGCGCTGTGAAGAAAACCCGACAAGGACAAACCGAGGGTGAAAACTACAACGCGTGAATAACGAGAATGGTGCAGCATGTTCTTTCAACTCCAGGACCTCGAGTAATTTCGGCGCTGGGGATTTGGCGCTGGCTTGAGTTTACTGTGATGGCGTCTCTGGGGACAAGGAAGTTCGAAGTGGCCTTAGGCCCGAAGGGCCGTTATGTAATAGCCACGACCGTAAGGTCGTGGATCAGGAACTCTATGCCTCCAAGGCCCGAAGGGCCGACACAAGGATTTAGTCCCACAAATATCTCTCGTCGTATTCAATCTTATATTTATGGAGGAATTCCAGAAACTCATCCTTAAAGTTTCGTTTGGCATGGTGGTGTTCCTGATTAAGAATGTACCTGATTACCTTATCTTCTTCAGATTTACTGACGCTGAACGCGCCATAACCTTCTTGCCACGCAAATGCGCGTCGCTTAGGAAAGGATCGATGAACCCATCGCGATGAGTTCGATTTCACGACGCCCACGAAATCAGCGATCGTAATCGTGGAAGGTAAGGATGCAAACAGATGAATGTGGTCGTGCATTCCGCCGGCGCAAATCAATCTGGCATTCTTCTTCTTCATGATGCCACCAACATACCCGTACAAATCGTCTTGCCAGTCTAGTCCAATCCAAGGTTCGCCTCCTGCAGTGCTCCATGCGAAATGGACAAGCAGGCTAAGATGTTTGCCGGCCATTGTTCTTCCTTCGTGTCGGCCCTGCGGGCCTTGGGCGTGATTTATTAGTCTCGTCCACGACCTTACGGTCGTGGCTATTTCATCTCGGCCCTTCGGGCCTCTGAGCCACTAAGCACGCGGAGAAAAGGTAATTGGTTGGCGGGTTAGAAGCAACGTAATGAATTTGGCATCGAGGCTGAGCGTTTCAGTAAGGATTATTTACAATCCCTTGCAAGTAACGCCCTCTAAGCAGATTCACAAAATATCCTGTGCCCTGAGCGTAACAATCGCCGCAATCACCAACGAAAAAAACATCACGATCAGCACTAATGGATCGATAATCTTGTTGCCCCAGGGATGCAGGAAGTTTATGTAGCTGCTCAAGTCTTCCGGAATCTTTTCCGCGGGGTGGACTTCCGGAGCAGCCTTCAGCTTGGGCGCCGCGGGCTGCGTCGCCTGCTGGCCGCTTTGCAAGTCCTTAACATAATCCTTCATCTTCTTCTCGTATTCCTTCGAATCGTCTTCGGCGTCCTTCTTATAATTGGCCACGTCGTCGCGCGCGCCGTTGATGTGCTCGTCGTTCAGGTCTTCGTAATGCTTGTAAAGACCGCGTCCTTTATTCTCGCCCTCCGGATCAGAACCTTCTTCGTCCAGGGTGTCGAGGGTCGACCATTGCTTTAGCCCATCAAAGGCCCAGGTCGCCGGCATCAGCGTGCCGATAACTTTCGCCGTGCTCTGGGGCACGCCCACCAAACCCGAGAACAGGATCTGCGGAATCAGGATCAACGGCACGAGGCTGGTCGCCATCTCGGATGTCTTGACCATCGCCGATACCCACAAGCCGAGAGCAATGCCGACCATGGCGGTGAACATGACTATGATCAACTGCGGTATGGCCCAGCCCGGCAGGTTCATCAGGCCGGAGTAATGCAGGAATTTCAGTGAGCCGAACAACAGCAGGCACTGGAAGGAAACTATCAGCGCCAGCACAAAAAGCTTTGAAGCCACGTACGGCAGCAGCCGCAGGTTGACCATGCGCTCGCGCGTGTAGACGGCGCGTTCGCGAATGATCTCACGTGAGGCCACGGAGGTGCCGAACCAGATCGAGAC
>JAWVEM010000204.1:0-7356 GCA_033856735.1 Blastocatellia bacterium
ACTGCACGCGATCGTTCTTGACCCGCTCGACGAATTTAGTCTTGACGTACTTCTCCGGTTCGTTGCGGCTATGCGAGATGGCGCCGCCCGTCTTACCAAAGGTCGCGCCCAGATCGCTGATGATGTAACGCTGCTCGGTCGTGCCGTCGTCACTTTTCACCAAAAGGATTTTGTTGTTGTCGTTCTTCAGGTCCCAATTGTTCAGCAGCGCCATCAGCACGACCAATCCATTCAGTTCTTTCGTGTCGGCGAACGGATTACTTTTCCAATCCCAGTTTTCCAGGCGTTTGACGTTGTCCGGCCTGGCTTCAAATCGCACATCGGCGAAGCCGTCGCCTTCGCACCGCTCGACTTTCTTGCGCGGCTTGGGTGCGCCTTTGATGTGAGCGCAGGGCGCGAGATAGTTGATCTCAGTTACATAACCGACTGCCCATAGCAGCCGCACGGCCGCCGTCTCGGGGCGGGCTTCGTTGCCGATTTTCACGACCCATTTGCGGCCCGCCCCGTCCCGCACCTGATACTTAACCGAATAACCTTGCGTATCCTCTTTTTCGAAAGTGACGTTGGAGAGGTCCGGCTTCAACTGATCACCGCCCGGCCCCAGGAAAAGATCCTCAGAAGAAATATCTGATGGCTGCCGCCAAAGCACGGCCGGGCTATCAGGCGGCGCCAGCTTCTCTTTTTTGTCCTTGTCTTGAGCGAAAAGAACGGGAACGGAAAACGCCACAATCAACCAGGCAATGAAGGGGATCGCCCTCCGCGTAGTTTTTGATACGAACATTTTAAAATATTCTCCTGAATCTCTCTCTCCTCGAACTGGAGGTCCGGGGTCGAAACGCTTTGCTCTGAAGCTTTGCTAGTGACGCCTTACCCTGGTGGCCAGCGTATTTTGAACGCCGTTCAGTTCCCTGATCCTGGCGCGAACGCCGCGCGTCATCATGCGAACTTCTTCGGGGCTGTAGTTGGCCGAGCGAAAGGCATCTTCGATCTGGCGGTCACTCAAACGCGACAACCAGCCGTTAATCCATTGGGCGTCAGCAACGGTGATGTTTTTGAACAAGTCTTTGCGCTTTAGCTTGTAATGAAGGTCTACCCGGTCGTCTTTCACTTTATCGATCAGGCGGGTCTTCACATATGCTTTAGGGTTGTTGCGGTCCGGCTTGAAGTAAAGCACCCGGGGAATGTGACTGACTTTGCCAAAGCTGGCGCCAAGATCCGAGACAAAGTACTGCAACTCGTTATCGGCGATCTTGTCATTGCGCACCACCGCGACCTTGTTGTTTGTATCTTTGATGTCCCAGTTGTTCAGCAGGGCCATCATTACTTTCATACCCTGAAACTCTCGACTCCCGACAAACGGATTATGGTCCCACTTCCAGCCGTCAACGCGCTTGACGTTCTTTGGCCGCAAACCGAAACGAGCGTTCTCGAGTGTCTTATTAAGACCTTCGACGTAGACTCGCGGGACCAGATAGTTGACGTCGGGCATATAACCGACTGCCCACATCAAACGCGAGGCCGCCGTCTCGCCTTTGGCTTCTTTACCAACCTTGGCGATCCATTCGCGGCCTGACGCGTCCCGCACTCGATACTTGGTTGAGTACCCGCCTTTCTCTTTTTCGATCAGGGTGACTCTTCTGAGATCAGGCTGCATCGTCTTGCCGCCTTGTCCCCAGTACAGGTCGCGACGTCCTATGTCGGACGGCGCTCGCCAAAGCACCGGGATTCCGTCGGGAAGATCTTGTTTGCCTTTCTTTTTCTTATGCTTCTGGCTGGAGTTAATCGTGGCCGGTATTAGCAGGGCCACGCAAATCACCAACAGAGCCCATTTGCGCCAGCTTTTTTGTGCAAGCATTGTCCCGTACTCCTGAATTTTCCTGTCAACGTCCGAGGGGTTTCAAAGCTGGGGGTCAAGAACTCAGGCCATGCCTTCAAAATACATTTGACTGTCAAATCGCTCTTCCTCAGCGTTGACCGCCACGCGCTCGTACACACCGTCAGGCTGTAACTCACGAGCGCTGACATTGTCGCGCAAGTAGGCCTGGAGAACTTCGTCGCGCAAATAGTTTCGCAGTTTGGGGTCGTTAACTGGACAGACCACTTCGACCCGACGGTTCAGGTTGCGGGGCATCCAGTCAGCGCTGCCAATATAAATTTCATGGTTACCATCGTTCTCGAAGAACAGGATGCGGCTGTGCTCGAGGAAGCGGCCGACGATACTGCGCACGCGGATGTTTTCAGAGAGGCCAGGCACCCCGGGACGCAGCATGCAAATGCCGCGCACGATCAGGTCGATCTCCACCCCGGCTGCCGACGCGTCGTACAAGCATTGAATGATGTTGGGATCAGCCAGACGGTTCAGCTTCGCGATCATCCGCGCGGGCCGACCCGCCAGGGCGTTGGCAGTTTCTCGCTCAATGAGCTCGGTTAATTTCTCGCGCAGGTTCACCGGCGCGACCAGCAGTTGGCGGTAATCCTGCTGCCTGGAATAGCCCGTCAGATAATTGAAAAACTCAGTCGTATCAGCGCCGATATCGTCGTTCGCGGTGAGTAAGCCCAGGTCGGTATAGGTACACGACGCCGTGGGATTGTAATTGCCGGTAGCGACGTGAACGTAACGCTGCAACAACCCGTTTTCTCGCCGCACGATCAGGGTCAGCTTACAGTGGGTCTTCAGACCGATCAGCCCGTAAACCACATGGACGCCGGCATGCTCCAACCGCCGCGCCCATTCGATATTATTCTCTTCATCAAACCTGGCTTTCAACTCGATCAAGGCTGTTACCTGTTTTCCTTTTTCGGCTGCCTGCATCAATGCCTCGGCTATTTCCGATCGCGATCCGGTGCGATAGAGACAAATCTTTATTGCCAGTACCTGAGGATCATCAGCAGCGCCGCGAATAAAATCCGTCACCGTCGAATAAGCGCTGTAGGGATGATGGAGCAGCAGATCGCCGTCCTTGATCACATCAAAGATCGAGCGGCGCTGTTTGAGCACCTCCGGAATAGACGGTCGCAACGGCCGAAACTTGAGATCGGGTCGATTGAGATCGCACAGCGCGATTAGGTCCGAGGCATTCAGCGGCCCTTTGATCCGGTAGATGTCCTCAGATTCAAGCCCCAGCGAGTTCGTCAGATAGTCGACCATTTCATCAGGCATCGAAGCGCTGACCTCGAGCCTGACCGGCGTGCCAAAGCGACGCCTTCTCAATTCATTCTCCAGCGCGCGCAGCAAGTCGTCGGCTTCGTCTTCACGAATTTCAATGTCGGCATCTCGCGTCACCCGAAATGCGTGCGCGGCGGACGCGTGCATCCCCGGAAACAGAGCGCCGAGGTTCGCCGCAATGATTTCACTCAGAAATACAAATTTGGATTCGCTGACTGGCACCAGGCCCGGCAGCACCGGCGGCACCTTTAATCTGACAAACCGCGCGTCTTTCGTCGATTCCTCATCGGGTTGCACCATCAGCCCGAGATTAAGGCTCAGCCCGGAAATATAGGGAAACGGATGCGCCGGATCGACAGCCAGCGGAGTCAGCACGGGAAAAACATTTCGGGTGAAATAGTTATTCATCCGACTGCGCTCGTCGCCGGACAGCGAATGGTACGAAGCGACGACGATGCCCGCTGTCTTGAGTTGCGGCAGTATATCTTCCGTCAGTGCGCGACCTTGCTCGGCAATCATGGGCCGCAAACGGCTCCTGATCTCGCGCAGTTGCTCTTCCGCGGTCATGCCGTCTGGCGAAGGGTGCGCCCAACCGTGCTCTACTTCTTCTTTCAAGCCGGACACGCGAACCATGAAGAACTCATCGACGATGCTCGCGAAGATAGTGAGAAAGCGCAGCCGTTCAAGCAAAGGTGTGCGCTCTTCCAGGGCTTCCTCCAAAACCTGGCGAAAGAACTCAACCAAACTCAGTTCGCGATTCAACAAGAGCTTCTCGTCGCTGGGGGGATTGGGCGCCAAACCGCTGGCCCTCGCCGGCATCGCTGCTGCCAATCGATTATTTATTTGCAAGTTAGAAATCATTTTGCCTAAACAACTATTCACTTATCGTGTGCAGCGCGGGCGCACACCGACATCTTAAATTCGTCGAATTTTGCTCTCCAGAGAGCAACTCGTGTTCCCCGCCTGAACTGTCTGAAGTAAATCCGGTGGGATTAGTTGGTTACGAGAAAACTAGTGTGGCAGAAATAAGTAGGTCGCAAACGCGGCGCAATTGAATCGTATTAATTTGTTCCAGCGAGCATCGTTCATTGGTGGTAAACCTACTCTGGATCGAACAATCGTGACACGATTACGTCAGCCCACCTTGATGGACCGCCGGATCATGCGCATGATTCACGGGCGGGGACTTCGCACCAGCGTCCAGACCTTTGGAGGAAACGTATGCGCGCCGTGCAGGCACACTAACGAATTGATTCGATTCGATGATGTAGCCAGTCAGACGCCCACCATAGACACAACCGGTGTCCAGACCGATCGCGCGCGGCGCCAATCGAGGGGCCGGCGCCGGCCAATGACCGAACAGGACGACTCTCTTTCCGCGGTAGACGTCGTACCAGGCGACACCTTTCCGGCGGGATGGATTCGCGCCCATCGTTCGCATCTCAGTCATATCGCTGGCCATCTGACGCTGCAGAGGCACCCCCGGACGCACGCCCGCATGCACGACCAGATGAGATCCAAGATCTATTGTGAATGGAAGCGAGCGTACATACGCCGAAAAACGTTCGCGCTGGGATTCAAGTTGAGCGGCCGCAATTTTCTGCTCTTCGTTAAGAGGTGTTGGCTCGCCCCGCCAGTACTGCCTCAGTGCTCGATCGTGATTGCCGACAACGGAAGAAAACCGTTGATCTTCGATAAAGAGATCGAGCACCTCGCCATTCTTCGGGCCCTTGACTATTAGATCGCCGACCGCGATCACACGGTCGTCTGTACTAAGTTCGGCCACTCTAAGCAGGTCGCTTAGCTCATCGAAACAGCCGTGGATGTCGCCAATTACAATTGTGCGGCCCATTTGTTCGGCTCAATCAAACAAATGGTGTACCGCGTCGGTGGTCCAGTCAGAGAGATTGGGTGTGACAACGTCAGCATCAGCACTGCGCAGTGCGCTTTCCGAAACCGTAGTCGTAAGCCCGATGGTGCGCATGCCGGCGACGCGCGCGGCTTCAATCCCCGGGGGAGCGTCCTCAATCGCCAGACATTCGTTGGGGACGAGCGGCAACTGGCGCGCCGCCCGCCGCTGTTCATTCAGCAACTCGAGCGCGCGTTGATAGCAATCAGGCGCCGGCTTGTGCTTCAACCCCGGCTCAGCGGTGACTAGAACTGAAAACACTTTGGTGATTCCGGCTAGTTCGAGCACGTAATCTATCTCGCCTCGCACAGCCATGCTGACTATGCCCAGTTGGTAACGACGGGCCGCTGCCTTGATAAAAGTAACTACGCCGGCGGGCACCGGCAGATCATTCGTGATTAGCTCGCGATGCATTTCATGTTCGCGCTTGATGAGCGTCCACATGACCTCATCAGTGAGCGGACGTCCGGCCCGGCCGTATGCGGCCCGCACGAAGGCAGCATCGTCCATGCCCAGCGAGGCGAAATAATCTTCATCGGTGAGCGGCACATTCTCGGCCAGCAAAACTTCGCGGTAAGCTTTCAGATGAACGCGCTCGTCATCAATAATGACGCCGTTGAAATCAAAAAAGATGGCTTGAATCATACGTGGATGAAAAATCTAAATCTGCGCAGCTGATGAGAAGGGGGATGACGACGAAATTGACAACACCACCCAGGCCATTTCCCAAAGGATAGGGCGTGAAAGCCGCCATTTACCCTGACTTCCGAGTTTCAAGGAGCGCTGTTGATGGAAGCGATCGCGCCGGTTGATTTCATTTCCGCAATCAGCGCGTTTTGCTCCGCGAACCATAGCGGCAGCCGCTCGCTCTCCAACACGTCCAGCCGTCGCAGCACCTCTGTCAACGCGAGTTCATTTTTCAAATTCACCTGATAGTCGAGATCGGCGCTCAGACGATCTTTCTCCGACTGCCGGTTCTGCGACATCATAATGATGGGCGCCTGCAACCCCGTGATCATCCCGAGCACCAGATTGAGCAATACGTACGGAAATGGATCAAACCCTTTCCCTCGAAGAAGCCACGTATTAAGCAGTACCCAGAAAATCAGGAAACCAATAGCTGCGCCGATGAACTTCCAACTCCCGCCGAACTCCGCGATCAGGTCGGCCGCGCGGTCGGCGATGGTCATCCGCTTTTTCTGTTCTTCATTGACGTTACGCGACACACGCTGCTGCAACATCCTGTCAGTAGTCCGCAGCCGTACGAAAGTCGCACTCAACATTCCCAACGCGACTTTGGGGTTGTCGTCGATGAACCGCAGAAAGTTGTCCCGCGACAACACGGCGAGCCGCGCGTCTTCGACAATCAAGGCGTCGGCTGAGCGCTTCTTGCCGTCGATGATCGCCATCTCGCCAAAGAAGTCTCCGCGGGCCAACTCCGCCAGCACCAACTCCTTTTTGTCTGCGTCAGTGACGGCGATGCGCACGCGGCCGCTTTCAATCAGATACATCGCGTCGCCGTCGTCGCCGGCGTGAAACAGCGCGATACCCTTGGCGACGTCGCGCGTGCGCAGCAGGCTGCGCAATTCGCCCGCGGCCCCGTCGTCGAGCGACGCAAAGAGCGGCACCGAACGAATGGCATCGAGCGTCATTTCCTGGGGGGTTGGTGTCGACATGGGCTTACCCTCAAATAGGAAGTCAGTTGTTAGTGGTTAGTAGTCAGTCGTTTGAATTCTGAGCATTGTGCCGTGCGAGCAAAGTACGATTAAGCTAACAACTAACTACGAACAACTGACCACTGACTACTGACTACCTTCCCATCCTTCATCATAATAATTCGATCGGCAAAGCTGCTTGCCAGTTCGTGATCGTGAGTTACCAGCAGGACCGTCAAGCCTTCGTGCTCAACCATCTCGCGCAGCAACGTCAGTAACTCGTGCGCTCGAGTTGAGTCTAAATTCCCTGTTGGCTCGTCCGCAAGCAAAACGCGCGGCCGGTTCGCGAGGGCCCGGGCGATGGCTACCCGTTGCTGTTCCCCTCCGGACAATTCCAGCGGGCGATGGTCCATTCGATCCTTCAGGCCGACGCGCTCGAGCAGTTCTCCGGCACGCTGGCGGCGTTCCGTGCCGCGGACACCACCGAAGGCCAGTGCCAGCCGCACATTCTCGGCCGCGGTCATCGTGGTAATCAAATTGAAGTTTTGAAAAATCATGCCTACAGAGTCGCGGCGATAGCGGGCCATCTGTGTCTTCGTCAAGGGCCCAAGCGGCTTTGAATCGAA
>JAWVEM010000205.1:0-4486 GCA_033856735.1 Blastocatellia bacterium
CGACCTTTTGCAGTCCTGTGACGTCGTTATTTATGACTATCTCGTCAATCCGGAAATGCTATCGAACGTTCGGGCCGGCGCCGAGCTTATTTATGTTGGCAAAGTCGGGGGCGGCCGACAGACACCGCAAGACGAGATCAATCGCTTGCTTATTAGTCACGCCCAAAAAGGACGGCGCGTCGTGCGACTTAAGGGCGGCGATCCTTTTCTATTCGGTCGTGGCGCGGAAGAGGCAGAGGCGCTGCGCAACGAGGGTGCTGCATTCGAGGTGGTACCTGGGATCAGCTCAGCACTGGCGGTCCCAGCCTACGCAGGTATCCCGCTAACAAAGCGCGGATTGTCGTCCTCGGTGGCCGTACTCACGGGCGCGCGCGGTGGTGACAAGCCGGCTGAGAACAGTGCTCTTGCGAATCTCGCATCCGTAGACACCCTCGTCGTCCTAATGGGCGCTGCGCATCTATCTCAGATTGCGAAAGACTTGACGGGCGCCGGACGTTCGGCGCAGACGCCTGCGGCGGTCATTCGTTGGGGAACTTATGAGGGCCAGCAAACAGTGACAGGCACACTCGAGACGATTGCCGTTGAGGCGGAGCGGGTTGGTATGAAAGCCCCGGCAGTCATCATAGTGGGCGAGGTGGTCCGGCTGCGCGAGCGCCTTAACTGGTTTGAGCAAAGCCTCGCGAGCATCAAAGACGAAGAGTTGGAATCTGTGTTCGCGGTGGCTTAATAAGATCCTCCACGAACTTGAACGGCGTAAGCTGCTGCCGGAGGTAGAGGTTCGGGCTACTGATTTCAAAAAAGGAAGCACTCAAATCTGAGGTCGCGAACATCAACGCATGGCAGAAAACCGTTCCGCTAACCTCCCGCGGTTTCTACGAGATCGGGCGGTTCCGAAAGTGGATAAGATCCTATCCATTGGATCAATTCGGCAGTAAGTTTTGAAATACCACGCGAGAGAGAAGAGGACCTCACTTGGTCACATCGGCGCTCGAGAACCGCGGTTGCTTCCAGTCGGAGTACACCGCCAACGCAGCCACGATCACGTTGGCCACAATTATCGGGAAGGCATTCATCCAGATGCCGTACCCGACCCACAAAAGAGCAGCCGACGCCTGGAGACGACGCATGGCTCTTGACGTCTTACAGAAGTAGGAAGTGGCAACGAGCGCTGTCGCTACCCATCCGAGACCGTTAACCATTTACAGCCTCCACTAACCTTAATGCTGAGTCAGGTCCGTCGGGTATCTGGCGGATAGTCAACCAATCTGTTCGCACCTTGTCCCACTCCTGAATCAGAAACCCCTGTGACTCGAAGAGCGACCGAATGCGTACCGAGTCCCAGCCCACGATGTCTTCGAGAACCGGAACCAACACGCTCAGCGCGTCATCGCTAAGAACGCTGCGCTTGGCAATCTGAGCAATATGCTTGGCCTCCGAAACGGCGACTGTGAAGCCGTCCTGGCGGTTGACGTGCAACATCACGTGAACGTCTGAGCTGCCGTCACCGACATAGACGATGCGGTCGTAACTGACCTGCAGGGTTGAATGCAGCTCATCAATCACCGCGACCTTTCCGTAACCGGCAGGGACCCGAATGATTGAATCAATCTCGCCGGTGGACTGGTTGTAGCGGAACTGCGTCCCGAAAATGTGATCCGGCGGAATGATGTCTTCGAGCGCCGATTGGATCACTTCTTCCGGCGCGGCCGAAACGACATAGAAGGAGAAGCGGTAGTCGTCAAAGCCCTTTTCGAGGAACCGCAACAACTCCTGGATGTTCTGCTTGAGGCGGATTCGTTTGCCCACCTCGATCAGGTGCTCTTTACGGACACAACGGTATTCAGGATCGTGCAAGAGCAAATAAGCGAGTTCCCCTCCCTGTTGCACGAGGTTCATATTCGACAGGCCCGCGACTTTTTCACCAAACCTGGAGTTACCCAGGACTTCACTGAGAACAATTCCCGAATCGTTAAAGCTCAGAGTCTGATCAAAATCACTGGCTAGTAAATAATGTTTTGTATTTTCTGACCTGCTTTTCATGCCCATATTGCCTTGTCGTACGACCTATTCATTGTGGGGGGAGGGTGACTTCTAATTGCGAGTGCGGTGAACGCCGTCAGGAGGTTGGCTCTGTTGGTGCACTTGTTGTATGCAGAGTCTACGAAGGACGTTGCCATATATCCAACTCATTGTTTTAATAGAGGCCATTAAAAAGGTTCATGTCTGAGCATTGTCGTTGTAAGGAGAGTGGTTATGGAGCTATGGCAACTGCGAACTTTCCGTGTGGTAGCCGAAACCTTAAACTTTACGCGGGCGGGGAAGCATCTGAACCTGACTCAATCAGCCGTCAGTCATCAGATCAAAGCCTTGGAAACGGAACTTGGCGAGCCCCTGTTCATTCGCGCGAAACGCGGTGTAAGGTTGTCGGAAGCGGGCAGAATGGCCCTTGAACATGCGCAACGGATTCTTGATGAGGCCGAAGCGTTGCGAGAGCGCGTGTCCGGGCACGAGCACTCGGCGGCGGGTTCGGTTCGTGTGGCGGCGGCGACCCAGGCGCTGGTCTATCTGTTCGCGCCCTTCTTTGAATCTTTCATGCGCGCGCATCCGCGAATCGAATTGTCATTTCGCACGACCGTTAGCACCGAGCAAACAATTGCCGGAATCCTGGACGGCGCGGCAGACATCGGGTTTGCCTCCTGGCCGGTTTACTCTCCGGCGCTAAAGGTTGAGGAACTGGTTGAAGATGAACTGGTCCTGATTGTTGGTCGGCAGCACCGGCTGGCAAAGAAACGCGCGGCGACGGTTAAAGAGATCGAGCGCGAGCGACTGGTCCTCTTCGAGCGCGGCTCTTCCATACGGCGCGCTACCGATCAGTTCTTCGACAGCGTCGGCATCCGTCCGGCCCTGGCCCTCGAGTCCAATGACACCTACTTCATTAAGCTGATGACTGAGCACGGTTGGGGCATTACACTATTGCCTCCCTGGGCAGTGCTTGAAGAGTTGAAGGCCGGCAGGCTGGCTCAGTTGCGCATCTCCGGGCACACGCTACGCCGCTCGGTGAAGATGGTTTCGCTGGGACGTTTTCTGCCCTCAGCAACGCGTACGTTTCATAGTTTCATGCTGAGCCAGAAAGATGGGCTACGCAAGTTAGCCAGGGGCGAGGCGCTGTGAAAAGTATCGCAGACCAGGGCGGCACCTCTGCACCGTCGGTGCTTTTCGAGAAATAATTGAGACCTGCTGCACCCAGTCTAACGGGACATTGGGCACGCCGAGTGAAAGCGGATTCGGCGCAACCGTTCGCGGCAGCTTCTGGGACGAGTAGCTTCCCAACATGGAGTGGCCCCATGGTACTTGCCAACAATAACCGTCACTGAGGATGAGGAGTGAAGGCTATACAGGTATTCTATTGCTTCTTGCTAATCTTACTCTGTGACAGCAGCCCAATAATCCGCCTTTCAAGATTGCCATTACCGCAGAAAACCCCACAGTCGTCGCCGAAAGCGACGTCTGGATCAAAGTTAGCCTGACGGATACCTCAGATCACGATGTCAACGAGGGCGGCGCGTGTATCACTGGAAACCTCGACTCAAGTTTTCAATTTGAACTGAGCGACAACCTTGGGAAAATGGTTCCAAAAAGAATTTACCCACACCCAGAGTTCGCGATGCGCAGTGTGAGGTTTCGCACCATTTCGCGCGGAGAAACGCTTACTCAGGAGCAGCGAGTGAGCGCGTTATACGACATGCGGAAACCGGGCAAGTACACAATTCAACTTGCAGTATCACGCTGCAGGATAGTTGCCACCATTACTGAGTTGTTACCACTATGCCGGATCACCTTTGGCTCTTTCCCGTTCGAAACTTTCGAGAGTCAGGCCATGCGATTTCCACATTCGTGGAATCTCAGGCAACTCACGACTAGTCGAAGAGTATCGAAGCACCGGTGATCGTTTTTCGTAGAAAAGATCTTGACACGATCGCCATTGATACTTTATACAAGAAGGTTCGCGCGAACATCGGTTCGCGCACTGCGAGGAAGAAACTTTCAATGATGACGAGCAGGACATACCAGAAACATTCGACGAAATGGAAGCCGTGCGCCGCCATGTATACGGTCGTCTGTACGTTAGGCCTGAGCTCGGCGTCGGTCTCATTGCGGACCAATATTTTTGGCGGCAGACTCGGACAAGAAGCGTCCATAGATAGCCGTCATATCAGGCAATAATTCGCGGGAGCGGCCTCCCGCTCCCAAATCTCAAAGCAAAATCGCGAGAATTGAAGGAGCGGGCAGCTTCCCTTGGAGGCTTAAAGCCCGCTCTTTTTGTTTTTTGACAATCGAAGTACCTATTTGCGAGAGATGAAGGCAGGGAGCCTTCAACGGATGACGATCTCGGTCCTTTGCGAGAGTCCGCGAGATCGCCATCCTCAGGAGAAGTGTGCCTCGAAGTGTGTTCGCGGTACGTTTACTCTCTGCCTTCATCTATTTT
>JAWVEM010000206.1:0-3033 GCA_033856735.1 Blastocatellia bacterium
TCCGTGCCGTCAAAACTCGCCGGACTAACCGGGGCATTCGAGCTGAAAACGATCGTATAGGTGCGCTGACCCGCAACCAGCTGCGGCTCCAGACTAATCATCGGAGCGTTATTGCTGATATCAATCGCGACACTGGATGGATCCACGGGCGTCGGCGTTGGACTCGCGGTCGGCGAAGGACTGACTGAAGGGCTTGGACTCGGACTCGGCGTAGGCGAAGGACTGCCCGGCGGATTCAGCACGCTCCTGGTGTTTGTCAGCTGAAAAATTCGCCGTTGCGCGTAATCAAACAAAAACAGCTCGCGATTGCCGTCCTGATTGTTGCGCGTGGTGGTCTTCTCTGTGGCGATATCGCCGCTGGATTCAATGACGACAAAGCGGCCGTTGGCCGAGGTATCTCCCGCAAAAGAGTCGCGGCTCGAATGAGTTACCTGGGTGACAAACGGATCCGGAGTGGGATTAGCGGGCGCCTGCGCCGAAGTAAGGGCGCTGGCGACGAGCATACACGCCGCCGCGGCGCATAAAAAGGCGATTACCAGTCTTATCATTAAGAATATGAACGAACGATCAAAGTGCTCACTGGGGATTTGAGCCAAGCCAGCAAGAACGACTACCTCGAAATATTAAGCAGTCAGGCCGGTCATTGTAAGCGTTGGGCCGCCGTAACCGCAAGCCGCCGCTTCGCTGTCGTTATTCCGTTTAGAGTTCAAGCCGGTAGCTTGAGTGTGCATGCGGCAACATGAAACCTTGAACTCTGAACCTTAACCAATGACCCTCGCTTAGTTTCCGATGAACCGCTGCTGGTTGCTCACAATCCGGAAATACCTCTTGGCGCCGCCCAGCGCAAGCTGCCAGCCTTGCGCTATCTCAACCACCAAACCTTTGCCGATACTCAGTTGAATTAATGAAGGCCTTGACCATTTCGGCATTCTCGAAGTTCCCGTTGAACTGATTCAGCTTGCCCAGCCAGAAATCGTAGCCGGTATAGTTCGTGTCCTGTGGATCGTCGGGATTACGCCGTAAGTAGCCGAAGAACTGCATTAACACAAACGCGCGGTTCTTCTCTGCGCCGGCCAGCGTCTGATTCTCAGCCACCGCCCGCAAAACCTGGGCGCGCGTCTTGATGCCGGCGCTGAGATCACTTACCAACTGATCATGCTGTGCCGTGGACAAGGGCATTACGCCGGCAGTGGCGGCCCTTGAATTCAGCTTGTCTACAAATTCTGTCGGTGTCAGGGTCAACGGATAGTCCGTCAAAAATCGTGGGCGTTTGACGAACTCTTCCGCGAAAGCAGTCTTGTTGTCGTCAATCTGCTGTTGCCAGTTCCCCTGTCCCACGACCACGCCCTGGCCAATCCTCTGCGTGTCGGGCAGAAACTCGTTGAGCCGGATTACCGGCACGGAAATCGTATGCGTCCCGCCAAATGTTGATGTGCCGGAAGCGTCGCCATAAGCGGCTTTGTAGATGCGATAGACCAGATAGCCGGTGTCCTGAAACTCAATCGAGAGAAAGAACGCGGCCGAAGTATTGATGCGCTGCACGTCAGTGCACGACGGTTGCGGAGTGCAGTTATTGATGTTGTTAGTCCAGAAGTTCAGACCGCTCGCATCCGGCTCACGATTCAGAAAATCGATGTAGTGCTCGCGCACAAAGAAGCTCGACGTATCGATCTGATTTGTGCCGTTGCTTCCCGTCTCGTTGTCATTGATGGTAATCGTGATCGTCGCGGGTGAGCCGAGCGTCACGTTACTACCGCCCGCGGCACTGAGATTCAAATTGAAGGTCTCGGGACCTTCAAGATAAGCATCGTCCACAATCGGGATCAGAATATTTTTCGAAGTCTCGTTCGCGGCAAAGTTGAGCGTCCCCGAAGTCGCGATATAGTCGCAGCGCGAAGAAGCTGAGCCATTATTACTGCTGCAATTGTTTGAGCCGGTGTCCGCGGTCGCATAGTTAATCGACGCCGGAAACGAAGTGTCGCCAGCGCGAGTCACCGTCACCGAGGTGCTTACCTGGCCCTCGCTGACAGAAGACGTAGTCGTACTGAACTGCACCGTACTGGCTCCCGGGCTGATCAGTGCCGTTTCCCAAACGCCACGGCCGTGCGTGGCCGCGCGCAGGAGTCGGAAGCTCGGCTGAATTTGCAGATCAAACACGGCCGATCGCGGCAGGCCCGTGCCAAACGGCGCCCAGTTCGCGCCGCCATCCGTCGAGCTGTAGACGCCGATGTCCGTGCCCGCATACAAATTGTTCGAGTTCAGCGGATCGATCACCAGCCCATTGATGGGAATGCTGGGAATGCCGTTCCCCGCTGCCGTCCAAACCGGAGCGGGGAGCACCGGCGCATCAATACTGGCAGCCACGAGATTTGAGATCTTCCAAATACCCTGGCCTGCCGGAGCAAAGTATGACAACGCGACATAGGCAACATTCTTGTTGTTCGGATCGATAGCGATGCGGCCCACGAACTTGTTTGTGCTGCCATTCGGATTCGCCGGGAACGGCGTCTGGAGAAAAGCCATATTCGCAGAGCCGACTGAGGTCGCCCTGATCGTTCCATTTTGGGTTCCAACCATGCGGACATTGTCCCCGCCAGACCAGATCGCAATTGAACTGATCGGAGAACCGACTGCCGGTGGACCGGCGCTGGTTTGGTTAATTGGAGCCTGGCTGACTAGCGTCATATGATCGCCCCGATCAGTGGAACGATAGAGTCGGTCCGATCCGAAATAGACCGTGTTCGGCGAGCCCGGGCCCAGGGCCATCGGCGCATAGAACAGCACGTTATCGTTAAGGCTGAGGCCGTTCTGAATATAGATCGGAGTGCCATCGCACGTGATCGTCGGATCATCTGTACTGCCGAATCCGACGCCCCGCGTTGGCCAAAAATCCTTATTGGGTAGGCACGTAGTCTTGACGGCCCGATCGAAACCCATCTGGCCTTTGGCTCCCGTTTGATTAAAAAACGTGTGATACATCGTAACGTTGGTGGTGTCTGTCGCGCTCTGATCGATCAGACAATATCCGCCGTC
>JAWVEM010000207.1:0-8548 GCA_033856735.1 Blastocatellia bacterium
AGACTCTGGGCCGGGACTCCTTGATCGATTCAAAGAGACGCAGACGTATGACCGTTTGAAACAGGAGGCCGCGTCCGTCGGGAACCGCTTCGTCGACGAAGTTTCAAAGAAGGCACAGGCCGTTCTCCTGCCAGCCGCCATCGCGCTGGTCGGTGATTGGTTGGAACGTTTGGTGCCAGAGCAAAAGACCGCGGGAATGAAACGGGCCGGATAACTGGCTCATCGGTTTGTCAGCCGCTTGCGGTAGCGGGCGGGCACAAAGAGCGGGCGTAGTGGATCGGTTTTCACTTGAACTGATCCACTACTCGCCTTTCGCATCCCACAAGACATTTACAAGCTGCCCTTCGTCGACTCTCCATACAAGTTTTCACGTAAGCCATTGAGTGGCGCATTGAAGGCCGACGGAGTCTCCCAATACCGGCGCGCCGCTCTGTGTGGTAGCGCACAGACGGGAAAACCAAGCCTGGTTTAAGTTATTCCCGCACGCCTTATTAATTTATGTTGTTGGGGGAGGAGAGCCAACGGTATTGTCTCTTTACCTTCCTCTGCTTCATTCACCGCCCCTTCAAATCGTAAAGAAGACAACGGTCGAAGTTGTCGCCGGCTGCTAAGTTCGGGCCTGGGCGCAGCCAGGCAACTTTCACAGGCCAACAGTTAGCGTTTGGAGATGTCCCTATGTCTACTTATCCTTCTTCTGTTAAGACGTCCAATCATGTATTTGGACGCGGGCCGTTTCGGTCAGGTGGTCAGAACCCCACCGTGCTGATGGTGGAAGATCAATCGGACGCAAGTTCCGAGTTGACCGAGATCCTTGAGCTGAATGGCTACCGTTTAATTACAACTGACAATGGACAGGATGCGGTTAAGCGCGCTTTGTACATTCACCCGGATCTGCTACTGGTGGATCTGAATGTGCCGCTGCTTTACGAGATGGTAGCAGCTCGTCAGATCGTCAAGAACGCGCGTTTGGGGAGTGTGCCCGTGGTGATCGCCACGCACGAAGACTTGATCGACACAGCCGCGATCATGGAAGTGGGTGTGCGCCGCAACGAGTACGTGACCAGGGCCTCCGACTACCAACAATTGGAGTGCTTACTAAGTTACTTGCTGACCAGCAAACCGAGCGCAGCCTGACTTTCAAAGTACAGCTCATAGCGTTCTATTGGCCGCGAAGGTGGCTTTTTGTAACAGGAGGCCCGAAGGGCCGTCATGAAATAGCCCCGTC
Source organism: Blastocatellia bacterium (assembly GCA_033856735.1). GTDB lineage: Bacteria > Acidobacteriota > Blastocatellia > Pyrinomonadales > Pyrinomonadaceae > UBA11740. The sequence continues at coordinate 1,226 of JAWVEM010000207.1, forward strand.
CGTAAGGGCGTGGTCGGAACTTTGCGGTCTCAACTGTTGTGCGCGCCTTCGGCGCTTAATTAATCTTGATTGGTTCTCGATCCACGACCTCACGGTTGTGGCTGCTTCCTCACGGCCCTTCGGGCCTTAGATCAAAAGAGGGCATCATCGGGTCCTATAATTTCGCAACAGCCTACCAAGAGTTGTATACACCTGCGATTAGGTGTCTGCCGTTGCGCGCGCGATGAAACAATAATCAAACCTTGCGCGTATCCAGTCCGATCTAACCATCCCAGAGTTGAGCGCAGTACCGATGGTAAACAAGTACGGCGAGCCCACTCGTCATGCGAGAAAATCAAAATCTTCAGGAGAGAATAATGTCAACCAATAGGAGAACCTTTCTCAAGCTTTCAGCCATCGTGGGTGGCAGTGCCGGCTTGGGATTAATACCTTACGCAGCTGCTTTCTCGGCAGCCGGCAATGGCACGGTTGAATCAACTCGTAAAAGGCCGAAGCCCTTGCGGATTCTGATCCTTGGGGGGACGGGCTTTACCGGTCCGCAACAGGTTCGCTATGCGCTCGACCGCGGGCATAAAGTGACGGTGTTCAATCGGGGCAAGACGCATCCGGGCGAACTGCCGCAGGAAGCGGAACAATTGATCGGCGATCGCAACGGTCAACTCGACGCGCTCAAGGGCCGGACCTGGGACGTTGTGATAGATAACCCGACCAGCATACCGGTTTGGGTGCGTGATGCGGCTCAAGTCCTGAAAGGGAACGTCGATCGCTATGTCTTCATTTCAACTATTTCCGTGTACTCAGACAACAGCAAACCGGGAATGGACGAGACCGGGCCGCTGGCAAAATATACCGGTCCCGATGCCATGAAAGAGACGCAGGCAACTTTGAAAGCCTCCAATTACGGTCTCTATGGACCACTCAAGGCGCTGTCCGAAGCGGAAGTTGAGAAGTGGTTCCCCGGGAAAGCTCTGATTATCCGTCCCGGATTAATTGTTGGTCCTGGCGATGAATCCGATCGCTTTACCTATTGGCCCGTGCGCGTCGCTCGCGGCGGCGAAGTGTTGGCGCCCGGCAATCCCACCGACCCCGTCCAATTCATCGACGCACGCGACTTGGCCGAATGGACCATACGCATGGTCGAGCAGGGAACGACTGGAATTTTCAATGCCACTGGTCCCAAGTCAACGCTGACGATGGGGCAGATGCTTGACGGCATTAAGAAGGTGACGAAGACGGACGCCCCATTCACCTGGGTGGATGCGGACTTTCTGGCCGCGCAGAAGGTTTCGCCCTGGTCGGACATGCCCGTATGGGTCCCGCCGAAAGGGGACGAAGCGGGGTTCTCCCGGATTAGCGTCAAGAGAGCGGTCGATAAAGGACTGACGTTCCGGAGCGTTCCTGATACGACCCGAGCAACACTCGATTGGTTCAGGAAGCAGAGTGCTGCAAGACAGGCGAAGCTACGCGCCGGAATCAAGCCGGAGCGCGAAAAGGAAGTACTGGCAGCCTGGCATGGCAGCAAGAAGTAGATAGCCGAAGACGAGTGCGCCGATCACGAGGCCGCGGACCTTGATGAAGTTCTGATCAAGGAGAAACGGGGGCGCTACCGCGAAGCGGTTAAGCAACATAGCCCAGGGTTGTCGCGCTTTGGCGGCTACCCTGGGTGCACGGATCTCATGATGACAACCCCAACGAGGTTGTCTCAGTCTTTCCAGTTGTTGATCAGTTGTGATGTTTGATTTGCGCAAGAGACCCAACCTCGTTGGGGTTGCGATCCTTTCGATTACTCGATCTGGGTTCCAAAGGAGCGTTGCTTGAATAGCGAGAGCCGACCAGAAAAAAACGAGCCAAGCTCTTTCCCGCGGCTCTTACAAAAGGCCGTAGAGGTGAAAGCCGAAGAAGTCCGGGCGCTCGGTCTGGGTTTCCTTTTCTACTTTTTCATTCTTTCCAGCTATTACGTCATTCGCCCGATCCGCGACGAGTTTGGCGCGGCCGGCGGCATAGAAAATCTGCCGTGGATGTTCACGGGCACGCTGATCGCGATGTTGATGGCAAACGCGCTGTTCGCTGCGCTCGTCGCAAGATTTTCACGCCGGCGTTTTATCCCCATCGCCTATCGATTCCTGATTGGCAACCTGCTGATATTTCTGGCGCTCCTGTTGACGATTTCCAAGGCCAACCAGATCTGGGTCGGGCGCGCTTTTTTTATTTGGACCAGCGTCTTTAATCTGTTTGTGATATCGGTGTTCTGGGCGTTCATGGTTGACGTCTTCAGCACGGACCAGGGGAAGCGCCTGTTCGGCTTTATTAGCGTCGGCGGCACGCTGGGCGCGATAGCCGGTGCAGCGATCACTACCACGCTGGTCCAGAAGATTGGCGTCGTCACTCTGCTGCTGATCTCCGCGGTCTTGCTGGAGTTGAGCGCGCAATGCGTGCGTTTGTTTCCCCACACTCTAAGTGGCTCGGAACCGTCAACCCTCCAGCGGGCTTCTGGAGAGGCGCCGGTTCGCGGAGGAGTTTGGCGGGGCATAGCGCATAGCTTGAGTTCGCCGTATCTGCTGGGCATCTGCACTTACATGCTCCTGTACGCGATCACTTCGACGCTTCTGTATTTTCAGCAAGTCAGTATCGCCGCCAGCGCTTTTACCGATCGCCGGGCCCGGACGGCGTTCTTCGCTAAAATCGATTTATTGGTGAACGTCCTGACTATTCTTTGTCAGACGTTTTTGACCGGCAGGCTGCTTAAGTGGTTAGGCGTCGGCATGACGCTGGCAATCCTGCCCGCTCTGAGTGTGCTTGGCTTCGCCTCGATGGGAATCATGCCGACTCTGGCGGTGCTGGTAATTTTTCTGACGCTGCGGAGAGCGGGGAACTTTGCCATCGCCCGGCCGGCGCGCGAAACTCTCTTCACCGTGGTCAGCCGGGAAGATAAGTATAAGGCGAAGAATTTCATTGATACGGTGGTTTATCGCGCCGGCGATCAGATTGGGGCCTGGACCTCGCCCGTTTTGGGTTGGTTAGGATTGGGCCTGACCGGAGTTTCGTTTGTGGCGGCGCCGATCGCCGTCGTCTGGTTGTTCGTTAGCCTTTGGCTGGGAAGGAAGCAAAGGGCAATGGCCCGCGACGCGCAATCCACGATTAGCGGCCCAGCGTGATCCGCGGAAAGCCTATGCCGTGCTAGAAGCCCGCGCGTAAGCAAGGGCGTCGCCCGTCCAGGTCAGTTGTTGGGATCCAACAGATCGTTCGCCGCCGATTTTCTGATCACGAGTGCTGGCGAGCGTGGCCCTCCCTCACGGTCGGGCTTCTGGCACGATCAGCAAGGCCGCGAGACGTCACCCCGCTCTACTTCTTCTCCGGAAACAGCATCACCTCAACATAGGCGTTCGTGTTGAGATAGGTCCTGGCGGCCTGCTGAATCATGGCCTTGTCGATCTTGCTGTAAAGCTCCGAAATATGCCAGAGACTAGCCGGATCTTCACCGCTCTGGTACTTCACAGTGATCTGACTCAATAGATAGTTGTTCAGCTTGCTATTGGTTTCGAACTCTCTCAACAGAGCTTCTTTCTCGTCGTTCACTTGCTTGTCGGTGGGGCCGTTCGTTTTAAGTAATTCAATCTCCTGAAAGACTCGCTTGATCAAATTCTCAGTGCGGTCCGGCGCGCTCCCAAATTGAATCGCGACCGAGTACGTTTGGTTGGGAATTCGCTCATAACCGGCGTTAGCGTTGATCCCGTAGGTGCCGCCCAACTCCTCGCGAATGGTTTCCAGGAGTCTGGTTTGCAGAATCTCGGCCATGGCCCGAATGGCCACCCGATGCTCGGGATCGTATTGGAACGGCCCGCTAAACACGATCGCCGACAGGCTCTTTGGTTCGCTGCCTTTCTCAACTTTCTTCTCGACGACGGTTGTCGGGGTGCGCACACCGACGTCCTTCCACGATTCTTTCCGGCGGATCGATGGAAGCGATCCTAAATAACGCTCGACCAGCGGCTTGATCGTCGCCAGATCAAAGCTGCCGACAAACACAAATGTGAAGTCACTCGCGTCTGCAAAGCGGTCCTTGTAGATCGCCAAAGACTTGTCGAGGTTCCATTGGTCGACTATCTCCGGAGTTTGCGGCTGTCGTCTGAGATGGTTTTGGAATCGGGTCGTGGTGAGCGTGTTGAAAAATACAGCCTCGGGGATTACCGACTGGTTGGTGAGAAAAGTCTTCGCCTGAGCGGCCTGGAAAGCGAAAGCGTTCGCGTCGGCCCGGGGCTGAGTGAACCTGAGATAGATGAGCTGGAACATCGCCTCCAGATCCCTGCGCGAGCTGCTCCCATTTAGTCCTTCTTCCAGCTCGCCGATATAGGGAGTCGCGGCGGCAACTTTTCCGGTCATGATCTTTCGCAGATCGATGATGTTGAACTTGCCGACTCCGCCCGCATTGATGATCTGCGAGGCCGAGCTGGCCGGGATGTAGTCCTTGTCACCGACGAGAGAAGTGCCTCCCGGACTGGTAGCGCGAAACAGGATTTCATCCTCTTTGAAGGTCGTCGGCTTAAGAATCACTTTCACGCCGTTGGATAGCTCCCATTCGGTGATCCCGATGGCATCTTTCGTTGCTGTCTTTGTGATCGTGCCCGGGGTGGGAGGGGACTCCAGCAGCACTGCATTGCCGATCGTGTCCACGTAGGGCTTGAGATCTTTAGCTGCCGCGGCCTTGATGACGGCAGCGAGTTTTGCCTCGTCCGGAACCACTACGCCATCTTTCACCGGAGCTTGGATGACCACAATGCGGTTTCGATCCGGAAACCACTCCGCCGCAAGTTTGTTTATTTCAGCGAGAGTGACCTCTGGCAGGAAGCGCTTGTGCAGCGCATATTCGTCATCGGCAGATGGCAGGCTCTCATCCTGGAGGAAGTTTCGGACGTATTCGTCCGCGCGACTGGCGGACGGAGTGTTTCCCTTTTCGACGGCCATGCGTTCGTAGTTTCGCAACACATTCTGCTTTTGCCGGTCCAACTCAGTGGCGGTGAAGCCGAAACGTTCCACACGTTCGGCCTCGCTCAGTAGCGCATCCAACGCGCGCTCGATGTTGTCCCCCTTCACCAGGGCGCCGAGCGTCGCCGAGTCCCTTGAGCGCGCAAAAAAGCTGCCGCGTCCGGCGAAGGCCTGAATAAAGGGCGCATCAGGCTTCTGCCCCAGTTCTGAAAAGCGAGCCGAAAGCATGCCTGAGAACAAGCGGTCAACGGTCTTCTGCCGGTAGTCGCGCACAGTCCCTTCCGGGCGCGCGGGCAGGAGGGTCTCAATTTCTGCGATGGTAATGTTGGCTTCCTTGTCCGTGGCAATCGCGTAAGAAGTCTCGGCGTGATCGGGCACATCGAAGCTGGCGCGCGGCCGCGGCTTGGTGGCCGCCGGAATCGATGCGAAGTGCGCCGTAATCATTTTTTCAACCGCGGCCTTGTCGAAATCGCCAACCGCGATCACGGCCATAAGATCGGGCCGGTACCAATCAGCATAGAACTGCTTCAGTCGCTCCTGCTTACCATTCTGAATAATCTCCGGCTTACCGATCGGGAGCCGATCGGCATAGCGAGAACCCTTGAGCAGGACCGGAAACAGCTTGTCCCGCATGCGCGCGCCGGCACCGCGTCCCAGCCGCCATTCTTCCATCACCACCCCGCGCTCTTTGTCGATCTCGATTGGATCGAACGAAAGATTGTGCGCCCAGTCTTCGAGAACCAGCAGCCCTTTATCCATCGTCTCAGGCTTGTCCGTCGGAACCGTGAGCATGTAAACCGTCTCGTCAAAGCTGGTGTAGGCGTTTACGTCCGCGCCAAAGCGCATCCCCAGCGACTCGATGAACGAGATGAGTTCGTTTTTGGGGAAATGGCTGGTGCCGTTAAAGGCCATGTGCTCGACGAGGTGGGCCAGGCCCTGCTGGTCATCGTCTTCCAGGATCGACCCGGCTTTTACGACCAGCCGCAACTCCGCGCGCTTTTCAGGTTTCTTATTATTTCGGATGTAGTAGCGCAGGCCGTTTGGGAGTTTGCCGATGGTGATTTCGGGATCCATGGCCATGGGCGCTGAAAGTGACTGGGACTGAGCCTGAGCTTGAGCGGGAATAAGCGCGGCGTGTTGCGGTGTGCCGGTCAGGCAGGTTGCCAGCGCAATCGCTGCGGCCAGAAACAACAAATGTATGCGGGTGCGAATAGTCATGGTTTTTCTCCGGAAGATCGAATCGAGCTTGAGTAGAGTGGTTTTCATGTGAGAACTCCTAACGAGGTAGTAGTCTGGGGAAGACGGGCCTCTTTATATCATCAGCACCCAATGGCAGGCAAACGAAAGTGGCGGGAGTCAGAGCTTGTTACAGAACCGGGAGCGGTAGCGACCGGGTGCATCACTCAACCGGCGTTGTCTTCCCACCAAAATTTAAGTCACGGCTGAATGTCTAACCAGGTCGTTGTCGACCGGGTGCGGAAACTCCGGTCTCAGCGCCTTTGGCTCTTCGACCAATGTTGACTGACGCTCGCCTTGTAAGACCCATCCTTGGGCAAAGCCCCCTTTCACGTCCTTCTTGATTAATCCCGTGTTAGATCTAACAATGCTTTCCCACATGCTTCTTACTCCTGAACAACTTGCCCGGTACGATCGCGATGGCTTCCTGGTGCTTGAAAACTTCATGGATGAACAAGCCTGTGACCGTCTGCGTGAACGAGCCGCAGAGCTCGTCCACGATTTCGACCCGCAAGGGCTAGTCTCGATTTTTTCGACTCACGAGCAGACACGCACCGGCGACGATTACTTCCTCGGGTCAGGGGACAAGATTCGTTTCTTCTTCGAAGAGAATGCGTTTAATCCCGACGGCACGCTGCGCCAGAGCAGAGAGCGATCGATCAATAAGATCGGCCATGCTCTGCACGACCTCGATCCGGTCTTTCATTCTTTTTCGCGCACGCCGGAAGTGAACAGCTCGTTACTAGCCTTGGTATCGTTGACCCACTGCTACTTCAGTCAATGTACATCTTCAAGCAGCCCCGGATTGGCGGCGAAGTCACCTGTCATCACGACGCGACTTTTCTGTTCACCGAGCCCTTGCGTCTGGTCGGGCTCTGGTTCGCGCTGGAAGATGCGACGATTGAGAACGGATGTCTTTGGGCGATTCCGGGCGGACACAAGCTGGGACTGAAGTCCCGCTTCGTCCGCACCGAAGACGGCGGCACGCGCTTCGAAGTAATCGATAGCAGACCGTGGCCGGAAGATAAGTTGCAGCCTCTGGAAGTGAAGAAGGGAACCGTCATCGTCCTGCACGGCCTGCTCCCGCACCTCAGCCGCGAAAAC
>JAWVEM010000208.1:0-8754 GCA_033856735.1 Blastocatellia bacterium
AATGCGACGCCGCGCTCGCTCGGCAACCGGCCCCAGCTCAGTGTTCAGCTTTTCTGCCAGCTCGTCTCCCAAAGACCTAAGGAATCATTTAGGGCGTTTCATCAAGCGCAAGCGCGAAGCAAATGATTGAGGTGAGCAAGTTTCGTCGCAGTAAACGTGGTGACGAATTTCCAACCAAAAGGTCAGCATGGCGAGAACCTGCCACCCTTCGTGCTGAAGAACGTAGAGAACTTTGACCTACAGCAGAGTTGGCCGTTGCCTGAAACCAAAATCGACCGGGCTGAAAAACCAGGAGGTCCTGACCACGTCGTTAACAGACTCTTAATCCTATTGCACCGGGTCGCCTGGCCCCGCCGGCTGAGCGGCGTTGATATGGATGCTGCTGTCAGAAGAATCAAGGTAAAAGTGATTCGTGCCGGAGCCGGTGGTTTGCGGATCGGCATTAAGAGTATAAGACGTCGGCGAGCCGGCCGTCTTTGGCGTTACCTTCAGAGTGAAGACATAACCATCCGGCGATGGCGGATTGCCCTCGAACTTTGAGGTCAGCATTTGTTCTTTGACCAACTGCTCGAAGGTGCCGAAGCTGCGAGCATGTGTGTTGTAATACTGAATCTGGACGGCGGCAATGGTCTTCAGGTTCTGCATCGTTGCCGCTTCGTTGCCGGCCTTCTGAGCGGCCTTCCAGCCATAGACGGCGGCGCCAATCAGGATGCCAATAATGGCGATCACGATCATCAACTCGATCAGAGTGAATCCATGCTGGTTGCGGGGGCTACGGTGAGTTCGTTTCATAAATAATTCCTCAGATTGCTAAACGACGCGGGCCTCTAACGGTTCCCAAAACTGTCCCGGCGCCGCTTAATTAACTGTCGAATCTTACTACAGTGTCTCCACTCGCGTCACCCGGCAACGAGAGGATTTGCTGTCTTGCAAGACAAAGCGCGCGTTTTGGAGTGCGCTGACTTGTCAGTACTTTGCTATCGGCGACTTGTCGCCGCGACGAGATGACAAAGCGGTAACAAGTTACCGCACTCCAAAAAGCTTCATAAACTTTGACGTGGCGACCTTGGCCCAGTACATGTAGAATGAGGCCGACAATCAACGCGATGCCATGAGAAACTTGCGCACAGCCGGTACTCGTCCAGACTCACTCGCCGCACCATCGGCGGAAAGAGTCGAGTTGCTGCAAAGCACAATCGAACGCGTCATTCGCGGCAAGCCGGAGGTTGTGCGCCTGGCGCTCGTGACCCTCCTGGCTGGCGGCCATCTTTTGATCGAGGACGTGCCCGGCGTCGGCAAGACCACCCTGGCGCAGGCTCTGGCCCGGGCGCTGGATTGCACTTTCCAAAGGATTCAGTTCACCTCGGATTTAATGCCGTCGGATGTGATTGGGCTGTCGATTTACAATCAGCACGACTCGCTTTTCGAATGGAAGCCCGGCCCAATCTTCGCCAATATCGTGCTGGCTGACGAGATCAATCGCACCACGCCCAAGACTCAATCGGCGCTGCTCGAGGCTATGGCCGAACGGCATGTGACCGTCGAAGGCGTGACTCATGCGTTGCCGCTTCCGTTTATGGTGCTTGCCACGCAGAACCCCATCGAACATCACGGCACTTATCCTTTGCCCGAGTCACAGATGGATCGCTTCATGCTGCGCTTGCGCATCGGCTATCCGGGCGTGGCCGACGAGAAAATGATCCTGCGCGACCGCGAGCATGCCGAACCGCTCGATGATCTGCAACCGGTCTTGAGCGCTGCGGACATTCTCGAGTTGCAGGCCGCGGTCAGCGAAGTATCGGTCGACGACGCGATAGTCGATTACCTGATGCGCATTGTCGCCGCCACTCGTGCGTCCGACATGTTGGATCTGGGCGTCAGTCCCCGCGGCACGCTCTCACTCTTTCGCGCTGCTCAGGCCCTCGCCCTCACTGAGGAACGAACCTACTGTCTCCCGGACGATATCAAACGGCTGGTCGTCCCTGTCTTTGCCCACCGCATTACCGTCAGCTCGCGTTATTCCTCGGCCATGCGACGCAGTGAAGAAGCTGAAGCGGTCTTGCTCGAGATAATGAAGACAATCAGCGTCCCGCTCTGAAAGATTTCGGATTGCAAAATGAAGGAAGCCAGTGGATAACGCCCACAAATCAGAAAGTCGCAATCCGAAATCAAAAACCCCAAATCCTCTCTCTTCGTGGTGGCGTTCAATCCTGGGCACGGTGCTGGTTCTGGCCGGGCTGGCTACTGCGATTCTGACTTTGATGGCCAAGCGCATCGCCGCGCCGGAGTTTGCGAGCGCCGGCGCGATAGCCTCGCTGGTCTTCGTCCTGCTGATCATGGTTCTGGTGGTGCCGCCCCTGGCGCGCTCAGCCTTTGCTGAAGTCGCCGGCCGCGGGCTGCCTCTCGAAGTAACCACGGGCGGCGTCATCTTCGTAGTCATCCTCGTGATCGTTGCCTTCGCGGCCTGGAACACGGGAAACAATCTGCTGTTCATGGTGCTTTCGATCATGGTGTCGACGATCTTTGTTTCCTGGGCCGCGGCGAGGGCAACACTGCGCGACCTGACAGTCTCGGCGCGATTTCCCGATCATATTTTTGCGGGTGAGTCGGCGGAAGTCATCCTGACTGTGCGCAATGCGAAACGGCTGCTGCCGTCTTTCTCGATCATGGTGGAAATGAGAGGACTGTTCGATCGTCCCAGTTCGAAGAAAACAAAGCGAGCCCGCTCAAGAAAGATTACCCTCGGTTATTTCATCTATGTGCCGCACCGGGCCGCCGCCGAACAAAGCCTCGAGCAGGTCTTTCCCCGGCGCGGGCACGTGCTGGTGAACGGTTTCGAGATTTCCACAAGATTTCCGTTCGGCTTCTTTCGCCACCGCCGTCGTCTAGGCGCGCGCGACGTAGACATAGTGGTCTATCCAAAGCTCGAGGTCGTCGCCGACGAGCTGAACCTGCTGCCGTTGAATGCCGGACAAACTCCTTCGCTGCGCCGCGGCGCCGGCCATGATTTGCTTTTGCTGCGCGACTATCAGCCGCGCGACGATCTGCGTCACATCGATTGGAAGGCCACGGCGCGCTCGCGACAACTGACTGTGCGCGAGTTCACTGCCGAAGACGAACGCCGGATCACGATCGTCCTGGACACGCTACTGACCGACGATATCGATGAGGAGAATTTTCGCATCCGGTTTGAAAGTGGTGTCACGCAAACGGCGTCCCTCGTCCGGCACTTCATAGACGAACGCGCCGAAGTGTCTCTGGTTCTGGGCATGGAGCGAGGACGTTTCGGGACCGATCAGGAGCACTTATATGCTTGCCTGCGCCGTCTGGCGCTGGTTCAACCAAGTCTCGCTCCCGAGCCCGTTTCGCATTTGCAAAAGGTGCTCGACAACGCCACGCGCACGGAGCATCGCGTCGATGCAAACTACCTGGTCGTGCTAACCACGGCGGCGCGTGGATCGATTCCACCTAACATTTGGCGGCGGGCCTTCGTGATATATCTATAGTTCACACGAACCGAAAGAACACTAGCAAGCGTTTCGTGTTCTTTCGTGTGACTTCTTAGCGGATCCTTCTTTGTCGCGTGGATATCTAACGAAATCACACGAAGCCGCAGCAAAGAGTCTTTGTAAAGTGATTTGACAGATAAACAACGGGCCCGAAAAATCAGCAGGCGAATCTTCGTTTTGACTCAATCTTACTCACACCGAACTCTCAAATTAATTGCGATTTGCTTTTTACTCTCCGGCGCCACGGGTCTGATCTATGAGGTGTTGTGGGCGCGGATGCTGGGGCTGGTGTTCGGCGCGACTACCGTGGCGATCAGTGCAGTCCTGGCGGCGTTCATGGGTGGATTGGCTTTGGGGAGCGCCTTGGCCGCGAGGTTCGCGGCGCGGATCAAAAGGCCTCTCCGTGCCTACGCCTTCATTGAGATCGCCGTGGGAATCTACGCGCTGGCGGTGCCGGTACTTTTTCGTGGCATTGATCGAGTCTACGCGCAGGTCTGGCAGCACTTTCATCCAGGCTTTTATGGTTTCGCGTTCTCACGCTTGGTGCTGGCGATGTCAGTGCTTCTCGTTCCCACGGCGTTGATGGGCGCGACGCTACCGGTGCTGGTGGGCGCTCAAGAGCGAGATTCCGAAGATAGTGCGAATGCGATCGCGAGGCTTTACACGTGGAATCTGGCGGGCGCGATCATCGGAGCGATCGCCGCCGGCTTTTTCCTGCTGCCGCAGTTCGGCGTTGGCGCGACGATCTGGATTGCGGCGGCGACTAACCTCGCAATCGGACTAGCAGCATTTCTGCTTGATTCAAAGGCTGTCAAAGTTCGCCAGGACGCCGATCGCGATTTGGCTGGACGATTGACTCAAGAGATTGCCCGCCCGCTACCGCAGGCGGTTCTGACCGGGAGGTTTTGGCTGTTCTGTGCGGTTACGTCGGGGTTTGTAACGATCGCAATGCAAGTCGTCTGGTCGCGGATGCTGGCGATGATCATCGGGTCGAGCACCTACGCGTTCAGCATTGTCCTTGCGCTGTTTTTGGTTGGCCTGGCACTAGGCGCTTATCTGGTCAGTGTAAGGAAAGACGTGGACGCGTGGCGGCTGAGGCGCGCGGTCCTGGTGATCGAGATTCTAACGGCATTTACTTTGTTTCTGAGCCTGCGAATAACCAGCTCGACTCCCGACTTTCTGATCTCAACCGGCTTCCGGCTCGGTGTTAATTCATGGACTGGATTGCTGGCGCTGCAAATCGCCGCGGCCGCCCTTCTGATTCTCTTGCCCGCGACTTTGATGGGCATGGTGATGCCGCTGGTTCTGATGTGGGCCGGAATTAGATCGCAACCAAACGACGCTGATAACCTTTTTCAATCCAGTGTAAGACTCGTCGGACACAGCTATGCGCTGAATACGATCGGCGCCATCGCGGGCTCAGTCCTCGCGGCTTTTGTGCTTATCCCGGGCACCAGCACGCGGTTCACAATCTTTTGTGTGGCTGCCCTCTGCTTGCTCGTTGCCGGAATTGCCTACGAACCCAAACGCGTCACGAGCGATCGCTCACTACGCCGCAGTTTGGCAATCGGTGGTGCGGTAACTCTGGTCCTGGTCATGTTTGCTGCGTGGCCGCGTCTGAATCTGAACGCGCTTTCGACCGGAGCCTATGACAGCTACGTGCGCGTGCTGGCGCGTTCGCGCGAAAGCGTTCCTGGAAAGTATCAGAGCGACGGCGCGGGGAATCATCAGCTCTTGATGTATGAAGAGGGCCGAACTGCGACGGTTTCAGTGCGGCGCGATTGGGGCATTACGTCGGTGGCGATCAACGGGAGAACTAACGCGTCGGATACTGACGACATGCCGACGCAGGTAATGTTGGGGCAGCTGGGGGTGCTCAACGCGCCGCGACTGGGCCAGGCGCTGATCGTTGGCTTTGCCACCGGCGTTACCGCCGGTTCGGTCCTGCAGTCACCAATCGAATCCGTCGATTGCGTCGAGATCGAACCGGCGGCGGTCGCTTCCTCGCGCTATTTTGAGCACGTTAACAAACGCCCCCTTAGCGATCCGCGTCTGCATCTAATCATCGATGATGCGCGAACATTCCTGCGCGTCAATCCAGCAACCTACGACCTGATTATCAGCGAGCCCAGCCATCCATGGGTGCCCGGAGTCGCAAATCTTTTTACGCGAGAATTCTTTTCGCTGGGCCGCCGGCGTTTGAAAGACGACGGAGTCTTTGTGCAATGGCTCCAGATTTACCAGCTCTCTACCGAAAGTCTGCGATCCGTGCTCGCTACTTTTCATGAAGCGTTTCCCTATGTCGCAGTGTTTCGCGTTCAGGGCGCAGCGAAAGGTAAAGACTTGATCCTCATAGGAAGCAGAGCGCCTATCCGTCTTGAACGCATGAGCGAGCGCATGGACGATCCGCGCACCAAAGCCGATCTTGAACGCGTCGGCATCAAGAGCGCCGATGATGTGCGCGCGTGGTTTGTGTGCGATGAAACCCTACTCGGTCCCGCCGTCGCGGGCTCGGTCATCAACACCGACGACAACATGCATGTCGAGACAGTAGCGCCGCGGGAAGCGTTTCGGCCCACGATGGAAGAGAATGCCGCGTGGATTGAGAGTTTGAAGACCCGAACTCCAGCTCGGTAAGAAATCAAATTGGTAGGCGCGCAGCTAGTAGGTAATTCCCGCTCGTCGGTTATCAAAGCTGCTGGATCAACGCGTCATCCTTCAATGCAGTCTTAAAAGCCCGGACCTCTTCGTCATGGTCAGCGTCAGTATTGATTGTCACGTTGAGCTGACTGACTGCCGGCTGCCAATTCTGATCAAAGCGGATGACAAAGAGATTGCCCTGCGTCAAATGATAAGTGCGAGAGTGAAGAGTGATCGTTTGCCACAGTGAGTCATAGGTAATGGCCAGCTCTTTTTTCTCGAAAGTCTGACTATTGGCGGACCGCTCGCCTATTGGAACGAGCCAACTTTGGAGATCGGTATGAGTAAACCCGTCACCTCCGCTGGAACTGTAATCGTCTTTTGGTATGACTATCGGAAAAATAACCAAAGCGTGATACGCGGAAGCTTCCAGTAGTCTCCCATCCACCCAGCGCTGGCCATTCACACTCAAAATTCGAAAAGGCTTGTCTGTGAAAACAAGAGTCCGAGACCCGTTTGGAATTACGGCGCCTGAGTGACGGACCCAAATGGTTCTTGCGGAAGGCAGATAAATCCTCGCGGCTAACAAAATCAGCAAGCCGAAAGCGACCCCGAATACGCTCCTTTTAAGGCTGCTCATAAGCTCCTTCGATCATCGTTCATCGGCATCCGCCAACGATATCGCTGCCTACTGTCACGCCGCACCCGATCGGAGCCGGAGCTTGAACCTCATGATGCCGGCCGCTTAGTACCACTATGAGCACGCCAATAGCCGCGCCAATTCCCAGCCACAACCCAAGACGCTTACGGTGACTAAAATTCTGCTGCGGTGGAGGCATTGGTGCGCTTTCCGCTGTCGAAAAACTCTCTCCCGCGGAGATGGATCGGACGCTATTCCCAGCTCGTATTTCTACCCGGCCCGTCTGCACCGAGAGGGTCGTGCTACATGGCTCAACTTTGATTGTGAACGCGGCCGGTTGCGTAGGATCAGGTGTGAGCGAGGCGTCGGCCGTCTTGATTTCGGTCCTGATCCCAGCGGGGACAAATCCGCGTACGCCTCCAGAGTCTAACGAGCCGAAAATTCCTGAGCGCGAAGACTCAAGGGCGAAGGCGGTTTCTCCGTTAAGTTTAAGACGAGCACGATTATCGAGATTGAGGACAGTTTCGGATTGCTTTTCGGTCGTGATGCTACTTGCCGCAAAAATCGTTTGCCCCGATGTAGCGCGCGCACCGTTTATCGTAACGACGCCGTCCACTACGATCAGACCGGAGGCACCGCGCGAATTCATCGCCGCCGCGCCGTAGGCGACAATCACAGAGAGATTCAACAGGGCCATTGCGATCGATAGCGCGATGACCTTTCTTGCGTATCGTCTAAGGATTTCCGGATAAGAGGAAGTCGAACTACTGAATCCAGGCTGTATGACCCTTCGCATGTAACCAACCTCTACTTTGAAGAATTCGACAGTAACTTTATGAGACTGTTTCCCTTTGAGAGAGAATTGTAGGATCGAGGAACGCGCTGTAATCGATGCACTGAACAGGTCGCGGGGAACGTTATTATGGAGGGAATGAATTGTCAATCGGGACTGCGCCAGGGACGTGTCCTGGTTTGCCTTCGCGCCTTTGCGCGAAATTCATTCTTGCTCGAAATCTGTTTCACGCAAAGGCGCAAAGCAAATACTGAAGGCGCTAAGAAAAATCGAATTAGGACCCCGACCTGCGCCAGTGTTGACGAGGAATGAGTCTCAGGAGGTTATCAACACCAGGGCAACGATCCACGAAACCGCACTAAGCAATATTCAACCGAGCACGTCGCCGACTTTGATGTGGGCGCCGTTAAGAAAATCGCGAGCGCTCATCCGGCGCGAGTCTTCCAGTTGAAGTTCCAATATCCGCAAAGCCGTCTGAGCGCCGCAGGCGACGCGAAGTGCATCACCATGAGCTTCGATGATCTCGCCGGGCTGGTCTGAAGAGTTCTGAACTTCTTCGGCGCTCGCTTTTCGGATAATCAGGCGGCGCGACTTGAGAGATGTATGAGCATTCGGCCACGGTTGAAAGCCACGCACGCGGCGCTCGATCGCGGCGGCGTCCATTGTCCAATCAATCCTGCCGTCTTCGCGTTTTAATACCGGAGCAAAGGTGGCGGCGTCGGCGTGCTGTGGTTGCGGTTCGATGTGCTCAATATTCTTGACTGTCCCGCTCAGCAGGTCGGCGCCGGTTTCGGCGAGACGCTTCATTAGCTCGAGCGCGGTTTCGCTATCGCCGATCTGCGTTGCGCGTTGCAACAGGATAGGACCGGCGTCCAGTTCGTCCACGATGCGCATCGTGGTGACGCCGGTCTCCTTTTCTCCATTAACGATGGCCCAGTTAACCGGCGCAGCTCCGCGATACTTTGGCAGCAGTGAGAAATGAACGTTGATGCACCCGTAACGTTGGGCGTTGAGAAACTCCGGTGGGAGAATCCGTCCATACGCCACGACGATGGCAGCGTCGGCTGCCTGAGACGTGAACAGCTCTTTACTTTCTTGAGTCCTGATTTTCAAAGGCTGATGAATAGTAAGGTTGTGCTGGACAGCAAACTCCTTCACCGGCGAGTGGTGCA
>JAWVEM010000209.1:0-3710 GCA_033856735.1 Blastocatellia bacterium
TCGCGCTGGACAAACTCTTCGAAGAGCGGCGAGTCGGCCAGTTCTTCAAGACTGCGCCAGTAGGTCTTGCCAGTACCGCCTGCGGTAGCGGGCGGTTGAGCGTCCGCGGTTAAGCCGCCCGCTACCGCAGGCGGTTCTGACTTCATGATGCGATCGCGCAACAGCTTGAAATTTATGTGACGGTCGTTATCCATTCGTATCGCGGCTTTGCCGCTTGATGTGCGGAAAGGCTTTGCCTTTCCGATCGCGCCCTCTAAAGATTGAGCGCGGCTACGCCTCGCTGGCGGACAGGATGTCCGCGCTCCTATTTCAGCGATGACAAGTCGAACAGCTCGTCAAAACCGCTGGCTCCTGAATGTGGTACTGCTTCTTCAAATTCATTCCTTCAGCGATCTCAGCCTTTGTGCTATTTCGCGGTCGCCACTCCATGTCGAAAACCTTCTCTTTTGGTCTCACAAAATTCTCCGGCCTGCGATGACAGTCGAGACACCATTCCATCTGCAGCGAGTTTGCTTGTGACACGACCGGCATCTGATCAATCCGGCCGTGACAGGTCGAACAGCCGACGCCTTTGTTAACGTGAATCGCGTGATTGAAGTAGGCGAAGTCCGGCAGATCGTGAACGCGGATCCATTCCAGAGGCTTGCCCGTCTTGAAACTCGCGCGCACGGGTTCCAGGTAAGGGCTGTCGGCCCAAATCTGTTTGTGGCAATTCATGCAGATGGCCGTTGCAGGAATGCCGGCCGACGCAGCAGTCTCAACCGACGTGTGGCAATAACGACAATCGATCCCGTCGTCGCCGACGTGATGTTTATGACTGAATTGGATTGGTTGCTGGCGTTCGATCCACTGGCCCGTGTTCCATCCCGACCGAGTAATCTCTGCCGTGACCCAAAGGGCCGCGAACAGAATAAAGACGGCGCCGTAAATCGTGGCCCGGGCCAGATAGTTCGTGCTGTGACGGAAGATCTGTGGCATTGTCGCCGGTTAAAAACGAGAGCCTCGTTTAGAAGGCGGACTTGTCCGCCAATCGTTGCGAGCGGGCGGGACAAGTCCCACCTCTAAACGCTTCCTACCTAAAAACTAAAATGAATTGCT
Organism: Blastocatellia bacterium; assembly: GCA_033856735.1. GTDB lineage: Bacteria > Acidobacteriota > Blastocatellia > Pyrinomonadales > Pyrinomonadaceae > UBA11740. Next base: position 1,099 of record JAWVEM010000209.1, read on the forward strand.
CTAGTGGGGTTTACTTTAGCGAGATGAGCAGGTTTTTTCAAACCGAATAGCGAAAAAGTAATTGCAAAGAGCGATTCAGTGATAGCATGACGCCGCAACGATATGTTCATTGGCCACTATGCAGTTGGTTTAGCGTCTAAGAAACTGGCGCCGCGCGCATCGCTCGGTGCGTTGATTGCGGCGCCGATCCTGCTCGATCTTCTCTGGCCAATTTTTCTGCTGCTGGGCTGGGAACACGTTTCCGTCGAGCCAAACAGGAATCCATTCCTGCGCCTCGCTTTCGATTCTTATCCAATTTCACACGGGTTGGTCGCGGTGCTGGGATGGGCCACTCTGTTCGGCGCGATCTATTTTGGTTTCACGCGTTACAAAGCCGGCGCGCTGGTCGTTTGGATGGGCGTGATCAGTCACTGGGTTTTGGATTACATCGTGCACCGGCCGGACTTGCCGCTGTATGCGGGAGGCGCGCGCCTGGTCGGACTTGGACTCTGGAATCACCGTTGGGCGGCGATTGCGGTGGAGCTGATCCTGTTCGCGGCTGGGATTTGGCTTTATACAAGACAGACGAAAGCGAAAGATAAGATCGGCGTGTATGCCCTCTGCGGCTTCGTCATTTTTCTGCTCGCGGCGTACGGGGCGGCGGCGTTTGGTCCACCTCCGCCCGCGAGCGTCAGGAAACTCGCTATCGTTACGCTCTGCACCTCATTGCTGATCGTCTGGGCCTGGTGGTTCGACAGCCACCGAGAGGCGCGCTCTGATCTCTCAGAGTGAAAATCAGACTCGCCGCCGGCTGACAAGATTTATCAGGGCCACGAACAAGGCCGCGCCAATAATTGACCAGATCACCGGAAAGCGCATCCCGCCCACCGGAATAACGAAGAGTTCCGGAAGATGGAAGTAGCCGGCAATCCACGAGCCCAACAGGGCGCCTATAAAACCCAGCGCAATCGAAACCAGGCAGCCGCCGTGCGAATACCCGGTGATGGCCTGGCCCAGCGCCCCGCAAACACCCGCGATTAAGAGCAGAATAAGAATTGGAATAAGCATGAAAGTTTTCTCCGTTTCCCTTAGCATGTAGCGCAAGTTGGTAACTTGCGGATCTCGGTTTCGGCGCTTCTCCTGGGCGCAAGTTAACAACTTGCGCTACAAAAAAACCTTCCAAACTCCAAGCGCAATAACGTATACTCAATCCAGCTCGTTGGCCGTGGGAACTCTTCCCCGGGGTCGTTTCAGGCAACCGCCCTTTTGCCCATCAAATTGACAAGCCGAATCGCCACCCTCGACAACGCGATTAGTGTCGGCGCTACTATTTCACTTTTAGGAGTTAAGAATATGTCGAAAGTTCTCTCAGTCCTTTTCATTATCGTCGCATCGTTTTCGATTGCGCTCGCTCAGGAACCATCCCGGAACAATGACACACCAGCCAGCCGGGGCGTTGCACCCAAAGTGCCCGACGGTATCGGTCGCGCCGATGTTCGAGTTTTTGACGAGAAGGGTAATCCTATCAGAAACGCTTACGTCAAACTAGAATCAACCCGCTCAGACGGTTTCTTCTGCGAGAGTTGGGGCGAGACCGACGCGGACGGCGTCATCGCGCTGCTGCCGATTCATATGGGGAGTCTAAAGCTGAAGGTGAAGGCCAAGGGCTTTCGGGCGGAAGAACTGGATGTGCCGGCAAATAATTTGGGTGATCCCGTGCACGTTACTTTGAAGAAGAAATAATCCGGGGTTGGAGTTTAGAAATGTTTAGAGGGCGGACTTGTCCGCCCTCTTTATTTTCGGGACTACCCTGCTGAAGCTTTAAGAAGCGCCGACAGGTTGCGCGGCGTTGGCCGGAGCATAGTAAAGAATTCGATTGCAGTTGTCGCAGGTGATCACTTCTGCCCCGCGCCGCACGTCGGCCATTATTTGCGGACGCAGAGACATGTGGCATGCGGTACAGGCGCCGTTGCGGGCCTCGGCCATGGCCACTCCGTCGCGAATCCGGGCTGCGATTCGTTTGTAAAGCGCGCTGACGGTTTTGGGAAGTTCGCTGGTCAAGCGTTCGCGTTCGGCGATAGCGGCCGCGATTTGTTGCTGCTGTGTCTGCACCTGCTCGTCAAACGCTTTGAATCGGGCTTTCATGTCTTCGCCCAACTTTTCGACTTCCGGCGCGCGCTCGGCGAGATTTTTTTCGGCCTGCTCGGCGATTTCCATTTGCTCGAGGACCTGGGTCTCGAACGCCGAAATCTGTTTGCGCGCGGCATCGGCTTCGCGAATTGCGGCCGTGTATTCGTCCGGCTTTTTCGCGGCCATCAGATTTCGATCGGCGCGTTCGGCACGTTGTTTCTGTTCGAAGATTTCAGCTTCCAGGCGGGCGCGTTCGTTGCGGGCGGAATCGCGCAACTCTTCCAGTGCGCGAATTTCAAAGGCGCGCTGATCGAACTCTTTTTCGATCTCGGCGCGCCTCTCAGGAATGCTTTCTAATTCTGCCTGTAGTCTTCTAATATTAGTATCAGCGTTCTGCAAAGCTATTAACTGCGCTAACTCCGCTTTCACTCTTTATCGACTCCTTGAAAGAATATGGTGGTTGTGAATGATTGCATTCATGAACCAATAATCACACAGGAGCG
>JAWVEM010000210.1:0-9242 GCA_033856735.1 Blastocatellia bacterium
CTCGGGCTTTCGATTTACGACTTCATTGCCTTAATTGGCCAGCGACTATTGAACGGGCAAATCAAGGAGGAGCCGGTGTGGGAACTTCTGGCCCAACTGGCGGGACGGAGCGAACTGGATGTCCCGGGTCAGGAATTTGAACCGCCGAAAGAATGGCGTCTGCCCGCGCAATGGCTCGAAGCTTTCCCTGAGGATCACCGGCTTGAATGGACCGTCGCAGGCCAGCGATTACTGGTCCGGCATCCTGCGGGCTTTCTCGTACTCGACGTGCCGCTCTCGGACTATCCCGGCGAACAACTGGAACGCGAAATGATGGTTTACAAAGTGAGCGCGATTGAGAAGTTGGTGCGCACGTCGTTTACGTTTTCGCGGAACAGCAGTAGTTTGGAGCGATGGCTTGACTGGGTTGCGCCCTACATTCGCGCGCGACTACATCGTGCTTTCGGTGACCCTGACGGGTTTGATCCGGTGCTCATGCTATGCGCACAGCGCGCCACGATTCTCTTAACCGAGGTGCATCTGGATATTTTCTTTGCGCTCTCTGAGCACCCGGTCGAGATCCGGCTGGCGGGTTTAGACCGCGACCCTGGTTGGGTGCCGGCCGCGGGGCGATTCGTTCGTTTCAACTATCAGTAGAAGATCGTAGTAGAAGAGCAGGAGACTAATGTTGCTGAGCGAATCTTTGGAAGAGCACGTGGTGGCTGGTCCACCTTTTGCCGAAGTACTGCCTTCACCGGTTGAGCATTTCAAACTCTATTTCTACGCCGCGGTGTTGCGGGTCATCGGCGAGGTGACCACGCTTCTCGGTTCGCTTGAAACAGCCTTCAAACAGTTTCCATTTCTAAGCGGCTACTATCAGGAGTTCACCAGATACGCGCCGGAGAATTCCACCTGGCGGGAGTTTGGCGATTGGTGGCGCGACTCTCTGCTGGCCTGGGAGACAACAACCTCTGAGTTTTTGCCGCTGCGGGCGTTGCGCGAGGCAACGGGGCTCGATCACGAAGCAATGACTCTGCTCGTCGCCGCCGGTCTCAACGAAGAGGACGCACGCTTCGGCTCCCTCTTTGAAATCGTGCAGGGAACGCCGGGCCAGCCGCGCCTGACGCTGGGCCTGCTGAGCGCATGGTGGCGCGACGCCGACAGCAACAACCGCGCGCGCACCTTGATCCGCCAACTGCAAGACGTCGGCGTAATGCAAATTGTGAATACCGAAGCGCCGCGCAGCCAGTGGGCCTTGCAAATACCGGCTCTGATCTGGGACGCCATGCGCGGCGAGAGGCACGATGCGCCCGCCGCCTGGGCTCGTTATGTTGCGCCAGCCGAACTGCCAGCACGAGAGCAACTCGTGATTCCCGATAAACTGCGAATAATGTTGGCTGCGATTCCGGCGCTGCTGGCATCGGGCCAGGCACAGGCTCTCGTCGTGCGCGGCCCACGGCACAACGGCAGGCGCACACTGATAGGCGCACTTGCGCGTGAGCTTGATTGCGGAGTACTCGAAGTTAGTGGGCTAAGCAAACTTGCGGATGAGCGTTGGCAGTTGGCGGGCTCACTGGCGACGCTGCTCCGCGCCTTGCTCGTCGTCGTCCTCGAACTTGATGCGGGTGAAACAGCGGAAGTTCCTCTCGTCAAGAGTTATGTGGGGCCGATGTGTCTGGTGCTCGGAAAGCAGGGCGGCATCACGGGGCCGGCGGTCGAACGGGCCCTTACCGTCTCTTTGGAGATGCCTGATTTAGAGGCGCGTCGCAAAATTTGGCAACACAACCTTGAATCCACGAGCGACGATTTGGAGACGATTAGCGAGCGCTTTCGTCTCACCAGCGGCAACATTCAACGCGCCGCGAAGTTGGCTCAATCATACGCGGCGCTTGACGGCCGTGATGAAGTCAGGCTGGTTGATGCGCAGCAGGCGTCAAGCGCCTTGAACCGCCAGGCGCTGGACACGCTCGCCGCTCGCGTCAACACCACCGGTAAGTGGAGTCATCTCGCCGCCGGCGAGGAGACCCTGCAAGAGTTGAGAGACCTGGAAAGCCGCTGCCGAAATCGCGAGCGTTTGTGTGGGTTGCTCAACGAGAATATGAGCGCGCAAATGAACGTGGGCGTGCGGGCTTTGTTTAGCGGACCAAGCGGGAGCGGCAAGACACTGGCGGCGCGACTGCTTGCTGCTTCGCTCAAAATGGATCTCTATCGCCTCGACCTCTCTTCAGTGGTGAACAAGTACATCGGCGAAACTGAGAAGAATCTAAACCAGGTTTTCTCCCGGGCCGAAGAGCTTGACGTCATTTTGCTGATCGACGAAGGCGACGCGCTCTTGACGCAGCGCACTGGTGTTCAGACCTCGAACGATCGTTACGCAAATCTGGAAACAAACTACCTGCTGCAACGACTCGAAGCATTCGAAGGCATCTTGATTGTAACGACCAACGCGAGCGATCGTATCGACACGGCGTTCCAACGCCGGATGGACGTCGTCGTAAACTTTCGCGCGCCCGACGCAGCCGAACGCTGGCAGATTTGGCAGTTACACCTGCCGCCGGCATACGCGATCGATCAAGGGCTGATGGAAGAGATCGCCTCTCGCTGCGCGCTCAACGGCGGACAGATTCGCAACGCCGTACTACATGCTTCGTTGCTGGCTCTCAACGATGGCGGCGTAATAAACTCGGCGCACCTGGTCGCCGCCGTGCAGCGCGAGTATCGCAAGAGCGGCGGCGTGTGCCCTTTGCGGACAGTTTGATGACAACCATGATGCTGATTAACTATCATGCAACGCTCCTTTGTTAATTCGGATAAATCCTGTGGTGGATTAGGAATTGATGGAATACGCACGACTTCAACGCGAACGTTGCCAGAGCGAGCCTGATGCTAAAAAGACTCGAAGCTCACGCAGTGTGACGGGGCCGGACCTTTCGGTTCTCGATGCTGGGCCGCCTGTCTTACGTCTCGGCACACACTCACATGGCAGCGCGGCAAGCACGGTGCAAGCAAAGCTGAATATGAGCCAGCCTGCGGATCGGTATGAGCAGGAAGCGGACCGCGTGGCAGAACGCGTGATGGGCATGCAAACAGCTGCGATGCCCGGTCCCTCCGTGACGACTGCAAAACCGGCGGAGTTGAACGTTCAGCGCCGAACTGACGCCCACACCCAGGTCGACCTGGCGAATTCCAGGGACTTCATGGCTCCGTTGGGAAATGGTCAACCACTAGATCGTTCCACGAGTGAATTTTTCGAGTCCCGTTTCGGAAATGATCTCAGCGACGTACGCATACACACGGGTACAGACGCAGCGGATTCCGCCCGATCGATTAACGCCCGCGCATATACCCTGGGCCGTGATGTGGTATTTGGATCTGGGGAATATCAACCGCACACCGAAGCCGGGAAGCAATTGCTGGCACATGAACTGACACACACGATACAACAGGGGAAAGGTGAAGACTCGGCAATCCAAAGGAAACTCCAGGTTGGCGCCGGCCTTGCGATGGACACTCAAGGGTTTACTACAACCAAAACCGGCGATACCTACACCTGTCCTGCCATCATAAAGAAATCGATCTGGAACGAGATCTTTACCTCGCTGCTGTTTTCGGGGCGCGTTTTCGAGATCGATGGCTCTACCAATGAGCAAATAAATACCAACCTTAGGAAACATATGACCGCCAGGCTCGGTATTGTCGATTTCGCCTCCAAGAAGAAATACAGCTTTGGCGCAGGCTCAGCTTTCAAAATGAATCCCGACTTTTGGGTGAAGGATCCCGTTGCGGGTTGGATACCCAAGCCCGGGCTTGAACGCAGCAAAGCGATCGATGATCTCAATGTACATCCTCAGAAGTATTCCATTGCTTGTCAGGCCGCAAGTCAATTGACGATGGAAGGCGGAGGCAAGTCTCCATTAGCCTTCGACACTGGCGTTGCCGGCAACGACTGGATACCTGGCGACTGGGGTTACATTGAGAATACAAGCTTTCCTCCCGGCGGCACTGCCGGCCTGGAAGGGGAAAACATTATCTACGCCGGACAAGATAAGTTCTGGGGACATTTTGGCCCGGGCAACGAATACAAGACGCTTAAGGAATGGTTCGATCAAGTCAAGAGCTGGCACGGCGGAGCGCTACAGGCGAACTCCCGGCAACGGCCTGAGATCGGTCTGAAGTGAAACACGGTCATTACAAATGAAGACGATAACTGTAACCTGGAAGTCTCCGCCGGCAGACGCCAGACGCACCTTATACTACGTCGATGATTGCGCCGTCGGAGAAGGTGATGCCGGTTTTGAAAAAATACTCGACGCCGTCCGGTCACACAAGAATATTCAGTTGAGTTTGAAAATTCCGGGCATCTCTTCATTGGGTGGAGGTAGTTTGATTGACTCTCTTCCTTTTAACGAGCGATTTGAGGAACTAATGGAAGCGTTGGGCGAGAACAAGCTCATTTTCGAGTTCTCTTGAGCGATTCCTGAGTTGATGTTAAGTCCTTCCTTCCGCGGCGTAGAACAGTCGACCTCAACGAACGTGAAAAGATAAACAATGCAGTGCACGCGACTTCAACGTGAGCAGCAAAAAAGTGAACCGGTGGGTGGCGTCTCGCGAAGGCCGCGCGCAACGGTTACGCACACCACCTTGCCGATTGCTTTCAACGACATGCATTCCCCAGTGCTGCACCTTGGTCATGTTTTTGGATCCTCACAGCTTCTCATGTCGCAGGCATTGCAGGCGAAACTAACGGTTAACGAAACGGGAGACCAATACGAACAGGAGGCCGATCGCGTGGCCGAGCAAGTGATGCGCATGCCTGACACGGTGCCTCGCGTGCAGCGCAAATGCGGTTGCAGCGGTTCCTCCACTTCCGCCCAGACGTGCCCGGGATGTGCTGCCGGCGATCACACAGCGGTGCAACGACAAGCAGTCACGGCGAACGACGTATTCTCGGCTGTGACGCCAGCGATCATCCCGGAAGAATCCTTACTCAGGCTGGACCGTTCCACCCGCGCCTTGTTCGCATCGCGTGCGGGCGAGGACTCTAGCCCGGTGCGGCTGGATGCGAATGCGCGAGCGGTGGGTCCGGTGCACGAGAACGGCCTTGGCGAAGACAACACGGGTATTGCGCCTCCAATCATGCCGACGCCGACGCCGACGCCGACGCCGGCCCAGGCACCACGTTCGCCGCAACCCGCGCCAACACCCGCGCCAACACCTGCGCCAACACCTGCGCCAACACCCGCACCGACACCGGCGCCAGTTCCACCGCAACCGGCCGTCACCCCTTGTCCAACCACGGTAGCGGTTGGTGCGGTTGTGCAGACCAACCACGCCAATCTTTCCGCGAGTGAAAAGGAACGGTGGGCCACGTGGCTTAGTGCTATGTCGCGAATGGATGTCGGTCCCGGCCCGGATCACACCGGACACTGCATGAAGGAAAGGCTGACGACCGTTTCTAATAACTGTCCCGCAGCCGTGTATAGCCGGGGCGCGACGGCCAGCCAGCCCTGCACTGGCGACAGATGCCTCGATATCAATCGGTATGGGAGCATGGGTGGATTGAGTGACGGTCCCACAGCGTTCCTCGACATGCATCGAACCCGGGCTCCAAACAGCTTGCTAGAAGGCACCGGCGTTAATTCATGTACGGTGGTCTGTGAGCAGAAGTATTTTTGTGATCGTACGCAACCGACTACGGGGACTTTCCGCATCACTCGGAATTTCCAGGCGGGCAGTCACATCAGAGCGGATGGCACGAGCATGCACATCACAACCGGAACAGTAACCAAAACGTAATGAACGGATGAAGCATCGCCGGACCGACATCAACCTAAGGAACAGAAACGAAGATGAGATCCGCGCAAGTTGATCGTGAACAGACAAAGAACGGCGCTCTTTCTGACCGAGCTCAAAAGATGCGCCCAGCCGCCAGCAGCCGGCCTTCGACGTTCAACGACGCCCGGCCGGCTCTGCGGCTAGGGCGGATCTTTCGTCTATCACAGGCCGTCGCGCCGCACGTGCAAGCGAAGCTAACCGTGAACGCATCCGGCGACCAGTATGAGCAGGAAGCAGACCGAGTAGCTGAGCAAGTGATGCGTATGCCCCTGACGAACATGCACGTGCAGCGCAAGTGTGGCTGTGGCGGATCGAGTGCCGCCGGTGAGTCGTGCGCACAGTGCAGCGAGGATCAGCCTTTGGTGCAGCGGAGCGCGACAGCCCCGACCCTATCCGAGACTCATTCCCCAGCGGAGCCGGCAGTGCCAAACTCGGTGCATGACGTGCTGCGATCTGCTGGTCAACCATTGGACACCATGACTCGCTCGTTCATGGAGTCGCGCTTCAATCAGAATTTCGGCCACGTCAGGATTCATACCGGCCCACGCGCAACGGAGTCTGCCCAGGGGGTGCGGGCTCGTGCCTATACGGTGGGCCATGATGTCGTTTTTGGTTCGGGCGAGTACGCGCCGGAAACGATGGCCGGTAGGAAGCTGCTGGCGCATGAGCTGACGCATGTCGTGCAGCAGAGGCCCGGAGATAACGGAGCGAGAGCGGGCCGTGCAATGCAGGCCGAGCCTCCGCCAGTGCGCCAACATTTGCCTCAGACAACCCTGGCGGGAGATTGGATCATAAATAATCCCGCTCACAAAGCTTCCCCAACCGGCAAGACCGACGCGGAATTACTGGGGGATGCATTCAGTGATATTTGCCGCCTGACTCAACGAAACAATGATCACATCACAGTGACTTCAGGAGCGCCGGCCACGGGCAACCTGGAGGGTTGTGATTGCCTCCGCGTTATCGAAAACGATCTGGCAGCGGCTTCGCCGGCTCAAGCTGGACCGCCGCATATACAAATGGATATGCAGGGCTGGAGCACCACACGCGTTGCGCCAGGCTTCCCGGCGCTGGTGGCGGTTCATCACCCGGAGAGCAATTTCGAGTGGGGCTACTGGACTGGCGGTCAAACACGTCATCTGAAACCCTTCTGGCAGACAGTGGCGCACGAAATCTGCGGTCACGTCGCGGCCTTCGTGCGCACGCGCGGTGCGAACGTCGGATCGAGGGGGGTAGGCATGGGCCACAACATAGCAATCGAGGGAGAGAACCTGATCGCGGGGGAGCACGGCGTCGCGCCGAACGAGCAGCGCGGGCTGGATATGGATCCGACCGGGACTCCGCTTCCCGGTCATCGCGGCGAATCTTTCCTGCAAGCCAACATTCTCGATTTCGACCATGCGTCATCGGCTGTGCCTGCTTCGGCCGGCCAGGTGGTGAGCGAGGCCGCGAGCAGCGTCGTTTCCGTTCAAAACTTGTCCTCAACACAACTCTTCATACAGGTAGAGGGATTCGCTTTCGCCAATGAGGGCGGTGTTCTGATGGCGATGGCCCGCGCTGTTAATGTGGCTGCGCAGATTGAGGCAGCGCTCAACGCGCAGAGAACGCCGTTAAGTTTTAGCGTAGGCTCCGGCACCTCCAGGACGACCGTTAACCGGCTCAAGCCCAGCTTGGCGAATGTCGTCCCAGGCTCTTCCATCCCCTTAACATCCAGTCCCGGACGTCGCGTGCAGATTTATCTTTTCCATCAGGCACACTCGGCGGGTCCCTAAAAGAACGTCGAGTTCAAAAAATTCGGTCGGCGATTCAGCAAGAGGCAGAAAGAGCTTGCCACAAGGCCTGCGGAGGGAGCAGATGGAGTTCGAGCGCACTCGTCAAGAGGGAACTGGCGACACGACCTCGGCGAAAAAGCTAAGGCTAAACTTTGGCGGGCGCGCGACGGCTACGCCTGACTTGCGAGCGATGGCGTTCCAATCTCGCACCCCAATGCTCCAGTTGAGTAGCCGCTCGTCACTGCTCGTCCCCGCGCCGAAAGTTCTGCAGGCGAAGCTAACCGTGAATGAACCCGGAGACCAATACGAGCAGGAAGCAGACCGAGTAGCAGAGCAAGTAATGCGGATGCCCGCGTCGGCTTTTCGCTTGCAGCGCCAGTGCGGTTGTGGCGGAGCGTCTTCTTCCGGTGGGTCCTGCCAGGAATGCGAAAGCAGACCGTCGTTAATTCAACGACGCGCCGCTTCCACATCCGACTCTGGAACGCAGGCCCCAAACATTGTAGATGAGGTGTTGCGCTCTTCGGGCCAGCCCTTGGATCATTCCACCCGGGATTTCATGGAGTCGCGGTTCGGTTATGACTTCTCTCACGTCCGCGTCCATGCAGACGCCCGGGCAGCCGAGTCAGCGCGCTCTGTCAATGCATTGGCCTACACAGTGGGACGAGACATAGTGTTTGGTGCAGGACGCTATGCTCCGGCGGACGCAACCAGCCGCCACTTGATCTCTCATGAACTGACGCATGTCATCCAGCAATCCCACGCTCCCCAGGTTGCGCTACCCGTGCGAGGTGGGAACTCCGGTGTTCGTGGGCAACAGGCCGGGCCGATGAGCTCAGAGATCGGCGCAGGCCCGAGAGTAGGCGCGGCGTCTCAGGCTTCCGAACGCCGCCTGGCGCGTTTTAGCGACACTGGGCATCACGTGATCGAAGAAGCGGCCCTTACCGGCGCCGGCTTCTCGCCCCAGCAGATTCAGGCGATCGAGCGCGGCAACATTCAAAGGGACTACAGCCAAATTGGAAGGGTCGGAAATTTCATCTTACTTTGTCGCCCGGAAAAATTCGGCGGCTACGACGCAGCAGAACATTTCGATAACTTCATCTTCGACGCGGTCACCAATCGTTGGCGCAGCCGCGGCGTGGGCAGGCAATTCCGGCACGCTGATCCCAATGCGATCGACCCCACGCCTTTTGACTACATCGAATCTCAACTGATGGCGCTGGCGCGCACGGGCATGAGCGAAGACAGCCTGGTGCATCTGGGGAATGCCTTCCACACAGTCGAAGACTTTTTTGCGCACTCAAATTTTGTGGAGCTAATCAACCACGAAGTGCGGGGTGACCAGACGCTGCTGACCGGCAGCGTTCCGGGAACCGAGGGCGCTTCAGTGGCCCACGTGGTGGCTGACGTTAGCGGTCCCCCGATGCGCGAGTACTACCAGCAGCAAGCCGCGGCGGCAACTGCTCGGACGGAACCCGACTCGCACGCCCGCATGGCCCATGACACTCCTGATTCGCACAACTATGCGCAAGCCCGACGCCTGGCCGCGCTGGTCGTGCAAAACCTCGGCGTGGATGTCCGTGCGGCTCTGCAACAACCGCAACCGGACCAGCGTCGGCAGCTCATGTACGACACGGTGATGACGAAAATTCGTCGCTT
>JAWVEM010000211.1:0-8181 GCA_033856735.1 Blastocatellia bacterium
ATCTGTTCGTCGATCTCTTCCGAGTTCGCGTGCCCAAAGTCGATTCCTTCGGCATCGAGGTCAATCCCATAGATCGATTGAATCTTGACCTTATAGTTTTCGATGTCCCACTCGTGCTCAGAGAGATCCGGATCGAGATACTGCTTGGTTGTATCGGCGAGCAAATCGCGCGCGACGCCGGTATCACCGACCAGGTACTCGCGCTGGTCCGGCTCTTCCATCAACTGGCGGCGCAGGCCATAGATGGTCTCGCGCTGCTTGTTCATGACGTCGTCATATTCCAGCAGGTGTTTGCGAGTTTCAAAGTTGCGGCCTTCGACCGATTTTTGCGCGGCCGCGATGCGCTTGGAAACCATCTTGGATTCGATGGCGACGCCTTTCTCCATGCCGAGCCGCTGCATCAACGCCTTGACCTTGTCACCGGCAAAGATGCGCATCAGATCATCTTCTAAAGAAAGAATGAACCTTGACGATCCCGGGTCGCCCTGACGGCCGGCGCGACCACGCAACTGGTTATCGATGCGCCGCGATTCGTGACGTTCGGTGCCGAGGATGTGCAGCCCGCCCCGCGCGACCACCTCCTTGTGCTCGGATTCGACGATGCGCTTGGCCTTGAGGAGAGCATCCTGCCATTGCTCGTCCGTAGCTTCCTCCGGATCGATCTCCTCCTCTTTCAAGAACTCGCGCGCCATGAAATCCGAGTTGCCGCCGAGCAGAATGTCTGTGCCGCGGCCCGCCATGTTGGTGGCGATCGTGATGGCGCCTTTGCGTCCGGCCTGGGCGATGATCTCGGCTTCGCGCTCGTGGTACTTCGCGTTGAGCACGTTGTGCGGAACGCCGACGCGCTGCAAACGGCGCGCGATCAGTTCCGAATTTTCCACCGAGACCGTGCCGACCAGGACCGGTTGACCGTGTTCGTAGCGCGCCTGAATCTCTTCGACAACCGCGTCCCATTTTTCGGGCAGGGTGCGATAAATCATGTCGGGGTTGTCTTTGCGCACCATCGGCATGTGCGTGGGGATGACGATCACTTCCAACTTGTAAGTCGAGTGAAACTCGCCGGCTTCGGTCTCAGCGGTTCCGGTCATGCCTGAAAGTTTTTCGTAAAGCCGGAAATAATTTTGCAGCGTGATCGTCGCGAGAGTCTGGTTCTCGCGTTCAATCTTTACTTCTTCCTTCGCTTCGACAGCCTGGTGCAAACCATCGGACCAACGCCGGCCCTTCATCAAGCGGCCGGTGAAGTCGTCGACGATAATTACTTCGCCGTCCTGCACCACGTACTGATGATCAAGCCGGTAGAGCGTGTGCGCCTTCAGCGCCTGCTCGACACAGTGCAGCAGTTCCATGTTCCCCGGATCGTAAAGGTTCCCGACGCCCAGCAGCCGCTCGGCCTTGTCCACGCCTTCCTCTGTCAAAACAGCGGAATGGTTCTTCTCGTCGACGATGTAGTCCCCGGTCTTCTTCCCTTCTTCGAGTTCTTCACCGCGCTGAAGCTGGGGAATGATCGCGTTCGCCTGATAGTACTTGTCGGTGGATTCTTCCGAAGGTCCCGAGATGATCAAAGGTGTGCGCGCCTCATCGATCAAAATCGAATCAACTTCATCGACGACCGCGTGATAGTGACCGCGCTGAACGCACGTGCCCAGATCGAACTTCATGTTGTCGCGCAGGTAATCAAAACCGAATTCGTTGTTCGTGCCGTAGGTAATGTCGGCGGCGTAAGCGGCCTGCCGCTCAAAGTCATCCATATCATTCTGGATGCAGCCTACTTCCAAACCGAGGAAGCGATAGATCTGTCCCATCCATTCCGCGTCGCGGGCCGCGAGATAATCGTTCACCGTGATGACGTGCACACCACGTCCGGTCAGCGCGTTGAGATAAGTCGGCAAAGTCGCAACCAGGGTCTTGCCTTCGCCCGTGCGCATCTCCGAAATCTTGCCCTGATGCAGCACGATGCCGCCGATCATCTGCACGTCAAAGTGGCGCATGCCCGTGGTGCGCTTGCTGGCTTCGCGGACTACGGCAAAGGCCTCCGGCAGAATCTCGTCGAGGGCTTCCCGCTCGAGACGCTGACGCTCCAATTTGTTGGCCGCGTCCTTAACTGCGTCGGCAACCTGCTCCTTAAACTTCTGGGTGCGTGCGCGCAGTTCGTCGTCGGAAAGCGCCTGAATCTCGGGCTCCCACTCATTGATCGTGACAATCGTCGGCTTGATAGCCTTAAGGAAGCGCTCGTTGCTGCTGCCAAAAACTTTGGTTAGTACTTTATCGAAACTCATAATGGTTCTTATTACTCTTTATAGTCCGCTGTTGTTCCAATTTACCGGGCTTGTGCAATTGGAGATTGTACGAGAGGGGGAAGTTGGGGGGCAAGCGGGCGGCTCATGCTTAATGCGGCTGCATGCGGCTTGACAAAGATTCTGCCGCCAGCTAGTTTCATTTTTCGCGTCAATGTTCTTTGCAATTCAGAGTAGAGGCGCGGCCTTTAAGAGTAGGCGAGTCAGAGAACGTGAAGGGTTCGACGATGACTCGGTCGAAAGGGAAGGTCGCCGAAGCTCGGGCGTGCGTCTTCAGGCACGACGAGTTGGTTGCTGTGGCTAAATCCGCAGGACTGTCACTGAGAGTGGCACAGACTTTAGTCTGTGATGATCCAAACCACAGACTGAAGTCTGTGCCACCTGGTGGAGAGCTACGACACGCGCCGATGTTTTTGGCGCGAAAAGTTTCTCGGGATGAGGGGCCAGTCGTATGCTTTGCGATTGGCCCTTTTCTTTTGTGGAGTGCGCTGACTTGTCAGCGCTTTGGTCGGTCGCGACTTGTCGCGACTATCTTTCGGGTTGAGTCTCTTTTCAAAGAATGCGGCGTCAAGCCGCCGCTGACGAAAGCGGCGCCAAGTCGCCGCACTCCACACGTGATTATGAATCCAACGATCATGAAATTTGGCGGCACGTCCGTCGAAGACGCGCGTGCCTTTCGCAACGTCGCGGCCATTGTGAAAGCGGCCGTTGCTTCGCAACCGGTGGTCGTCGTGTCTGCGATTGGCGGCTTCACGAACGCCTTGCTGGCAAGCGTCCAGAAGGCAATTGAGGGAGATGCGCGCAGCGCAACCAGGTCGTTGGATCAGGATCTGCGGAGGCACGTGGCAATCGCGCGAGAATTGCTCAACGCAGAATCGAGTTCGGCCTTTGAACTAACAGTCGCAGTCGCCCGGCGCGAGATTCGCCAACTGCATAAGATTATCGCCGTCCATCCCGTGACTCACCCGCCGCTGCAGGATGAAATAGTCGCTTACGGTGAACAGCTTTCCGCGCAACTGCTGGCGGCGGTGTTGCTCGAAGAACATTTGGCGGCGCGTTACGTTGACGCGCGCTGTTGCGTAAAGACCGACGATAACTACGGCAGCGCGGCGCCACTCCCTGGGACTGCGGCGGCGACGCGCGCTGAACTACTGCCGCTGCTCGACGCCCCGAGGATTCCCGTCCTCGGCGGTTTCATCGGCAGTACTGACAAGGGTGTAACGACCACGCTCGGGCGCGGCGGCTCGGATTACTCCGCGGCGATTATTGGGGCCGCGCTCGAGGCGCGCGAGATTCAAATTTGGACTGACGTGAGCGGGGTGTTAACGGCCGATCCGCGCGTGGTAAAAAGAGCCAGAACGATCCGCGTCTTGTCGTATCAGGAAGCTGCCGAGCTCGCTTACTTCGGCGCCAAGGTTTTACATCCAAAGACAATTCAACCGGCTATTGATTGCCGGATCCCGGTGCGCGTCTGCAACTCACGCGCGCCCGGCGAACCCGGCACGCTGATCGTCGCCGAGTCCGAAGCTGCGCCGCAAACCGTCAAAGCCATCGCGCATAAGAATGGAATTACGACGGTGCAGGTGAGTTCGGCGCGCATGCTCGGAGCTTACGGTTTTCTGCGCGCGCTGTTCGAGGTTTTCGATCGTCATCGCACCGCGGTGGACGTGGTTACTACTTCTGAGGTAAGTGTTTCGCTTTCCATAGACGATGCCGGCGCGCTGCCGGAATTGATTCCCGATCTTGAACAACTCGGCGCAGTTGAAGTAGAAAAGCACCGCACCATTATTTCGATCGTGGGCGAAGGCCTGCGCAGTACGCCGGGTATAGCTGCGCGCGTGTTTTCAGAGCTCAGCGACATTAACGTGATGATGATTTCGGTCGGCGCGTCGAGTGTGAATCTCACCTTCATGGTGGAAGAATCGCGCGCCTCTGAAGCGATCAAGCGTCTGCACTATGTCTGCTTTGAAGCTCCCGAAGTCGCGGAGAGTCGAACGGAACTGCCTGCCGAGGAGGTCACGGCTTGAGCGAGCCAATAGATGTTTTCAAGCTTACGCGCGAGCTGATCGATATTCCTTCGGTTACCGGGGAAGAGTTTCACGTCGGGACGTCGCTGGCGGAATTGCTTAACCGGCGCGGCTATCAGGTCGAGCTGCAGGAGGTCGAGGGTGATCGCGCCAACGTGATCGCGACCACCGGCGACCAGCCAAAGATTGTGCTCTCGACGCACATGGACACCGTGCCGCCCTACATCGCCGCGAGCGAGGACGATGAATTCATCTATGGCCGCGGCGCCTGTGATGCAAAAGGAATCATCGCAGCGCAGATAGCCGCAGCCGAGAAACTGCGCGCGGAGGGCGTAACGGAACTCGGCCTCTTATTTACCGTTGATGAAGAAGTGACCAGCGCGGGCGCAAAGTTATTGAACGAACTTCCGCTGGCGGCTTCGTGTCGCTATTTGATCAATGGTGAACCGACGGACAATCGACTGGCAGTGGGAACGAAGGGCTCGCTGCAAGTAACGATCAAGACTGAAGGACGCGCCGCGCACTCGGCTTATCCTGAGCAGGGCGAGTCGGCGATCGAGAAGTTGCTCGACGTGTTGAGTGACGTGCGCCGGATCGTTTGGACATCGGATGAAACGTTTGGCGAAACGACGTGTAATATTGGGGTGATTTCAGGAGGCACGCGCGCGAATGTGGTCCCGGATGAAGCGCACACTGTCTTGCAGATTCGCTTGGCGACCGGGGCGCAGGCAGCGAAGGATTTACTCGAGCGCGCGGTAGCTGGACGAGCTTCGCTGGCATACACGTCGGTTCACGATCCGGTTGGATTGCACGCGCTTGCAGGCTTTGAATCCACGGTCGTGCGTTTCACAACCGACATTCCTTACCTGACAAAGTGGGGCACGCCTCTGCTGATTGGGCCGGGTTCGATCCTGGATGCGCATACTGAGCACGAGCGAGTGGCGAAGCGCGAGTTGATCAAGGCGGTAGAGATTTATCGCGAGTTGGTTAATAGGTTGTTACAGGTTGTAAAGGATTAGAGTGGCCCAGCGGGAGAAAAGGAACACTCTGTGCATCCTCTGTGACTCTCCTTGTCTCTGTGGTGAAATTACCTGGCAGAGCATTTCACCACAGAGACACAGAGGTCTCACAGAGAACCACAGGAGGGAAACTTCTCTAAACTACGGAGTTCAATTTTGAAACTCGCACTAATCGGATACGGCGCCATGGGTCAACTCGTCGGCAAGCTGGCGAGCGAGCAGGGCCATCAGGTCGTGCTCACGCTCGACATTGACGATGCCGCTCGCGGGGTCGAGGATCTCGCGCATGCGCTGCGGGGCCGTGACGTGGCGATCGACTTTTCAGTTGCTGACATGGTCCCCAAGAATGCCGAAGCCTGCGCGCGCGCCGGCGTTCCTCTGGTGGTAGGGACAACCGGCTGGCAATCGCGCGTGCCTGACGTGCGACGCATCGTGGATGAACACGAGGGCGCGTTGATCTACGGCGCAAACTTTTCTGTCGGCGTACAAGTCTTTTATCGAATCGCCGCGCGCGCGGCGGAGTTGTTTCGCGGCCTCGAATCCTACGACGGCTTCATTGAAGAGGCGCACCATAAACGAAAGCTTGACGCGCCGTCGGGTACCGCCGCGCAACTGCGGGACATCGTGGCCGAGGGTCTGAAGCGCGAGGTTCCGGTGACGTCGACTCGCGCCGGATACATGCCAGGGACGCATCGTCTTGGATTTGATTCTGTGGCTGATCAAATTACTTTGACGCACACGGCCCGTTCGCGTGAAGGATTTGCAGCCGGCGCGCTGGTGGCGGCCCATTGGATCATCGGACGCAAGGGTGTCTATGAATTTTCGGAAGTGTTTGATGAGATATTGAATACCCGTGGCGATGTTTAGAGGCGGGCTACGGCCCGCCGGAATCGATAAGATTGGCGGGCAGTAGCCCGCCTCTAAACGGCAGTGTTGGGAGATTGAAAGGAAGCCCGAATTATGACGATGAAGGTTGATTGGCTGCGCGGCTGCGCGACGGCGCTGGTGACTCCGTTCAAAGCGGATGGCTCGATTGACGAAGAGCGCCTGCGTGCGCTCGTGGATCGTCAAATTGTCGGCGGGGTCCGTCTGCTCGTGCCCTGCGGTACAACCGGCGAGAGCGCCACGATGACCGAAGCAGAAGACCAACGTGTGATCGCGATCACTGTCGAAGTCGCGCGCGGTCGCGGCCACGTAGTCGCGGGCACCGGCAGCAACTCGACCGCTGCGGCGATTGAATATTCGCAGCGCGCGCGCGATCTGGGCGCCGACGCCCTGCTGCAAGTCGCTCCGTGGTACAACAAACCGACCCAGGAGGGCTTGTATGCTCACTTTAGCGCCATCGCCGAAGCGGTACCAGAAACGCCGATCATGCTCTACAACGTTCCGGGTCGCACCTCGTCCAACATTGCCGCTCAGACAGTGCTGCGGCTGGCCAAGGATTGCGAGAACATCGTGGCCATCAAAGAAGCGTCGGGAAACCTGGCGCAGATTATGGAGATTTTGCGCGAGCGGCCGGCGAACTTTCGGGTGCTGTCGGGCGACGACGCGGTGACGCTGCCGCTAATCGCGCTGGGCGCAGAGGGAATCGTGTCAGTAGCGTCGAACGAAATTCCTGATTTGATGTCGCGCATGACTGAACTGGCTCTCGACGATAACTGGTCAGAGGCGCGAGCGCTGCATTACCGCCTGTTGCCCCTGATGGAAATCAATTTCATCGAATCAAGCCCGGGACCGGTAAAGGCCGCCATGGCGATGATGGGATTGTTAGAAGAGAATTTCCGTCTACCGCTGGTGCCGATTCAGGAGCAAAGCCGCGCGCGGATTCATGAAGTGTTAACAGACCTCGGCCTCCTGAAGAGTGCGCACGCCGCGTGAGGTCAGAACCGCCTCCGGTAGCGGGCGGTCCTTTCATGTTAATTGCTCTTGACGAATTGAGGACAACCGCCCGCTACCGCAGGCGGTTCTGACTCCATGTCATTACGTGAACAGATCGAACAACTAGCCGGACGCGACAGGACCGAATATTCTCAGGCAGACTTCGCGCTCTTCGACGAATTCAAGACCGCGCTGAATCGTGGAGAGGTTCGCGCTGCCGAGCGTAACTCTGACGGCAAGTGGCAGACGAATGCCTGGGTCAAGCGTGGCATTCTGCTCGGCTTTCGCATGGGTTCAATTATTGAAATGACTTCGCCCGGGGCGAGCCTGCAATTCCTCGACAAGCACACCTATCCAATCAGAAAATTTTCAATTGACGATCGCGTGCGCATTGTGCCGGGGGGATCGAGCATTCGTGACGGCGCATACATCGCGCCCGGCGTTGTTTGCATGCCGCCGATGTTCGTCAACGCCGGAGCTTACGTCGATGAAGGCACAATGATAGATAGCCACGCGCTGGTTGGTTCATGCGCTCAGATCGGGAAGCGCGTGCATCTCTCAGCCGCCGCGCAGATTGGCGGTGTGCTCGAGCCGGCCGGGGCGATGCCGGTGATTATCGAAGACGACGTGATCGTGGGCGGCAACTGCGGCGTCTACGAAGGCGCGATTGTGCGCGAGCGCGCCGTGCTGGCTTCGGGTGTGATTATTACCGGCTCGACTCCGGTCTTCGATTTGGTGCGCGAACAAGTCTACCGGCGGAATGGCGATGCGCCGCTCGAGATTCCCGCGGGTGCGGTCGTGGTCCCGGGAGCGCGCGCAGTGCAAAGCGAAAAAGGACGCGAATGGGGCCTGTCCCTCTACGCGCCGGTGATTGTGAAGTATCGTGATGAGAAGACGAATGCGGCCACGCAACTGGAGGATTTGCTGCGTTGAGGGTTGCAAATCCCGTTACTTGACCGGCCT
>JAWVEM010000212.1:0-3259 GCA_033856735.1 Blastocatellia bacterium
GGCCGTCTTTCAAACTTCCTTCGACGATCTCATAACCGAGTAACGCCAGCACTCGTCCACGCACGAACAGCGGACGGGAGTTGCCGTACCAGTCGACGCAGGAAGCACGACAACCATCGTCGATCGCTTTATCGGATTCGGCGCCGAGTTCTCCGAGTTCTTCGAAGTGCAAAGAATCGTTGCGCAGAAACAGGATGGCTGCTGAACCCTGGAAAAGGTGTTGGTAACCTGCGCGGCCGGGCAAACTGATCGGCAACCCTAGTACGCCGGAGTCCGCGCCGTCAGGCTTGTAGAAAAAGCCCTGGCTTCGTAGTTCGCCCTGCGAAGCGTCTTTGCGAATGAACTCGTCAGCTACTTCTGGTGAAGCGCCCAGACGCACAGCGGTGAAGTGCAAGTCTTTACCGTCAGTGCCCACGACGATCGCGTCTGCACCCAGGGCCTCGATCCGATCGACGCCATGGCTCAGCGATAGGTCAGTGGTATCGCCGTTGGTCCAGTTGACCGCGTAGAGACTGGCTTTGTTGTTTTGCGGCGCTCCCCAGCCACTGCCGGTTCCGTAAAGGAGATAGTTGCCTACGAATCGGTTTTGAAAAGTGTACCCAGCGGGTTTTGGCAGCGGGTGATAGATCCACGAAGACGCGCTTTGGCTGCCATCATTGAAACTAGACAGCGGCAGACGCATCAGGGCGACGTCGCCGGCGGCGACTTCCGCACCCCACATGCCGTCGCCGGCGGAGTTGGAGCGCACCAGCACGTTGAGGTATTTGTCCTCGCTCTCGAGGAACGAAAACTGATCGACCGGACTTCCCGTGACGCCGATCGCGCTGGGACTCGAACCGTCGAGCGGCATGCGATAGAGCGTCGAACTCTCTTTCGATTGCTGGCCGGAGCGCGACCAGTCCGTTGTCCAGACGTAAACCGATTCGGGTGAGACATAGAACACCCGACCTGCTGGTCCTAATACGGCAGTTGCTTCACATTTGAAATCGTTCTGGGCCAGGTCGCACACGGTAACCGTGTGCAGCGCCAGACCGTAGGTCGCATTTATTGGACGCTCTGGCCGGTAGATATGAGTCGCGGAAACGATCCGCTGAAATTCGGCGGCGGTAGCGCCCTTGTGCCACTTGCGGACGGCAGGGAACTGCGCGAACGGATCGTCGCTGTAGGGCGAAAGATAAAGCGGCGTGTAGAAGATGAGTTTGCTGCCGATCAAACGGCTCGCATAGTTGCGTGACGAATAATAGTCGTTCGAACGCAGATGATAGGTCGATCGATAGCTGAGGTTCCCGATACGATCGATATTGAATAGACCTACTTCAGTGCCGCCGCGCTCGTAGCTATAGCCGATCACGGCGACAGTATCGGCAGAGACGAGCATCTCGTCGTACCAGGTGTAGCGTGGATTGATGTCGGGACCGAAGGCGTCAACCGCGGAAATCGGTTTCAGAGCATTATCGCCAACCGCTACAGTGAACAGGCGGCCGCGTCGCAGCACTACCAAATGATCGCCGTGCAGCTTAACGATGCCGCCTTCATCGACACCGGCATGCTGGGTGTTGGTGACCGATTCGTCTTTCGCGGCGACTCCGTCACCTGATTTGGCCATAGAGGCCGCGGCCTGGGGCGCGGGCGGCGCGGCCGAGTTTGCGGTTGTCTCACTGCGCCCGCTCGCGAGTTCTCGCTTCCGCTCTTCGGCTAACTGGCGAAAGTAATTCTTCAGCTCTTCCTCAGAGCCAAAGGCACGCATTGTTTTTTTTGCCGCACCTCGTCCGGTACCATCCGCGCTGCTGACGGGTCTGCCAACGCAGGCGGCGAGTAATGACAACACAAAAACTGTGGCGATTGCGGAAAAGGTGAATCTGGAAAGCGCGAAAGTTCGCTCGGGCCGGCTAAAGCTTTTCATGGTAGCGACGTCTCCTCGGGTTTTGAAATCGAACAACCAGTGGATGAACGCCTGGATGGGAGGGAACTTGCGGGAGTGGTTTATTTGTTAGAGGCACGCTGGATTTGGGTATCTAACTCATCGGGGCCAGCTGGGATTGTTTAGCGGCGGCCTACCGCCCACCTTCGGCGCGATAAATTCCTTCCAAGTTTAGATGGCGGACTTGTCCGCCATCGACTCAATCAGACAAGACGGCTCCTACACGAGCAACCTTGGTTGGAGTGTTCGATTGATTTCAGCAATTCGAGAAATCGCAAAGCTGCAAGTCTTAATTGCCACTTGATGTCGGGATTGGCGTCAACACTACATCCTGGCTCAGGCCAAGCACGTACTTCTCCCACTTCCGCTTGAATGCTCTCAGATCAACCATGCCCAGAATTTTCTGCAAACTCTTATAGCCCGTGGGATCTTGCTTCTGATGAGCGTGAAACTCTCGATAAAACTTTATGAGGAGTCCATGCTCCTGCAAGTAATAGCAAAGGTAACGCGCCTGACCGTAATTCGTGCCTTTGTCTTCATCATAGAAGGCGTGCGCATCGAGTGCCGTCAGCGATTTAAAGTCGGGAACTTTGCCGGCGCGGATTGCCCTCTGTAATCCGGGCAGACGCCAGTTCGTGTATCCGTGAATGTGACCGTCGACTTCGCCGGTCTGTTCATACAATGAACCCAGACCCTCGTTGAACCAGGGCGGGCATTCCGGAAAATTCGCCTCGACGAAAGGATGCACAATCTCATGAACGAGGGTGCCGCCGCCGGTTGAGATATTCATGATGAGCGCCTTGTGCGTGCTGGAATAATAGCCATACGGCGTGCCGGGCTTCTCACCGAACAACGCGAGAGTGTTCCTTTGGTAAGAATCGGCATCCTTGAACAGCCAGATGTCCAGAATCTCTTTCGGATCTTTCGTAAAGAAATCCTGCTTGAGCTTGTCGACTGCCCACTTGATCGTGTTCTCAGAATGCTCTTTAACTGACTGTGCCGATTCATCGCCAATGACCACAAACGGCGGCTGGATGATGACAGTAAAGTCACCCGATGGAAGTTTCTTCTTCAACTGCTCAACGTGCCGGGCAAAATCAGCGTCGGTGAAATTGCCCGGTATGGCCGGGGAAGGGTCCAGACTGGACGCCCTACGATCTTCGACCGCGTTCGTCGATGGGTGCAAACAAGAGAGCGCACCCGGCAACAAAACGGCGAGCAGGACGAGCAGCATAATCTGAAGTTCCTTGATCATGGAAAAGCGACTTAGCCGAACGGGCTAGGTGATTTATAATACGCTCTCGCCTGGGGAGCGATGAAAATATTATTTCGCCCATT
>JAWVEM010000213.1:0-24499 GCA_033856735.1 Blastocatellia bacterium
GCGGCCACCCTGGTACTCTCGGGCAAGTCGGCGGCTTCGATTTCAGCGCCAGTGGAAACAATTACCGCGCGCTCAATGATGTTTGCCAGCTCGCGAACGTTGCCGGGAAAATCATAGGCCCGCAAAATCTTCCACGCCTCGGCTGAAAATTGTTTCGCCTGCCGGCCGTGCTTCATCGCAAAGGTCTGCAAAAACCCGCGGCCCAACTCTTCCAAATCGGCGCTTCGTTCACGCAAAGGCGGCAGTTGAATCTGAACCACGTTCAGTCGGTAGAACAGATCGTCACGAAAAGCGCGCCGCTCAACCGCGTCCTTGAGATTGGCATTCGTCAACGCCACCAGCCGCGCATCGACTTCAATCGTCTGACGCCCGCCCAGACGTTCGAACTCGCGGTGCTCGATTACCCGCAAGAGTTTCGCCTGCGCTTCGAGCGACAGATGAGCAATCTCGTCCAGCACCAGCGTTCCCCGATGCGCTGCTTCCAGGCGGCCCGGTTTGGCTTCACTGGCGCCGGTGAACGCACCGCGCTCATAACCAAAGAGTTCAGCTTCGAGCAGATCTGCCGGAAGCGTGGCGCAATCAATCTTAATCAGCGGCTGTTGGGCCCGGTGCGAATGCGAATGTATGAACCAGGCCAGAGCGTCTTTGCCCGCGCCGGACTCGCCGGTAACCAGCACGTTCGCGTCAGTCGTGGCCACGCGTTCGGCGAGGCCGACTACCTCGCGCATCGCATCCGACAAGGCCACTATCTCAATCACTATTCTTGTCTCAAAGATCGGTTAGCGAACGCGGCTCGTCGCGCTCAGGTTTATCTGACTCTGCGGATTCAAGATCTGAAATCTCAGACTTGAAATCTGAGATCTCAGATTTGAGATTTTCGATCCCAGGTCCCGGGGGCGACACGTTAAATCGCTTCCCTTCACGCCAAAGGCGTTCAAGATCATAAAAGCGCCGCGACTTGTCATCGAACA
This sequence comes from Blastocatellia bacterium, assembly GCA_033856735.1. Classification (GTDB taxonomy): domain Bacteria; phylum Acidobacteriota; class Blastocatellia; order Pyrinomonadales; family Pyrinomonadaceae; genus UBA11740. Next base: position 972 of record JAWVEM010000213.1, read on the forward strand.
CATGCACGACGAAATCACCATAGTCGACCAGTATCCATTCGGCGGTTTGGTAACCTTCGACGCGCGCTGCGCGGGTGCCGCTGCGCTTCAATTGCTCGACCACTTCATCGCTGATGGCCTGCACCTGTCGGCGGTTTGTGCCCGTCGCAATCACAAAAAAGTCGGTGAAGCTGGCAATCTCCCGGAGGTCCAGGACAGTCAGATCGAGCGCCTTTTTTTCCCACGCCGCGTTCAACGCCAAACGAATTCGTTCATCAAAGTCGGCCGAATCACCACTGGGAGCGTCCGGGCCGATTTCAGAGTGCGAGCCCAGCGCCGCCGCCTGGACTTCAGGACTTAACGATTGATCTTTTAGTTTCTGACTCATTTAGTTCTTGTATAGACCGTATTTCTCAATGTAGCTTGCCACTGCGGCCGGCACCATCTCGCGCAAGCGTTCCCCGTCACCGGCTCTCGCGGCCGCGCGAATCGCGGTCGCCGAAATATCCACCATCGCCGCGTCCGTAAAGAAAGTGTGCGGTCCGGGGTGACTCTCGACCACCTGCGAAACTTCCGGCCGGCTCATCCCCCTCACATCCACAACCTTCGCGGCTCCGTTCGGGATGCTCCCGCTCAATTCATATCCCGGTCGCGTTACCACGATCAGATCGGACATCTTCAAAAGCCTCTGCCACTCGTACCAGGTCGTAATCTCTGACCAGGAATCGGCGCCGATCATGAAAAAGAAACGACGCTCTGCGCCCATCTTACTTTGCATGCGCTCGACTGTATCGACGGCGTAAGGCCGGGCCGGATCGTCCAGCTCGATAGTCGAGAGGCGCAGCAGCTGATCCGCTTCAGTAGCCAGCGCCAGCATCGCAAACCGGTGAAACGCGGAAGAGATGCTGCACTTATGCGGCGGCACGCAGGCCGGAACAAACAGCACCTCCTCAAGTTCAAATAACTCCAGCACCCTGCGAGCCACCTCGATGTGGCCACGGTGCACGGGATCGAAGGCGCCCCCGTAAATAGCTGCGCGCTGCAAAGCCATCATCCAGGCACAGATCCTTTTGCGGTAGGCCAGGCCTACCAGGATCGAGAGTCGCCGCTGCCAATCAGCTCCGAGTCGTCAGAGTCGAGCGATAAGCGAATCGCCGACTCTGCTCGCGATTGCTCGACCTCTTGGCCGACCGCATTAATAAGTTCGCGCACGCCGGCGCCGGTAACCGACGAGATCGCAAAGAACTTTCTTTCATCCTCACTCGCCCGTCGGCGCAAATTTTCGACGCGCTCCGGTTCATCGAGCGCGTCAATCTTGGTCGCCACCACAATCTGCGGACGCGCGCCGAGTTGGGCATCATACGCAGCCAGCTCGCGATTGATGACCTCGTAATCCGTTACCGGATCACGTCCGGAGACTGAGGACATGTCGACAAGATGAAGCAGCAGCTTGGTCCGTTCGACGTGCCGCAAAAATCGATCGCCAAGTCCGTGGCCTTCGTGCGCGCCTTCGATCAATCCGGGTATGTCGGCAATTACGAAAGTGCGGAAGTCTCCGAGATCGACCACGCCTAGATGCGGTTCCAGAGTAGTAAATGGATAGTCGGCAATCTTTGGCCGCGCGGCCGAAACGGTCGAAATGAAAGTCGATTTGCCGGCGTTGGGAAAACCCACCAGGCCCACGTCGGCAAGCAGCTTTAACTCGAGCTGTAATTCAAACTCTTCACCATCGCTGCCGTCCTGATGGTAACGCGGAGCGCGATTTGTCGAGCTGGTAAAGTGCGCGTTGCCGAAACCTCCACGGCCCCCATGCGCAGCCAGCCAGCGCTGTTCGTCGGCGTCACAGTCAAACAACAATTCGTTGGTTAGCGGATCGAATACTTGAGTTCCAACCGGGACGCGCACAATCACATCGGCGCCTTCTTTGCCCGAGCGGTTGCTGCCCTCTCCGTGCAGACCGCGCCCGGCTGTGTGCAGCGGGTTGTAACGCAGATGCAGGAGCGTATTCAACGACGAGTCACCGACGAGCCAGACATCGCCTCCGCGTCCGCCGTCCCCGCCGGACGGTCCACCGCGCGGCACGAACTTCTCACGGCGAAAGGCGGTCACGCCGTTGCCGCCGTGGCCTCCCTCAATGCGAATTTTTACTCGGTCGATGAACATGCCGACATTAACTTTGAAATCTCAAGTCTTAGATCTCAAATAATCTCAGATTTGAAATCTAAAATCTAAAATCTGCGATCGACTGATTTCTAAAATCAAAAATGCGAGCCCGCTGAGCTAACCTTCCGCGCGGGCATCGCATTGAGTTGAAGACTTAAGTACAACTTTTACTTTTAAGATACCGAGGCGGCTACAGTCTCTGGTGGATACACGCTGATAAACTTGCCGGACCGGCCTTTCTCCTCAAACTTCACGACGCCATCAATCAGGGCGAACAAAGTATCGTCCTTACCGCGGCCCACGTTTTTACCCGGCTTCCAACGCGTACCACGCTGGCGGGCCAGAATATTGCCGCCTAGCACGCGCTCGCCGCCAAACTTCTTGAGGCCCAGCCGCTGCGAATTCGAATCTCGCCCGTTTCGCGAAGAACCTACGCCTTTTTTATGAGCCATCTTCTAATTTCCGATTTGCGATTGCCGATTTGCGATTTTCTCGAGAACACCGCTGCTCTCAATTAAAAATCTGAAATCAAAAATCAAAAATCGCCTTTCTATCCAATCGAGTCGATCTTCAAAGTCGTGTATCCCTGCCGGTGACCTTTCGTCCTTTTGTAATGCTTGCGGCGCTTCTTCTTGAAGACGATGATCTTGGGCGCCCGCCCATGATCCACCACGGTAGCGCTGACCTTCGCTCCCTCAACCAGAGGCGTTCCGATCCTGGTTTCGTTGTCGATGGTCGCGACCAGCACTTCCAGGTCAACTGAAGCTCCCACGTCATGGTTTAGCGAAGGCACGCGCAGGGTGGCGCCCTTTTCCACGCTAAACTGTTTTCCGCCTGCTCTGATGATTGCAATTGACATAATCTTTTGTACACCTGTCAGTGAGCCCACCTCACTACTGAAAAGTCGACTATTATAAATTCACGCAGAGCCCCCAGTCAACGCGGCAGCCGCGGTGTTCATCGGCCTCTCTTTGGTCCCATTGCGGGCGAGGAAGTCCTCCATGAACCGCGTCGAGATGTTTCCCGCCTGAAAATCAGGATCATCCATGATCTTCAAGTGCAGCGGAATCGTGGTCTTAATCCCTTCTATGACCATTGCATCCAGCGCCCGGCGCATGCGGGCAATCGCCAGTTCCCGAGTCCGCGCATGCACGATTACCTTCGCGATCATCGAATCATAGAAAGGCGGTACGCGATAGCCCGGATAGACATAGGTGTCCAGGCGAACGCCTGGACCACCCGGAGGATTGAAAGTCGTGATGGTTCCCGGTGAAGGTGTGAAGGTGTCCGGGCTCTCGGCATTGATGCGGCACTCAATCGCGTGTCCGACGATGATCACGTCGTCCTGCGTATATCCCAACGGCTCTCCCTCAGCGATGCGGATCTGGTTCCGCACAATATCAGTTAACGTAACCATCTCTGTTACCGGATGCTCAACCTGAATGCGGGTGTTCATCTCCATAAAATAGAAACGCTTGTCTTCGTCGAGCAGAAACTCGAACGTGCCGGCGCTTGAATAGCCGATCGCCTTACAAGCGGACACGGCCACCTCACCCATTTCCTGGCGGAGTTCCGGCGTCATCACGAGCGACGGCGCTTCTTCCAAAAGTTTTTGATGCCGCCGTTGGATCGAGCATTCACGCTCTCCCAGATGGACGCACTCACCGTATTCATCCGCCAGCACCTGAATTTCAATATGCCTCGGCCGCTCGACGAACCGTTCGATATAAACATCACCGTTCTTGAACGACGCGGCGGCTTCGTTCGAAGCCGTTTCCAGCGCATGCCCCAGCTCCGCTTCCGTGCGCACAATGCGCATGCCCCGGCCGCCGCCGCCCGCCGAAGCTTTCACGATGACCGGAAATCCAATTTCCCGCGCCACCTTGATTGCCTCTTCTTCCGAAGTCAACGCGTCATCGCTGCCTGGAGTGATGGGGACGCCGGCCGCTTTCATCGCGCGCCGCGCTTCAACCTTGTCGCCCATCAACTGAATAACATCAGGGCGCGGACCGATGAACTTAATGTTGCAGGCTTCGCAGATCTCAGCAAAATAAGCCGACTCGGCCAGAAAGCCATAGCCGGGATGAATTGCGTCAACATTAAAAATCTCGGCGGCGCTGATGATCGCGGGGATATTCAGATAGCTCTGCGCTGATGGCGCCGGTCCGATACAGGCGGACTCGTCAGCAAAACGCACGTGCAGAGAGTCTCGATCGACGTCGCTGTGCACCGCGACGGTGCGGATGCCCATCTCTTTGCAAGTCCAGATAATTCGGCAGGCAATCTCGCCGCGATTGGCGATCAGAATCTTGCGAAATGGTCTGATGGCGGTAGTCATAAGGGTGAGCAGTAAGCAGGTAGCAGTATGCAGTTGCAGCAGGAAGTGGCGTACTCCTGCTCACTGCTTACGGCTCATGGCTCACTTCGTTTTGATTCCGAAAAGCGGTTGGCCGTACTCGACCGCCTGAGCGTTTTCGACGTATATCTTGACGACTTCGCCCGTGGTCTCTGCCTGAATCTCGTTCATCAACTTCATGGCTTCGATAATACACACCACGGTGTTGTGTTCGACCTGACTGCCGATGCGGATGAAGCTTTCCGCTGTCGGCGATGGCGACCGATAGAAACTTCCGACGATTGGCGAGGTGATGATATGCAGATCCTGATCAACCGCCGCGGCCTCTTCCGCGTGCGCCCCCGGGTGTGGCGGAGCCGATGGGGGAACACTCTGGGCGGGACTTCCCGTCGGCGCGCCAGAGGCAATCTGTCGTTCAACTCCACCCGGAAGGAGCGGCGTTTGGGCGCTCGGATCTTCAAAGGTCCCGCGACCAACCTTGACGCGAAACCCTTCGCGCTCCAGCTCGAAATTCGTCAGTCCGTTGGCGGTGATTAGGTCGATCAGCTCACGAAGCTCGCTCATATTAATCGAAGCTTCGAGATGCCTTGGCTGATTGCGATGTCGCCGCCGCCCGCGATCGCGAGGTCCGCGATCCGCCGGCTGGTCCGACTCTGACGGCACGACTTCCGACTGCTTCTCTTCCTGATCGCTCATCGCTCTCTTGACTCCGATCGACATTGGACGCTCCTCGGTAACGGGCGCATCCGGCCCTCTTTCGCCCGGCCGGTCCCACGCTTTGCGCCACTTAAAGCCAGAGCCCCGATCACGGCGAACACAGCCGGTCGGGGCTCACCCAGAGAGTCTGCCTATTCCTCGCTGCCGTCTGCTTCGTTCTGGTCAGCGGCTTTCTCAGTCGTTTTCGTTTCGCCCGTTTTCTTCCTGGTTGATCCCTTGGTTCGCTTGCGGGCATTGGCCAGAGCTTCTTTTTCACGCGCGTTGTCGACCAGCTCGATGATTGCGAGTTCGGCCCCGTCGCCGGCGCGTCTCCCCATTTTGATTATTCTGGTATAACCGCCCGGACGATCTTTGAAGCGCTCGCCTAACTCGTCAAACAGACGACGAATTGCCGCCACGCCCGCAGTCCGCGGAGGCGGGGTCTGGCCGCGCCGGGTAGTGATTGCGCGCCGGTAGTTTCCGGCGTGAAAAAAACCGGCGGCCTGGCGCCGCAGATGCAGTCCGCCGACTTCCGCGGTGCTTCCTTCCAGACTGAGTGCGCGGCGAGACAGCGTGATTGCCTTCTCAACAAACGGACGCAACTCTTTCGCTTTTGGCAAAGTGGTTACGATGCGATCTTCGCGCGAATTTATCAGCGAAGTCGCGAGGTTCCGCAGCATCGAGATGCGGTGCTCTGTGGTTCGCCCGAGCTTCCGATGGGCCTTAAGATGACGCATTATCTTTTGTCCTACTGCACGGCCATGTGGCACAGACGTTAGTCTGTGGTTTTCTCTCTAATAACTCGACCTGCAACTTCACATCACAGACTGAAGTCTTTGCCACTACTGCACGGCGGCTTCAAACTCGTCGTCGTCGCTGCCGTCGTCTTCAATCTCACCGCCGCCGGTGCCGGGAATCGGATTGCCTTGTTCGTCAAACTGCACGCCGAAATCCAGGCCCATGCCGCGCAGAATGTCGCGAATCTCACCCAGAGATTTCTTGCCGAAGTTCTTGGTGGCGAGCATCTCGCGTTCCGAACGCTGCACCAGATCGCGAATGGTCTTGATGCCGGCGTTCTTCAGGCAGTTATAAGAACGCACCGAAAGCTCCAACTCATCCACCGAGCGATCGAGTTGATCGTTGCGCGGCAAAGGAGCCCGCTCCTGTTGCTGGTAGCTGTAATCCTCGGTGTCTTCCTCAAAGTTAATAAAGATCGCCATGTGATCCTTAATCAACTTGGCTGCCAGGCCGATGGCGTCATCAGGCTTGACTGACCCGTCGGTCCAGACCTCGATCGTCAGCTTGTCATATTCGGTGTTCTGACCCAGACGAGCGGCGTCGACCGAATAATTCACCTTCTTGACCGGAGTATGCACCGAGTCAATCGGGATATAGCCGAGCGAGAGATCTTCGTCAAAGTTTCGATCCGCCGACACGTAACCACGGCCGCGCTTCAGCCGCATCTCAATGTTCAGTGTTCCGCCATCACTCAAAGTCGCGATGTGCAGAGTAGGATCGAGGATCTCGACATCGGCATCTCCCTGAATATCACCCGCGGTAACTTCGCCGGGCCCGGTCCTGGAGATGGTCAACGTCTTCGGCTCGTTCCCGTGCAGGGTAAAAGGCACCTGCTTGAGATTCAGGATCACGTCAGTGGCGTCTTCGACCACGCCCTTGATTGAAGAGAACTCGTGCTCGACGCTCTCGATTTTGACCGCAGTGATAGCCGCGCCTTCGATCGAAGACAGCAAGGCCCGGCGCAGCGAATTGCCTACAGTCGTTCCGAAACCGCGCTCGAAAGGCTGGGCCGAGAACCGGCCATAGCGTTCGGTCAAAGTGTCGCCGTCGGCCGCCAAGCGGCGCGGCATCTGAAAACCCGTCCAGAGATTATTTTGATCCATAACGTACCGTCAGAAAATTTGAGGAGAAGTTGTGCAGCCCTCCGAGCGCGCGCTCCATAGTCGCTCGCTCGCAGGGCGCGCCATATTACTTACTATAAAGTTCCACAATCAGTTGCTCGTTAATCGAGCGGTCGATTTCTTCGCGTGTCGGCAGCCCCGTAATGGTTGCGCTCATTTCCGCGGCGGCTGAAATCCACGAGGGACGCCCACGTCCCGCGGCCGTCTGCCACGCGCTTTCCACGTGAACATTTTTCCGGCTCGCATCCTTGATGCTTACCACTTCGCCGGGCTTTACCTGATAGGACGGAATATCAACCTTGCGCCCGTTGACCAGCACGTGCCCGTGATTTACAAGTTGGCGCGCCTGGCGTCGCGAGGTCGAAAACCCTGACCGGTAGACGGCGTTATCCAGCCGTCGCTCGAGCAAAAATAAAAGGTTCTCGCCGGTGATGCCTTTTTGCCGCGCCGCGCGTTCGAAGTAATTGCGAAATTGTCCTTCGAGGATAAAGTAGATCCGTTTCACCTTCTGTTTCTCGCGAAGCTGCTGGCCATAGCCGGCCAGCGCCTTTCCGCGACGCATGGAATTGCCATGCTGTCCGGGCGGTTGAGTGCCGCGCTTTTCAATCGGACAGGAAGGTTTGTAGCAACGGTCTCCCTTGAGAAAAAGTTTTGCGCCTTCGCGGCGGCACAGACGGCACACCGCATCTCTATACCTAGCCAAAAGTTTCTGCCTCCAGTCCAACTACAGACGGAAAAGTTTACAGGCCGCGTCTTTGACATCTCAGAATCTGAAATTTGAGATCTGAGATAAGAACGGGCCCTTCATCCTTTAGGTCAATACATTGTCAACTTCCAATTGTTGATTGCCAATTGGCAATCGCAAATCGGCAATACCTAAACTCTGCGCCGCTTCGGCGGCCTGCATCCATTGTGCGGAATGGGTGTGATGTCGCGAATCGCCGTCACGCGAATTCCAGCGTTATTGATCGCGCGGATCGCCGACTCGCGGCCACCGCCCGGACCCTTAACGCGCACCTCGCACTGCGACATCCCGGCTTCCGTGGCCCGCTTGGCTGCTTCGTAGGCTGCCTGTTGGGCAGCGAACGGCGTACCCTTGCGTGAGCCGCGAAACCCGCGCGCACCCGATGAAGATTGCGCGATCAGGTTCCCTTCCAGATCGGTGATCGAGATCATCGTATTATTAAACGACGCCGCGACGTACGCGATTCCGACCGGAATATTCTTCTTCTCTTTCTTGCGAAAGACCTTCTTCTTGCCAGCGGTGGTTGCTTTTGCCATATCAGATTAATTCTTGCTCTATTTCTTACCCGGGGCCTTCTTCTTCGCGATAGTGGCGCGCCGTGGACCTTTGCGTGTGCGTGCGTTAGTGTGCGTGCGCTGTCCGCGCGTCGGCAAGCCGCGGCGATGCCGCAAACCGCGATAAGCGCCGATGTCCATCAGACGTTTGATGTCCATCTGGACGCGCTTACGTAGATCGCCTTCAATCTCGCCCTGAGCGTCAATCACCGCCCGGATGCGACTGAGATCTTCCTCGCTGAGGTCCCTGATCTTAATGTCGCGATTTACCTGCGCCTCATTAAGGATTGACGAGGAACGCGATCTGCCGATTCCGTAGATATATGTAAGGCCGATCTCTGCACGCTTATTGGGCGGAAGATCTACACCTGCAACACGAGCCATTTATTTCTTTTCTCCCGACAACTAAGGCCTGCCACCGAAACGACCATCGGCAGGTTCGGTTCATTTCTGACGCTGCTTATGCTTGGGGTTGTCGCAGATAACGCGTACCACACCCTTACGGTGAATTACCTTGCACTTGTCACAAATCTTTTTAACGGACGAACGTACCTTCATTGGACACTCTCGATTTCATTTATACCGGTAAGTTATCCTGCCGCGATTCAAATCGTAGGGCGACAACTCAACCAAAACGCGATCACCCGGAAGAATTCTGATGAAATGCTTCCGCATTTTGCCTGAGACGTGGGCCAGCACCTGATGCTGGTTATCCTCAAGCTCCACCCGAAACATTGCATTCGGCAGCGTTTCGAGGACCTTAGCCATGACCTCTATCGCCTCTTCCTTCGCCATACAGACACAGGAGCGCTATTTCCTACGCTGGCAAACTGCACATGGTAGCATGGCCCTTGCGCGATCGCCAAACGGTGCAGAATCTAGTGCACGCCGGCCAATTCCCCATGCGGCGCAGCCGCTCGTACCAGGGTCAACACTTCCGGACCCTGCTCGGTGATGGCAATCGTATGCTCAGCATGCGCGCTGGCCTGGCCGTCAATCGTCACCACCGTCCAGCCGTCTTTCAGGGTCTTGGTCTGCTGCACGCCGAGATTAATCATGGGTTCGACCGCGAACACATAACCATTCTTAATCTTCGGCCCCTTGCCCGGCTTTCCGTAATTGGGAATCTGCGGATCCTCGTGCATCCGCCGGCCGATGCCATGGCCGACATAGTCGCGAACCACCGAATAGCCGTGCGCTTCCGCATGAGACTGGACCGCCCAACCGATATCTCCCAGGTGATTTCCAGCGCGGCACTGGTCGATCGCCAACTGGAGGCACTCTTCGGTAACCCTGACCAGCTTCAAACGCTCCTCGCTCACCTTCCCCACCGGGATGGTCGCGGCCGTGTCTCCCACAAATCCGTTGAGCGTAACTCCCACATCTATGGAAAAAATGTCGCCTTCCTGCAACTCGTAAGCGGAAGGAAAGCCATGCACCACCTGTTCGTTGACTGACGCGCAGATCGAAAATGGAAATCCGTTATAGCCCTTGAAGGTCGGCTCGGCGCCCGCGTCGCGGATCATTTTTTCGGCCGCGGCGTCGACTTCGATCGTAGTCAGCCCGGGTTCGACCATCGCGCTCAACTCTTGCAAGACCTGTCCCACGAGCTGCCCGGAGGCGCGCATCTTTTCAATCTCTTTTTGGGACTTACCAATAATCATCTCAATTCGCCGGATTAGTGCGCACTACTTCCTCATTCAAAATCTTCACAATGTCGCCGTAGATTTCTTCCGGAGATCGCAGCCCATCCACTCGATGGAGGCGTCCAGTGTGCTGATAATAATCTAGCAACGGAGCCGTCTCTCGCTCATATGTTTCCAGTCGGACCCGAACCTTTTCCTGCCTGTCATCCGTGCGTTGAATCAACTCAGCTTCAGGATGCCGGTCGCACTTGTTATCCAGCTTCGGCGGCCGGAAGTACAGGTTGTAAATCTCTCCGCAGATCGGACAGCTACGCCGGCCCGTCATCCGCTTTTCCAAAAGCTGCAGCGGCACGTCAATCAGAATCGCGCTAAGTTTCTTTAGCTGGCGCCGAGCCAACTCTTCCAGCATTTCCGCCTGGGCCGCCGTCCGCGGAAAGCCGTCAAGGATATAGCCCCGCCGGCAATCGTCTTTCGCCGTGCGATCCTCAACGACTCTAATAACCAGTTCGTCAGGAATCAGTTTGCCCGCCTGCTGGATCGCGCGCACTTCTTCCGCCAGCGGCGTTTTCGTCTCACCCAGAGCTCGAAACATATCGCCGGTGGAAATCTGCGGCAACCCCAGGCGTTGTTGCAGCAGACGCGCCTGCGTGCCCTTGCCGGCACCCGGCGCCCCCATCAGAACAATGATCTTGGACATAGAGAATTGCCGATCGCTGAGTGCCAACTTCCGATCGGTCAGTGATCGTGTGGAACGATTTCAATCGGCAACCGGAATTCAGCAAGCGAAAATACATCTCAGGCCCTGCGCCCGCGCAGTCTCCCACCGCCACCCAGGAAGCCTTCGTAGTTACGCATCACAAGTTGCGCTTCGATCTGCGCCACGGTATCCATCGCCACGCCAACCAGAATCAGCAGTGACGTGCCGCCAAAATAAAACTGATACCCCATGCCGGTAGGAATCCATTGGAACCCCGGGGTAGTACTGACGAATGAGTCCAGCCAACCGCCGACGAGCGGCAATCGCGCTACCTTGAACCCGCTCAGCATAAATTGCGGGAAGAACGCGACCATCGCCAGGTAGATAGCGCCGACGGTAGTCAGGCGAGTCAGGATCGTGTTCAGGTACTCAGCCGTGGCCCGTCCGGGACGAATCCCCGGCATGAACCCGCCATGCTTGCGCAGGTTATCGGCAACTTCTTCGACATTGAATACGATCGACACATAGAAGAATGTGAAGAACATAATCAGCGTCAAAAAGATCAACTCGTAATAGGGATCGCCGGCATGAAAGACCTGGAAGAACGTAAATATTTTTGCGTACCAATTGGCCGGGTTTTTGGGCGGGAAGGCCGAGAACAAACTCTGCGGCATCGACAAAACGGACGAAGCGAAAATCACCGGAATCACGCCGCCCATGTTCAGCTTCAAAGGCATCGTGGTTTGCTGTCCGCCAACCAACTGACGCCCGACGTGACGCTTGGCATAGCTAACCGGGATCTTTCGCCGCGCCGCTTCCACAAACACGATGAATGCGATGATCGCCACCAACGCTACCACCAACGCGAGGACCCCGAGAATCTCCAGAGTATCGCCGCCGCTGACGCGCCCCATCACCTGCTGCACACCGCGCGGAAGCCCGATCACAATGCCGGCAAAAATCAGCAGCGAGATTCCATTCCCCACACCACGTTCGGTGATCTGCTCGCCGAGCCACATGACAAAAATCGTCCCCGTCGTCAGCGTCAGCACCGTCGTAAACAAAAATCCCCAGGTGTTAGCGCCGACGCCGTTGATCTGCAGCCAGTGGGCCACGAATGAAGTCTGCAAACCGCCCAGAGCAACCGTGAGATAGCGGGTCCACTGGTTGATCTTCTGGCGACCCATCTCGCCCTCTTCCTGCAATTTTTTCAACTGCGGCGAGACGACCGTCATCAACTGTAGAATGATCGAGGACGTGATGTAAGGAGTAACGCCAAGCGCGAAAACTGAGATCAAACGGAAGTTGCCGCCCGAAAAAAGGTCCAGAACGCCCAGCAGCGTGCCGCTGACATCGTGCCAAACCTGATCCAGACGGACCTTGTTGATGCCGGGAGCGGAGACGTGAGCGCCGAGGCGATAGATCGCCAGAATGCCCAGGGTGAACAGAATCCGCCTGCGCAGATCCGGCACATTGAACATATTGCGAACGGCAGCTAGGAACTTTTCCATAAAGGTAGCACAGACTTTAGACTGTGTTGGCTAACGCGTGAATTTCAGACTGAAGGCTGCGGCACTAAGGGGCGATCACAGTAACGGTGCCGCCGGCCTTTTCGATCTTTTCACGCGCGCTCCTGGTGAAGCGATGCGCAGAGACCTTCAGCGACTTGGACACTTCACCATTGCCGAGCACCACGATATCGTGCTTGGCCTTCTTAATAATTCCGCGATGATGCATAACCTCAGGCGTTACATCGTCGTTTTCGGCGAACTGCTTTTCGAGCGCGGCCAGGCTGACTTCGATCCACTTCTTTTTGAAAATATTCGTAAAGCCGCGTTTGGGCAGCCGACGATGCAGCGGCATCTGGCCGCCTTCGAACCCGATCTTCATTGAATAACCGGAACGGGACTTCTGTCCCTTTTCACCGCGGCCGGAAGTCTTGCCCAACCCGGTACCGGGTCCACGCCCCAGACGTTTCTTCCGGTGAGTCGAACCCTTGGCCGGGTGCAGATTGTTTAGACTAAGTGCCATTGCTTGCTCCAAGCCAGTTTCCATTTGAGATTTGAGATTTATCACTTGTCATTGAAGCAACTAGCTTCGGCATCGATGACCAATGAAAAAATGTCAGATCACAAACGGAAAATGGACTTCTCTCTTCCTACTCAATGATCCGCAAAAGATGCGGGACCTTCGCGACTGCGCCGCGCATCGACGGCGTATCAGGACGCTCGACGATTTTGTTCAGCTTCGTCAACCCGAGGCTGCGCACAATTTCTTTCTGCGTTACCGGGCACGAGATCGTGCTGCGGTAATATTGAATTCTAATCATGGCCGGCTCGGCGGCCTCGCTTTTTGCTTTCCTGGGCATATCGTTACTCGAGACGAGAACTTTTTACTCGTACCTAAAGGTCTTCAACCTGTTTTCCGCGCAAGCGCGCCACCTCGAAAGGATCTTTCATCTTCAGCAAACCATCGAAGGTCGCGCGCACCACGTTATGTGGGTTGCCGGACCCCAGAACCTTCGTGCGCACATCGTGAACGCCGGCGGCTCGCATTACGGCTCGCACCGCACCCCCGGCAATCACGCCCGTTCCGGGCGACGCCGGCTTCATCATGACGCGGCCCGCTCCGAACTTTCCGATTAACTGGTGCGGCAGAGTGTTTTCGATCAACGGCACGCGAATCAGATTCTTCTTCGCAGCTTCCACAGCTTTTTTTATCGCCAGGGGCACTTCACGCGCCTTGCCGGTGCCAAAACCCACGTGCCCGGATTCATCGCCGACTACGACCAGCGCCGCGAAAGACATGTTCTTTCCGCCTTTTACAACTTTGGTCACCCGGTTGATCGAGATAACCTGATCCTTCAGGTCAAGTCCTTGAGCCAATATTCTCTGTCTTGGTTGTCTCATTAATCTTCTTTCGCTTTAGCCACCTGCATCGACTTGATCCACCACGTCTTCCTTCAATTCAGCCCTCTTTGGTTTGGGGCTGGCTTCGCCGGCGCTGGCTTCTTTCGGAGCCGCCTCTTTCTCGATCTTTACCTTCGGAGCCTTTGGAGCCTTCGCCTTGCCCTCTGGCTTAACCGGCTCAGCTTCGGAGGCTTCGGGCTCTGCAGCTTCAGCCGCCTCCGGCTCGCTCACTTCATCCTTGTTGAGTCCGGCGGCGCGGGCAGCGTCAGTGAGCGCCTTGACCCGACCGTGGTACAGATAGCCGCCGCGATCAAAAACCACGCGTTCAACTCCGGCCGCGAGAGCCCGCTCGGCGATAGTCTGGCCGATGAGCTTTGCCGCCTCGATGTTGCCGCCGGTCTTGGCGCCTAAGGATTTTTCCGTCGTTGACGCCGCCACAATCGTCCGGGACTGCACGTCATCGATGACTTGTGCGTAGATGTGATTCAAGCTGCGATAAACCGCCAGCCGTGGACGCTCAGTCGTGCCACTGACTTTGCGCCTGATGCGCCGGTGAACCGCGTTGCGAACCTCTGCTCTGATTCTCTTGGCCATTTTTATTCCAGTGCCGATTGCCAGACACCAATCGGCAATCAAAAATCGGCAATGCTATTTCCCAGTCTTACCCGGCTTTAACTTCAACTGCACATCAGCATAGCGTACGCCCTTGCCCTTGTAGGCATCCGGCTTTCGCAGCTTATACATCTCTGCACACACTTGTCCGAGTCTCTGTTTGTCGATACCGGAAACCGTTAGCGTTGTCTGATACTGCTGGATGCTGCCCTTGGTCGTCAGCCGTTCAGCCTTGGCATGGATCCCTTCCGGCAAGGGAAACTCAATCGGATGCGAGTATCCCAGGGCGAAGACAATCTTGCTTGCCTGCACGTCTGCCTTGTAACCCACGCCGACAATATCCATCTGCCGGGAAAATCCTTCGGTGACTCCCTGCACGGCGTTGTTCGCCAGCGCTCGCGCCAAACCATGCAGGGCCGCCTGGTCTTTCGAGGTCCGCTCCGCGATCAACTCTTCACCCTCAATCTTAAAAGTAATTCCCGCGGGAATCGGTGTCTTGAGCACGCCCTTGGCGCCTTTCACCTCAAGCTCGCCTGCATTAATCGCCACCGTGACGCCCTTGGGAATTGCGATCGGTTTTTTTCCAATTCGAGACATAACGTTATTGATTCATTTCCTCATTCAATCATTAATTCAATGAACCCAATGACCAAATGATTCAATTTCTCTTAGTAGATTTCAGCCAGCAACTCTCCACCGACATTTTCCTTGCGCGCTGCTTTGCCGCTCATCAATCCGCGTGACGTCGAAACGATATTCACGCCATAGCCACCCAGCACGCGCGGAATCTGATGCGAGTTGACATACACCCGTCTTCCCGGCCGCGACACGCGCGCCAGATAAGTAATCGAGGAAGTTCCCCGGGCGTCGTAACGCAGGAAAATACGAATTATCTTTTTCACGCCCTCGCCTTTGACGACGAAGTTGTTGATATAGCCTTCCTCTTTGAGGATGCGGGCGATTTCCAGTTTTAGTTTCGACGCCGGAATATCGACGCGCGAGTGCTTCGCGGAAACCGCATTCCGAATTCGCGCCAACATGTCGGCAATAGGATCAGTCATGTTTACTCCGTAAAGCGATTTCAGATTTTTGATTTACCGATTTGCGACTGAAAAAAGCTCGCGAGAGCACTTCAAATCGCAAATCCAAAATCTAAAATCGCAAATTCCCCTCTACCAACTCGATTTCACTACGCCGGGAATTTGTCCCTGCAGCGCCAACTCGCGAAAGCAAATTCGGCACAGATGAAACTTGCGCAGATAAGCGCGCGGACGGCCGCACCTCTTACAGCGGGTGTAGCCCCGGGACGAAAACTTCGGTGTGCGATTCGCTTTCGCGATTAATGATTTCTTTGCCATAAGCCCATTTTAGATTTTAGATTTTAGATTTTAGATTTGTAGTTCGAACCAAACTTCGGTCCAGTGACTCAAATCGCAAACCGGCAATCAAAAATCGCAAATCAAAACTCCAAAATCCTGCTATTGCCTGAACGGCATTCCCAAAGCCTTCAGCAGCGCGCGCGCCTGGTCGTCGTCGCGCGCGGTGGTCACGATCGAGATGTTCATTCCGCGCAGCTTGTCGACCTTGTTGAAATCTATTTCAGGAAAGATCAACTGTTCGCGAACTCCCATCGTGTAATTGCCGCGACCATCAAACGCCTTTGGTGACACGCCGCGAAAATCTCTCACCCGCGGCAGGGCCACTGAGACCAGCCGATCAAAGAACTCGTACATTTGCTCGCCGCGCAGCGTGACCATGACCCCAATCGGCATCCCCTGTCTCAGTTTGAAACTGGCGATCGACTTCTTGGCCTTCGTAATCACCGGCTTTTGGCCGGCCACGGCCCGCAACTCTTCCGCCGCCGTATCGAGAATCTTGGCGTTAGCGACGGCCTCTCCCATCCCCATATTGAGGACGATCTTGGTGAGGCGCGGAACGGCCATGGGATTTTCGATCCCGAATTCTTTGGCAATCGCCGGCGCCACTTCCTTTTGATAACGCTCTTTCAGTCTAGACATATCGGTATCGGTTCATTGTTTCATTGACTCTCTGAATCAATGAGTCAATCTTTCATTTCTCCAGAGTATGCCCGCTGTTGCTGGCGACTCTGAACTTCGTTCCATCGTCTTCAATCTTAAACCGGACGCGTGAAGGCTTGCCTGACTGGGGATCGACAATCTGCACATTCGAGATATCGATCCAGGCTTCCTTGTCTATGATCCCGCCGCCGCGATTTTGCGCCGGCTTTTGATGCCGCTTGATCATGCCCGCGCCTTCGACTTTGACTTTGCCGCGGAGCGGCGCTACCGCCAGCACGCGGCCGCGCTTACCCTTGTCGCGCCCGGCCATCAGGACTACCTGATCGTCCTTTCTAATCTTCGCTCGCTTTCTCGCTTTCACAATCAGATGACCTCCGGCGCCAATGAAACTATCTTCATATAATTCTTGTCGCGCAATTCGCGCGCGACCGGACCGAAAACGCGCGTGCCGATCGGTGTCCCATCTTCTTTGATCAGCACCGCGGCGTTCTGATCGAAACGAATGTAGGTGCCGTCGCGCCGGCGCACTTCTTTCCGCGTCCGCACGATCACGGCGTCCTGCACCGTACCCTTTTTGATGGTGCCGTCCGGCGAGGCCTCTTTCACGGTGACCTTGATCCGATCGCCGAGTCCGGCAATCGCTCCGGTGGCGCCGCCGATTCCCATGATCATCTCGACCCGACGCGCCCCTGAATTGTCAGCGACCTCCAGAGAGGTCTGCATTTGAATCATGTTTGAAACCTATTGCGAACTGCGAATTTCGAATTTGAACGCTCTTGAAATTCGCAATCCGCATTTCGCAATCCGAATTTACTTGGCAGCTTTCTGCACAATTTCCACTACGCGCCAGCGCTTGCGCGCCGAAAGCGGCCGGGTTTCGACGATCCGCACACGGTCCCCGGTCGTCGAGCCCAAATCATCATGCGCCATGAACTTCGAAGTCCGCCGCACGTAGCGCCGATATTTTCGATGCAGCACCAGGCGATCCACCCGGACCACTACAGTCTTCTGCATTTTATCGGACGAGACGATCCCAACCTTCTGCACGCGATTACCACGAGCGCGCGCACTGGACTTCGGGGCGTTACCCGCAGAGGCGACCTCCAGCGCGGGCTCGCCGGCAGCCACAGCCGCTGGCTCGCCTCCGACAGATGCTTCCGCGACAACAGCACTGGTTGAATCTTCGTCCGCGGCTACCGCCTCCGGACTTTCCTCGGCGACGGAACCTTCCGCGCCCGAGCCCGGCTCAACCTCTTCGTCTTTCTTTTTCCTTCTAAACATTTGTATTCGTATCCGCTATTCAGTCGCCGGCGAAAAACGCCGGACGTTATTTTTCAGCTTGAATCTCTCGCTGCCGCACCAGCGTGCGCAGGCGGGCGAGTGATTTTCTTTCCTGGCGCATCTTCCTGATGGCGTCCACTTCACCCAGGGCCAATTTGAAATTCAGACGAAAAAGCGATTCTTTCAGACGCGCCTCTTCTGCCTGCAAATCCTCATTATGCATGTCCCGGTATTTATCAACTTCTTCTCGTCTTTTCATGTCGCTCAACTCGCTTCGCTCGCTTAGAGGGCGCCGCCTTCCTGGTCGGCCCGCGTCACGAACTTGGTCTTAATCGGCAGCTTTTGGGACGCCAGCTTCATGGCATCGCGAGCCGTCTTTTCGTCCACGCCCTCGATCTCGTAAAGAATTCTGCCGGGCTTTACCACGGCCACCCAGAACTCGGGCGCGCCCTTCCCTTTACCCATACGAGTTTCCGCCGGCTTCTTCGTGACCGGTTTGTCGGGAAACATGCGAATCCAAACCTTGCCGCCGCGTTTTATATGGCGGGTCATGGCGATGCGCGCTGCTTCGATTTGACGATCTGTGATCCACGCAGCTTCGAGGCTCTTCAATCCATATTCGCCAAAGCTGATCGCGCTGCCGCGCGCAGCCAGGCCCTTCATCCGGCCGCGCATCTGCTTGCGATGCTTAACTTTTTTCGGCATCAACATGGCGAATTATCTCTCCGTTCTTTCTCTGCGCGGGCGCTGCGGACGTGGCCGGCCTTCGCGCGGCCCGGGCCGCGTATCGTTAATCGGGTCAGTGCCGGTCCCGCGCGCCATGGCCGCGTTCGCGTCGAGGATCACGCCGCGATAAATCCAAACCTTGACCCCGATCACGCCGAACGTCGTGTGCGCTTCCGCGAATCCATAATCAACATCCGAACGCAAAGTATGCAGCGGCAATTGGCCCTGCAGATGCCACTCACTGCGCGCAATCTCGGCCCCATTCAAGCGGCCGCTGACTTTGACCTTGATTCCCTGCGCGCCAAAGCGCAGAGACTCTTCCACTGCTTTTCGCATGGCGCGCCGAAACGCAATTCGCTTTTCAAGCTGGGCGGCAATCTTTTCAGCCTGCAGTTGGGCATTCAATTCGGGCTTATGAATCTCCTGAATTGAAACCAGAACTTCCCGGCCGGTGCGTGAAGCGATGTCGCCCTTCAGCTTGTCGATCTCTGAGCCCTTGCGTCCGATGATGATGCCGGGCCGCGAAGTATAGATGATGATCTTCAGACGGTTGGCCGCGCGCTCAACATCGACGTGCGAAACGCCGGCGCCCGTGAAGCGCCGCTTCAACTCGGCCTTCAGCTTGAGATCTTCGATCAGAAAGTCGCCGTACTGCTTCTTCGCAAACCAGTGTGAATGCCAGTCCTTGTTATAGCCAAGGCGAAAACCGTATGGATGAACTTTTTGGCCCACTAATTTCTCCGCTTTTCCAATCCCAAAGCCGAGATCTTTCGATCTCACTCTAAAGATTTGCGATCTCAAATCTGAGATCTGACATCTTCCTTTTTTCTAAACCGCCCATCTCGCTTTCAGAAACAGATTGATATCTGAGATCTGAAATTTGAGATTTGAATCTATTCCTCGGTCTTCTTGCGTCCCGCCGCTTTGCCTGGCTTTGACGCGGCCTTATCAGCCTGCTTTTCGCCCCTGGCTTCCTTCTGCGGCGCAGCGGTTTTGGTCTCCCCGCCCTCAGTCTTTGGCGCAACTCGTTTGGCGCGAGGCGCCGCCGCCGCTCCGCCGCGTTTCGCTTTCTTACTTACCACCGGCGTGGACGCTGCCTTCAACTTACCACTCGTCTTCTCTTCGCCATCCTGCTTGTCGCTCGAAACCAGAATCGTGACGTGGCAAAAGTGCCTGCGCTCGCGGAAAGCCCGACCCTGGGGCGCCGGCCGCATGCGGCTGCGATTCTTGGTCGGTCCACGATCCACGAATGCGGCTTTCAACCAAAGCTCGTCAGGATCGACGGCGATGTTCGCTTTCTCAGCCGCCTCGTTCGCGTTGGCGATCGCCGACTTAACGCACTTCTGAATTCCCAGCGCCGCGCGCTTGTTGGAATAACGCAGAATCGCCAGGGCTTGATTAACATTCTTTCCCCGGATCATATCGATGACCAGGCGCGCCTTTTGCGCGGAACCGCGGAGATATTTTGCGCTTGCTCGTGCTTCCATCTTCTTTACTCGATAGAGGTCTTATAGGCCTCTCTGACCAACTTTAACTCGCCGGCGGCGGCGCCGAACTTCCCGAAGCTCCCGACATCTTCGCGGTTTTTTCCGACTTATCCGCCCTGGTTCCAGAGTGGCCTTTGAACGTGCGCGTCGGCGAAAACTCACCCAGCTTGTGGCCTACCATGTTCTCGGTAACGTAAATCGGAATGTGCCGCTTGCCGTTATGCACGCCGAACGTCAGCCCCACCATGTCGGGGGTTATCGTCGAACGTCGCGACCAGGTGCGAATCACCTGCGGGCGTTGCGAGCCCCCGCGAATACGCGCGACTACCTTCTGAATGCCTTTATCGACCCAGGCGCCTTTTTTTACTGAACGTGGCATGCTTTGATTTCCTCATTGACCCATTTCTTCATTGAGTCAATGACTGAATGAATCCAATGAATCAATTACTTGACTCTCCGATCTCTCACAATCATCTTCTTCGTCCGCTTGTTCCGGCGCGTCTTGTAGCCGCGCGTCGGCTGTCCCCAGGGCGTTACCGGATTTCGGCCGCCAGAGGTCTTGCCCTCACCGCCGCCATGCGGATGGTCGACGGGGTTCATCGCCACGCCGCGCACGTGCGGCCTGATGCCGCGCCAGCGCGTGCGCCCGGCTTTACCCAAAGAAACATTCTCATGTTCGACATTGCCGACCTGGCCCACCGTCGCCCGGCAGTTAACCGGAACGCGCCGCACTTCGCCCGAAGGCATGCGCAACTGCGCATAAGCACCTTCCTTGGCCAGCAACTGCGCGAACGATCCCGCCGCGCGGGCCATCTGGCCGCCTTTACCGGGACGCATCTCAATGTTGTGAATCTGCGTGCCCAAAGGAATATTGCGAATCGGCAAAGTATTTCCGGGAAGAATGTCCGCGTCTTCTCCGCTGGTAATCGTCTTGCCCACTTCCAGACCGACCGGCGCGATGATGTAACGCTTCTCACCGTCGAGATAGGAAACCAGAGCGATATTCGAAGACCGGTTCGGATCGTACTCGATCTGAGTGATGCGTCCGGGCACGCCGTCCTTGTCGCGCTTGAAATCGATCACGCGATAGAAGCGTTTATGCCCGCCGCCTCGCCGCCGCACCGTGATGCGCCCGTCGTTATTGCGTCCCGAGATGCGCGTCTTTGGTTCGAGCAAAGACTTTTCCGGCACTGCGCCCGCAGTCAGTTCGTCCCGCGTCAGATAAGTCTGATAGCGGCGCGCCGGCGACGTCGGTTTTAGTTTCTTGATGCCCATAATCTTAAATTTCGAATTTCAAATTCTGAATTTCGAATTTCCTAGATCGCTTCCCCATAGTCGACCGGCTTCTCGCCGTGCTTCAACGTCACGAAGGCTTTTTTCCAGGAAGGCTTGCGGCCTTCATGCCGGCCGCGCCGGGCCATCTTGCCGAGATAGTTAGCTGTATGCACATCTTCGACCTTGACCTGAAAGATAGACTCGACCGCGCTCTTAATTTCGGGCTTGGTGGCCCGGCGGTCGACGCGAAAGGTCAGCAACTGACGCCGATCCTGCGTCTCTTCTTTGGCCACCAAAGCTTTTTCCGTGATGACCGGCGACTTGATAATGTCCCAAACGGTTCGCATTGCTTAAGCCTGAGCTCCTGTGTCTGTCGGCAGTTGGCGCGATTCCGCCCCTTCGCCTTCACCCGAGTTTGATCGGTAGCGATTTTCTTCCTCGTCTTTGGCGCGGGGCTGGAGTATGCCGGTGAGTTCCTCGACCGTTCGGGGTGTCAGCACCAGTTTTTGGTAATTCACCAGATCATAGACATTCAAGCCAAAGCTGTTGACTACCTTGGCGCTCTGCACGTTGCGCGACGCCAGGATCAACTTTGTATTCTTCAGCGAATCCACGATCAAAGTCTTGCCGCCTAACTTCAAATTGCCCAGCGTACTAATAAACTCTTTGGTTTTTCCCTGCTCGAATTTCCACTCGTCCACGATGATCAGGTTGCCTTCGCGCAAGCGCTCGGAAAGCGCTGAGCAAATCGCCCGCTTCCTCATCTTCTTGGGCAGGCTATAGGACCAGTCGCGTGGCTGCGGTCCGTGCGCGTTGCCGCCGCCTTTCCACAAGGGCGAACGCAAACTGGCGATGCGCGCCCGGCCAGTGCCCTTCTGTTTCCAAAGCTTTCGACCTGAGCCCGAGACATCACCGCGGGTCTTCGTGGCCGAAGTGCCGGCGCGCCGGTTCGCCAAAAAGCTGCGCACCGCTTCGTGAATCAAGGGCTCGTTGAGGGCCACGCCGAACACAGCGTCCGCCAACTCGATCTCGCCAACTTCCGCGCTGGTCAAGTCCATGATTTTGACTGTTGGCATAACCGAACCTCCGCTCCCGACACAGACCTGCGGTCTGGAATCTCGCTATCTCTTCGCCTGTCTGGCGGCCTTCTTCACGACTACGACCGTGCCATTCGCACCCGGCACGGCGCCACGAATCATCAAAAGGTTGTTTTCCGAATCAACCCGCGCGACCGTCAGCCGCTTGATCGTCACCCGCTCATCGCCCATGTGGCCGGAAGAGCGCATGCCCTTCATGACCCGGGAAGGATAAGCCGACTGGCCAATCGATCCGGGAGCCCGCACGTTCATCGAGCCGTGCGATTCGGGACCACGATTGAAGTTATGGCGCTTGATCGTGCCCGCGAAACCGCGGCCCTTCGACCTGCCCACAACGTCGACGATGTCGCCGTCCGCAAACTGATCTACCAGAATTTTATCGCCCACGTTGGTGCTCTCATCCGAAGCTTCCAGCCGAAACTCTTTGAGCACGCGAGTCGGTGGTATGCCGCCGCCGGTTTTTTCGAAGTGACCGCGCATCGGTTTATTGACGTTCTTCAATCTGATGGGGCGATCTTCGACGAATCCTACCTGCACCGCGTCGTAACCGTCGCGGCCTCCGGCAGTTTTCTTTTGCACTACGACGCACGGACCGGCCTTAATCACAGTTACCGGTGTGACGGTGCCATCGGGCGCGAACAACTGCGTCATCCCAACCTTTTTGCCGATAATTCCGTTAATCATTTTCGATTTCCAATTGCCAATTGCCGATTGAATGATTCAATTTTCCGAAGCGCCAATTGGAAATCGGCAATCGGAAATCGGCAATGCCTTAGCTTTTCCCGAACGCCTTAATTTCGACGTCCACACCCGCCGGCAAATCCAGCTTCATCAGCGCATCGACCGTCTGCGGCGTGGGATCGAGAATATCCATCAAGCGCTTGTGCGTTCTGATCTCAAACTGCTCACGAGATTTCTTATCGACGTGCGGCGAACGTAAGACGGTCCACTTGTTCTTGACCGTCGGCAGCGGAATCGGGCCGGCCACACGCGCTCCGGTGCGCTTCGCGGTCTCGACGATTTCAGTCGTGGACTGATCCAGCACCCGATGATCGTAAGCCTTGAGCCTGATTCTAATTTTTTCGTTCAGCATAAGTTTGTCCGTTGTTCGTCGTCAGTTGTCAGTTGTTGTTGCAACCAACGACTAACTACTGACCACTGACTATTCGACAATATCGGAAACGGTACCCGCGCCAACCGTGCGGCCGCCTTCGCGAATCGCGAACCGCAAACCTTTTTCCATCGCGATCGGCGCAATCAACTCGATATTCATTTCCACGTTGTCGCCCGGCATCACCATCTCGACACCTTCCGGCAAGTGCGCGACTCCCGTCACATCAGTTGTTC
>JAWVEM010000214.1:0-8689 GCA_033856735.1 Blastocatellia bacterium
TTTCGACTCCACATGAAAATTCGGTCGCAATCAAAGCTGATCCACCTCTTAATATCAAAGTCCATGGCCGAGGCCCTGCTGGTTACGGCTGTCGCGGTGAGCTTTTATTTTGCCACTACGAACCGACATTTGCGCGGCGTGCTTGATCGTGCGGACGCCCAAACTGTTACTGGGTGGGCCGTGGATGAAAGCAACGCCGCGACGCGCGTAGAAGTGCAATTGTTCATCGATGAAAAGTTCATGGCGGATACCGCAGCATCTCAGTACCGCCCGGATGTTCATGAAGCCCAACGCGCCCAGGACGATTGGCATGGCTTTGTTTTCCAGTTGCCGGCGTTACCGGCAGGAGAGCACGAGGCGCGAGTGTATGCCCTGTACTCGGGCACGGCAGGCACCCGCAGAACCTTGCAACTGGTCGGCAAGCCTTTTCGTTTTCGCATCGACTAAAGAGTAATGAGTGACAGGGAAAGGAAACTGTCGTCAGTGATTTCGTCTGACCTCGATTCGCAGGACCAACAATCCGGCGCAGTCATAGGAGATCGCGCCCTGGCGGCTTGGGAGGTTGCATCTGTCGTCTCGTCAATTCTGATCGCTGAGTGGATTCTATCGGCCGCTCCGGGGCGAAGCAGATTCGTCATTGCGGCTCCGATTGTTCTCGCTTTCGTGCTGATGATTAGCTCTCATCGACTGCGCGCAGAAACGCTTCGCGATCTCGGCTTTCGCTTCGATAACTTTTTGCGGGCGGGAAAGCTCTTGATCCTGCCGATGGTCTTGACCGCGGTTTCGTGCCTGGCCGTGGGGTGGTGGTTCGGCGGGGAAGTAAATTTCCTGCGATGGCACGCGGGCCGGCCCCTCGGAGGACAACTCATGCTGGGTTTTGGCTGGGGACTCTTGCAGCAGTATGTGCTGCAAGGCTTCATCAACCGGCGCGCCCAAATTATTTGGGGCCAAGGCTGGCTGAGCGTTCTGCTGGTCGCGACCATTTTCGGTGGTCTTCATCTGCCCAATCCATGGCTCAGTGTGGTGACGTTTGCCGGCGGCGCAATTTGGGCGGCCGTCTATCAAAAAGCTCCTAATCTGTTTGCCTTAGCGGTCTCGCATTCCCTCATGACCTGGGTAATCGTATCGACTTTGCCGGGCTCAGCCCTCAACCATCTGCGCATCGGCTTCAAATACTTTGGCTAGAGATCGCAGTTACATTGGCGCCAACCCTGGGGACTGGGCTCACCGAGTTAAAGGATCGAAATGTTCGTGCTGTACCTGTTGAACAACCCTTTGCTATAATTCACGCGCCTTGCAACAGAGAGCAGGTCGGGTGATCGCTGCTTCGAGTTTTCAGGTTTTGATTTTGAGACTTGAGTCCGCTCGAAGGAGAGGAAAGTCCGAACACCAAAGGGCAGCGAGCCCGCTAACGGCGGGGCGTTTGAGGAAATTTCAAATTTCAGAGCTCAAATTGAGATCTGAGTTGAGTTTCTTCGAATGACGACAAGTGCAACAGAGAAGAGACCAGCCGACCGCGCTTCAGATTCTAAGATCTGGGATCTGAACGCGGGGTGATGGGTGAAACGGTGCGGCCCGCAAGGGCTTAATGTAAGAGCGCACCGGCGCGTGTGGTGACAGACGCGGCCAGGTAAACTCCTCGCGGTGCAAGACCAAATAGGGAGGCGTCAAAAGGGCTGCCCGCCCGAAGCAGTTCATGATTTTCTGATCTCGAATTCGAGATTTGAAATTTCAAGAATGCTACGACCTCCGGGTAGGTTGCTTGATCCGGCTGGTAACGGCCGGGCTAGAGGAATGATCGCCGCTTCAACTATCTCGAATCTGAAATTTTAGATTTGAGATTAGGTGAAGTACAAAATTCGGCTTACAGACTTGCTCTCTTTTGCCTGGCTACATTAAGTAAAAGAAATGTCTTCCCTCAAACCGGCGCTGTTATTTGTAACGGCGCTCATTGATGCGACGCAGGCGTTCTCGATAGTTGAATCGATTTACACAAGGAGCCCCCGAAAATGGTCAATCGAAAAGGAGTGTTCATCGGTGCTTACGTCCCCAATGAACTGAAAGAGTCTCTCCGTCGGCGCGCGGCTTCAGAGCATCGCACCCTTTCTCAGGAGATTACGCGAATTCTCACCGAGGCAATTCATGGGCGCGGCCTGCCTCCGGGAAGTATCGATCGGCGCGTGAATACATCACCTCCTCGCCGTCGTGACGACGATCCATTGCCGCGCCGTCGCAAGGACGATCTCCCCTATTCGGGGAAAGATGGCGGCGGCCGTGGCGAGAATCGATAGCCCCGCCCGGTGGGTTTATTCGCACGCCTGGCCATCACAAGTCTTCCGACGCCGACGGAAAAGTAATTTGAAGTATCTCGTAGTTATTGCTCTGGTAGCTCTGCTGCTGGTCATGTTACTCCGGCGGTTGCGACCTTACCTCCGCCTGGTCCAGCAATTTGTGCGCACCCTGCGGCAAGTCCAACAGATGGGTGGGCCCCGCGCAAATCCACGAAATTCGCAACCTGAAAAGCTTGTCTGCTGCGAAACCTGTGGCACCTGGGTCCCGATTGGGCGATCTCTCACGACAGGCTCAGCCGACACCGTCTTTTGTTCTACGAACTGCTTGAACGCAGGGAAGAGAAGAAAGCAAAGCGCGTGATCGCGGGAACGCTTCGACCGGCTTTAGTTTTTCCTGGCGCCCCATAAAAAGAAAATCGCCGATAGAAACAAGGCCGCGGGAACCACCAACAAAGCCGCGGTAAGATGTTCCTGCGTCGGATCGATTCCGAGAACTCGCGCGAAGCCCGCAATCAAACCAGCGTTACCGCCAGCCAGTGAATCCGAGAGCTTGCCAACGCCGAACCGCGAAATAACATCACCACACGCGTGAATGACGACAATGTTGAGGGCCATCGCCGAAGCACGAATCGCCGGCGGTACGCTGTTGACCAGAATGGCGTGGAACGGGGCGTTGTTGATGAACAAGAGGACGACGGCGAAGAAAATTGCCGGCAGGAAAAACATCGGCCGGTAAGTGACCAAAGCAACCACGGCGGGAATAACTGCCAGGAGGCTGCTTGCCGCGCAGACCAGAAAGTAGCCATTGCGGCGCCGTGCCATGACGCGGTCGGCAATCCAGCCGCCGCCAAAAGTTCCCGCCGCGCCTCCCACCAGGATGACAACTCCGAGGACCACGGCAGCGGCCGTCTCGCTCATGTGCTTGTCGCGCGCCAGCATTAGCGTTGCCCAGGTCGCAAAAGCGCCGAGCACGAATGTCACCGCCGTGTACCCCGCTGTCGATAAGAACCAGTCGCGGGTCAGGAAGATTTGTTTCGTAGTGCCCCACCAAGATTCTCGCGCAACGCTTTCAGCCGAAATGGATTTGTCTGGGGCCGGGTCGTGGGCTCCGCGCTTCGGCTCGCTCAGCTTCCAAACAAAGATGGAAACGATGAGGCCTGGCAGGCCGACCAACATGAACGCCAGACGCCAGCCGAAGTAATGGGCCAGCAACGCGCCGAGCACGTAACCCAGAGCAAAGCCCATCGGAATCGCAGCCTGAAAGACTCCGAGCGCCGTAGCCCGCCTCTCCCGCGGGAAGTAATCAGCGATTAGGGTTGGGGTAATCGTCGAAAAGGAGGATTCGCCAACGCCAACCAAAGCACGCACTGCACACAGTCCCAGGGCCACGGATGACAGAGCGAAGAACCCAAAGACAGGCAGATTCAGATGCAGCGATCGAGGTAGCATCGGCCAACGGTCAACCCAGGCGGTGAGCCCTGTGGCGATGCTCCAAATGACGGCCGCCGCAGCCATCAGTTTCGTGCGCGAGTAACGATCACCCAGCCGCCCGAACAATGGCGCCAGCACCGTGAAAGACAGCAACAGCGCTGCTTCCATTGCGCCGATTTCTGTGTCGGTCAGGCCCAGCTCGCGTTGCATGGCGGGAGCGACCGCGGGCAATGCCTGGCGATCGATGTAGTTAAGAAAGTTCACCAGGGTGAGAATCGACAGCGCATAGTAGGAATAGCGCGGAACTCGCCCCGAGGTTCCGGCCGGGGCAGATAGATGTCCGGACGAATTGGGTTTGGACTCAATGTCCATCGGTCGGTGTTCCTTTCGTCAAGACATCAACAATGGCGGGCGTAATGTCGTTTAGACTATGAATCCGCGCGGCCATATCTTCGCGATGCTCGCCCCAGATAGTTGTCGGCACTGGGTTCAGAGTGTGATTGCGCCGGGACAGATCTTCAATGTTGCCGTGGTCGCTGGTGAGAATTACGGTCGTGCTTTTCAGTTCTAGCTTTGCCAGAAGAGCGAGGATAAAGCTCGCGAGAGAACGGAGCACCCGGGCGGCTGCATCGTAGTCCTGAGCGTGGCCGACCTTGTCCGTGATGAAGTATTCATAGAGCGTAAACTGGTGGGCCGCGACAATGTTCGCCAGGACCTCGCCGGCTTCTTCTGGAGTGCGCAAGTCTACTTGCTCGCCGCGCTCAATCAGCATTGCATTCGTGAAATCCTGAAAGACGGCACGTCCCTCTCTTAAATCCTCTACCCGATTGAATCTTAAACCGGCGGCTTCGACTGCGGCCGTGGTAGCCGAAATCCAACGGGGCCGACGCTCAAAGAAAGTTTCCGTGTAAGTATTGGCGAAAGTGATTTCGTTTACTCCGGCGCGCTTGAGCTGAAGAAAGATCGAATGCTCGCGAATGATATCCAGCAGCGCTTGATTTGGAAACCCCTGCTTGTGATAGCCGATGAGCGCAGGCGCGTTGATGCCTGTCAGAATCGTTGTCTGTCCCGAAGCGCTCTGTGGCCGGCCCTCCACCCCGAGCCGTGCGTCAGTGGGCGCCAGCACGCCATTGAAAGGCAGGACCACCGGTTCGTTCTGAAAGATCGCCAGTGGCGCAGCATTGTCCAGCCCATCGAACGGATTGTGCGGACCCCGCGTGCCGATTCCCAGACCGTCAATGAAAAATAAGATCACAGACACAGGCGCGATAAATAACATTCACCGGATAGTCGATGCAAGCAAAGGCCCGCGTTCCCAGTGATGAGTAGCCTTGGTTTACTCGAGTTGAGCGAGGTTCACAAATATCTATGTTTCAGTTGGCGCGGTTATCCTGCTCTACCCTGACTGTACAGGCTCCCAAAGGCCCAATCGAGGGAGGGCACGGGTATTGCCAAGCGTGTGACTGCCGCCTTCAGGCTTCAGGAGCAATATTGGTGAACTTCATTCCTTTAGCCATTCACGCGCGATTGAGAACTCGGGCGACCATCTTAATATTACTTCTGGCGACGTTGATTCTGCCGGGGCGAACTTTTGCGTTTGAAACGAATCAGTATGATTTGCCGCGCCAGCCATTGGCTGATATCGGGCCCGAGGTTTCAGATCATGTCGAACGAAAGCTTCGAATTGCGGTCGATAAGATTAATAAAAAGATCCTGGCGGGCCAGAAATGTTTAGCGGAAGGAAAGGAAGATAAGAGCAGAGGAAATTGCGCGTCAAGCGAAGAGGAGCAGTCGAAGCTAGCAACCCTGCGCTCGGAAGATGCAATCGCGCAGGGCGCATTCGAGGAACTTGGCGGGGGCGTGCCTCCTTTCACCAGAGTGGGAACGTGGATGGACTTACATCATTTCGCCGCCCAACCTGCTCGTTACCGAACCGGCTACTTGAAGTCGATCTTCATCCTCAATCCGGGTATTGCTCTTACGATCAGTCCGACCGTGAGTCTGTACGGGTCAGAGTTCGGCACCGATAAAATCGCGCACATCTTTCAGCAGGGTTATACGTACTACAAGATTTATCGTCACGCGCTGGCCGAAGGCGCAACGCCGGCGGAGGCCACCAGCAAGGCGATCCGCTGGGGACAAATGTCAGAGCGCACCTTCTACGGCACGCTCATCGCCGGCGTCTATTCGAACGGCGACCTGTCCGCGAATTATGCGGGCCTGAAGTTCTATCAGGGGTTAACGAAATCCATCGCGATCGCAGGGGCTACTCGCGCGGCTGTTCTGGAACTTCACGACGGAACCTGGAGGTTCAATGAAGGAGTGAAGGAGCTTCTCTTCAAACAATTCATCTCAGATCATTTCAATGAAGCTCTGAACCCGTCCATCTTTGCCACGATCCTGGGTTGGCGCTGGTACGTTCGGCGGTCAGTGAAAAGACGAAGCTGCGGACAATGGCGCGAGAAATATCCAGAACTTTCCCGGCGAGCATTGGAAGATCGATCGCAAACCTTACGTTTTTGGCACGGCGAGGATTATGGATTTACTGACAGCGGAGACTTTGTCACTATTGCCAACACGTGTTTTGAGGATAGCGATAATTAGCCGTGTATGGCAGCGGCTGTTTAGAGTTCAATCTTTTAGGTTGGCGCCTCAAGGCGCAAGCTAAAGCTTGAACTCTGAACTAGTCACTCACCGCCTTCACTTTTCAGTTCGTTTCGCCACCAGTCCCAGGGCTCGATATGCATTCAGCTTGTTGTGCAGTGTCTTCAAGCTGATGCTGAGCAGTTCGGCGGCCCTAGTCTTGTTGTTGCCGGTCTTATCGAGGGTCCGCAGAATCATCTGGCGCTCGATTTCTTCCAAAGGCGTCCCAACCGGGAAGGTAACTGTGTCCTCCGCTCGCAGCCGCTGCCTTTGTTCAAAGGGATACGGGGCAAAGTGATGGCGCTCAATCTGCTCTCCCGAGCAAATCACGACAGCGCGTTCGATCACGTTGCGCAATTCACGCACATTGCCCGGCCAGGAATGAAAACGCAGGGCATCCAACGCGGCCGGACTGATGAAGCGAGCCGGGCGATTATGCTTTAAAGCCAGGCTGGTGACCAGATGCTGGGCCAGCAAAGGCAGGTCTTCCATCCGCTCAGCTAAAACCGGCAGATGGATCGAGATTACGTTGAGTCTATAGAGCAGATCTTCACGCAACGTGCCGTCCCGCACGGCGCTGTGCGGCTCTTTGTTTGTCGCCGCCAGGATACGCACGTCGACGGGGATGTCCTTGCGACTGCCAAGGCGATGGACGACGCGCTCTTCGATTACCCGCAGAAGTTTGGCCTGTAGCAATGCGGGCATCTCGCCGATCTCATCCAGCAGGAGTGTTCCTGTGTTGGCCAATTCAAAGCAGCCGTGACGCCGGGACGCTGCGCCGGTGAAGGCGCCCTTCTCATGACCAAATAGTTCTGACTCCATCAAGGTGTCGGGGATCGCTGCGCAGTTGATCGCGAGAAATGGCGCGTTGCGGCGTGGGCTCAGATTGTGAATTGAGCGCGCCACTAATTCTTTGCCGGTCCCTGACTCGCCGGTAATCAAAACCGACGCCGACGAAGACGCTACCTGCTCGATCAGCAGATAGACTTTCTGCATCGTTTCTGAATTGCCCACCAGTTCGCCAAAAGCTCCGCGGTCGCGCAACTGGCGGCGCAGAATTTCATTTTCGCGCCGTGTCTCGGCCAGCTCGACGGCCCGATCGAGAACGGCCAGGAACTTCTCAGGATCGACGGGCTTTTCAAAATAGTGATACGCGCCTTCGTCCTGAATCGCTTGCATCGCGGTTTCGATTGATCGATCGCGCGCCGTGAGAATAATTGGCGTGTGCGGCTGTCGCGCGCGGAGTTCTTTCAACACGACGAACGAGTCGACACCATCCGCGAACGGATCGGTGATGATGGCGGCGGGAGCGAACGTCTCGGCGACTTCAACGCCCAGAGAGCCGGAAGATTCGGTCAGCACCTCATAGCCGGCACTGCGTAATTCGCTGCCTAAAGCGTCTGAATCTTCCCGGTTGCAATCAATAATGAGGATGCGGCCCTTCATCAAATTCAGTTTAGCATATGGCGGTGTAGCGCAAGTTGTTAACTTGCGGAGCTCCCTTACAACTCACCTCAGCAGGGACCGGGCGCCTGCGCGACTGTAAAAATGGGGTAATTGCAGAGGGAATTAAGGAATCTACGGCAGAGGGTCATGGAAGTGGACCAGACAAATGAGCGGCCAAGGCATCGACAATAAGCGACGGCGCGGACTCAGCGGTTGTGATATCAACCCGCAAGCCGTAATCGACAGCAGTCCGCAACGAACCTGATCCAACGCACACGATTAACACTCCCGCAAGCAGCCGTGATAGATCGTTAGTGTCAAGCAACTCCGCCAAGTCCTGCACGTCAGATGAACTGTTGAAGACGATGCAGTCGATACCTCCGCCTGCAAGTAGTGCGTTGAGGTGAGCTAGCTTCGAATCGTTTGCGGGGATCGTCCGATAGGTTGTAACCGGATCGACACGTGCGCCGGCATTCTCCAGCGCTTCCCGCAAATAACCATCAGCGCGGGCGCCGAAGGGGAACAGAAAGTTGAGTCCACGGAGTGCCTCCCGCCCCCCAACGTAATTTTCAATCGCGTCGAGTATCGCCGGAGATGAAAGATCAGCGGGTATCACGTCGATATGAACCTGCGATTCTGCAAGTTGATGAACCGCGGCTTCACCAACACCGCAAACGCGCACTGAGTCTAACTCGCTAATCTCATGTCTTAGGTGCAAACGGCGAAGAAAGAAATTGACCGCGTTGACGTTCTGGAAGATCAACCAGTCGTAGCCAAACAGATTGTCGATGGCTTCATCGAGCGCTTCATAATTTTCAGGTTCGCCGATATCGACTGCTGGCCAGGTGAGCGCGCGCGCGCCATGTTGACTGAGCTCA
>JAWVEM010000215.1:0-4035 GCA_033856735.1 Blastocatellia bacterium
GTAGTGCTTTGGGGCGGGTGGCCGTTCTTCGTTCGCGGCTGGCAATCACTGGTGAATAGGAGCCTGAATATGTTCACGCTGATTGGCCTGGGTGTGTCAGTCGCATACGTTTTCAGCGTGGTTGCAAAGCTGTTCCCGGAAATCTTCCCCTTATCTTTTCGCGATCAGTCTGGTGCCGTGCCGGTTTACTTTGAAGCAGCGGCAGCTATTACAACGCTCGTGCTCCTCGGCCAAGTGCTTGAGTTGAAAGCGCGCAGTCAGACCGGAGCGGCAATCAAAGCGCTACTGGGTTTGGCGCCCAAGACTGCGCGTCGCCTTAACGAATCGGGCAGCGAGGAAGACGTTCCACTGGACCAGGTGCAAGTAGGCGATCGCTTGCGCGTGCGTCCCGGCGAAAAGGTGCCGGTGGACGGTGTGGTCATAGAAGGTTCGAGTGCAATCGACGAATCGATGGTCACTGGCGAGCCGATTCCGACTGAGAAACATTCCGGTGACCCCGTGATTGGCGCGACAGTGAATGGCACCGGCTCGTTTGTGATGAGAACTGAACGCGTTGGCGCTGAAACCTTACTTTCTCAAATCGTTCAGATGGTTGCCGAAGCGCAACGTAGCCGGGCGCCTATTCAAAAACTCGCGGATGTTGTCTCCGGTTATTTCGTGCCGGCGGTTGTCGCCCTGTCTGTACTCACGTTTGTCGTCTGGAGCATCTGGGGGCCTGAGCCTCGGATGGCCCATGGCTTAGTGAATGCGGTAGCGGTGCTGATCATTGCCTGTCCATGTGCGCTCGGCCTGGCGACGCCGATGTCGATCATGGTAGCAACCGGAAAAGCTGCGCACAACGGGGTGCTCTTCAAGAATGCCGAAGCCATTGAGGTCATGCGCAAAGTGGACACTTTGGTAGTTGATAAGACCGGGACGCTTACTGAGGGCAAACCCAA
Source organism: Blastocatellia bacterium (assembly GCA_033856735.1). Taxonomy (GTDB): domain Bacteria; phylum Acidobacteriota; class Blastocatellia; order Pyrinomonadales; family Pyrinomonadaceae; genus UBA11740. The sequence continues at coordinate 939 of JAWVEM010000215.1, forward strand.
ACTGGTAAGCGTGGTAAATGCCGAAGGGCTTGATGAACGGACTTTATTGAGATTGGCTGCGAGTCTGGAGAAAGGTAGTGAACATCCTTTGGCTGCTGCAATCGTCGCGGGTGCGCAAGAGCGAGGCGTCAAGCTTACAGACGCAGCCGGTTTTGATTCATTGACGGGTAAAGGAGTGACGGGTGAAGTCGATGGCCGGAAGGTTTCCCTCGGGAATCGCGCCCTGCTTGATGACTTAAAAATCGATCCAGGAGGCCTTGCCGCGAAGGCCGAGAGTTTACGTGCCGACGGCGAGACTGTGATGTTCGTGGCGGTCGACGGTAAAGCCGCAGGCCTGATCGGCGTCGCCGATCCAATTAAAGAAAGCACTCCGGAAGCTATCAAGCAACTACACGAAGAAGGCATTCGCATTGTCATGCTCACCGGCGACAACCGCACAACCGCAGATGCAGTCGCCCGGAAGTTGAATATCGATGAAGTGGTGGCGGAGGTTCTGCCTAATCAGAAAGTGAACGCGGTGAAAAAGTTTCAGGCTGAGGGGCGCTTCGTGGCGATGGCCGGCGATGGCATCAACGACGCGCCGGCGCTCGCTCAGGCTCAGGTGGGAATAGCGATGGGCACCGGAACCGATGTGGCAATGAAAAGTGCCGGAGTTACTCTGGTCAAAGGAGACCTGCGCGGCATTGTTCGCGCCCGAGTCCTCAGCCGCTTAACTATGGGCAATATCAAGCAGAATCTATTCTTTGCTTTCATCTACAATTCGTTCGGAGTTCCGATTGCAGCCGGAGTCCTTTATCCATTCTTCGGCATTCTCTTAAGTCCAATGATTGCAGCTGCCGCGATGAGTTTCAGTTCGGTTTCGGTGATCGGGAACGCGTTGCGACTTCGGCGTGCGCGGTTGTAATGGGCCTCCTACTACTTTGCAGATCAGCGCATAGCCGTCCGTCTCCGGCATTCCAATGTCGCTTACCAGGAGTCGAATTGTTGTTGCGCCATTCTTGCCAGCGCTTCATCGGCTGATCCGACAGAAACCGATCTGACATTCACATGGTATTAACCGATGCGGTCTTACATGAATCTTCGATTCAATCAATCGAGTTGAGAAAACCGCAAGACCGTCGACGAATAGAAAAGCTGAGGGACGAACAATATCAAGCCTGATGAATTGGCGAACAATTGAATTGGCAACAACGAACCGTCGCCGCAGTTTGGTCAAAAAAACGAACGCGCCGTAAGGCGCGTAAATCAGGCAAATACGGGTTTACGAAGGAAATTGGCTCCGCAGGTAGGACTCGAACCTACAACCCTTCGGTTAACAGCCGAATGCTCTGCCATTGAGCTACTGCGGAATGATTGGAGCTGCACAGCATTCGCTATCGCGCTGAGCAGGAACGGTTTTTATAACAAAAGGCCGCGAGCATGGTCAAGGCGACGTGTAGCGCGGGCTGTCGCTTTGGGCCTGACTAGCCGACAAATGCGTCGATAGAACCTGCCCCCCACAACTTTCCCTGACGCCTCCTGCCAGTCAAACCCCGGGGGTGCTGAAACATTAGTAACGCTGGCCGAGAGCTTCCACAAATCACCCGAAATAGGAGCATCTGGTGTCGCTTCGTGATTCGTCCCAATCTTTCAGCACCTGCCGCGCGTTGATGCCGGGCGTGCGTCCTCACCGTTCCCCTTTACTTTCACCTATTTCCTTTTTACTTTTGCTCTTATGCCAATTCGCCAATGGAAACTTGCGCGCCGTTCGTTGCCGTATGGCGAACGAACCCTGGTGATGGGCGTCCTCAATATCACCCCTGACAGCTTTAGCGACGGCGGAAAGTTTTTTTCTCACGAGCGAGCGGTCGATCATGCCTTACGGATGATTGACGAAGGCGCTGACATCATAGATATCGGCGGAGAGTCCACGCGTCCCGGTTCCGAGTTTGTAACTGGCGAAGAAGAGTTGCGCCGCGTGCTTCCCGTGCTCAGGCATCTGGCAAATTTGTCCTCGGTCCCCATCTCTGTAGACACGACCAAAGCCCTGGTAGCGCGCGCGGCGCTGGAAGCCGGAGCTGAGATCATCAACGACATCTCAGCCCTTCGATTCGATCCCGCACTTGCTGATGAAGTGGCAAAAGCTAAAGCTGGACTCGTCCTGATGCACTCGCGCGGAACTCCCAAAACTATGCAAGCGTTACCGCCGGTCGAAGACATCATGGGCGAAGTCATCGGCAGCTTAGGCGAGAGCATTGCGGTTGCCGAGCAACATGGCATCGCACGAGAAAGTATCGCAATCGATCCGGGAATCGGCTTTGGTAAGACCGCGCATCAAAACTTTGAGCTGATAGCAAAGCTTGAACAACTGGCGCGCGATTTTGCTGACTTTCCCATTATCATTGGCACGTCGCGCAAGTCATTCATTGGAAAGTTGCTCGACAACGTGCCCGCCGACCAGCGCCTTCATGGAACAATCGCCAGCATCGCCGCCTCGGTTCTAAATGGCGCTCACATCGTACGCGCTCATGATGTGAAGCCGGCGGTTGAGGCGGTGCGGGTCGCTGAGGCGATTCGTCAGTTTAGTTAATAGCGTCACAGCCTGCGGTCGATATCGCAGGTTCCAACTCCACGAGTCGTAACAGTTGGTCGACGAACTCACACGAAGACGACTCTAATAACAATCTGTACTTAGTGGATCGCATTTGCCGCATCAGCTAGCAGCACGTTTTTCTAGAAGCCACCTTCATCCGCGGAAGGCCCATAGATTGCCGGCACCGGTACGTCGAGCAGCCGCAGATAGACGCCGAGCTGAGCGCGATGATGAATCAAATGGCTCAAGACGAAACCGCGCATTACCGCGGCTCGCGGCAGCGTCATGATCGTGTCACCACCGCGGAGCAGCGACCACTTTCCGAGCCAGCGTTCATCGCTTGCGCCCGCGAGTGTCACCCGCGCGTCCGCAACGTTCTTGTCGAAGGCGGCAAGCAAATCGGCAGTTGACTTCGCTTGTTCCAAACGAAAAGGCGGCGCGTCCTTCGGCGCAATATCCAGTTCGTCCTTATCGAAAGTGTGCGTGGTCCAACTTGGTATATTCGCCAAATGCGTCGCGAGACCA
>JAWVEM010000216.1:0-5994 GCA_033856735.1 Blastocatellia bacterium
TGAAATGTCGTTCGACGTGTGGAGTTTGCGGCATCGAGTTTCTCCAAAGCTAAGTTTGAGGTGCGCCTGACTAAGTTTTACCACGGACGACACTGAGAGATCACCGAAGAAAGGACAAGTAGGAATTTGAGGCAAGCCTTCTTAGTCTCTCTGTGACCACTGTGGTTGTCACTAAAACTTACCAATCAATATCAATACGCCGATTACGACGAAAGCCGCTCCAGCGACTCGCTTGATCCACTCAAGTGGTAAGTACTCGCTCAAGAGGCTTCCGACTATCACCCCAATTGCCGAGACGGCGACCAGAGCCAGCGACGCGCCGATGAAAACTTCCCAGGGCCGCTTCTTCTGGGCGGCCATGGTCATGGCCGCAATCTGGGTTTTGTCACCCATCTCTGCCAAAAAAATTATCCCGAATGTTGTTAGCATTACGCGCCAGTCCATGTGCACTCCTTTATTTCTGTTTTTGGGAAGAAGAGCCAACCAAAGTTGGTACTCGATACGCCGTTATTCCAAGCCCATCCGTTGCGACGCGGTTGTCATTGATTGCGCCATTCACGTAAGGCACAATTCATGGCAATCTAAAGGTTGAACTCTGAACCAATTTGTTTCCTGCATGACTAAACCCGTCCAAGAATTTATCGGGACCAGCCGCTTCACCCTGCGCCGGCGTCTGGGCGCGGGCGGCATGGGTGTCGTGTACGAGGCGCACGATCGCGAGATGGATAAGATCGTGGCCTTGAAAACTTTGACCCGCGCCGAGGCTGCGCACATCTATCGCTTCAAACGAGAGTTTCGCACGCTTGCCGATGTTTCGCACCCCAATCTGGTCGCGCTCTACGAACTAACAACTGACGGCCGGCACTGGTTTTTTACCATGGAACTGGTGAAAGGCGTGACCTTCATTCAGTACGTACGGTCGGAAACCGCCGAGTCCGAAAGTGCGGCGGACAACACCTGGCTGGGACCGCGCCCGCGCCTGGCGCGGCAGACGGATTCAGAAGCTGAAACCGAACTCTTCGACAGCTCGCCGACCTCCCTTGACTCGGGCGAGATAGCTCCGCTCGATGAGGCGTCACAGCTTTTGGCTGCCGACTACAAACTCGATGAACCGCGATTGCGATCGGCGCTGCGGCAACTTGCGGAAGGCGTCAACCGTCTGCATCAGATGGGCAAGCTGCATCGCGATATCAAGCCTTCGAATGTGCTGGTGACCGACGAAGGCCGCGTGGTCCTGCTCGACTTTGGCCTGGTCGAAGACGTTGAGCCTGAACTTCACGAGACATTGCTGGCCGGCACGCCGGACTATATGTCGCCTGAGCAAGGTGCGCAGACGGCGATTTCGAAGGCCAGTGATTGGTACAGCGTGGGCGTGATTCTCTACCAGGCACTGACCGGCCGGCTGCCGTTCCGCGGCCGTTTCTTTGAAGTCATGATGCGCAAGCAAAGTCGCGATCCAATCCAGCCGCGCGAGATTAACCGCGAGGTCCCGAGCGACTTAAACGATCTGTGCGTCAAGTTGCTTCGACGCGACGCTGAAGCGCGGCCCACCGGGCGTGAAATTCTGCGCGCTCTGGGAGCTCGCACTACCGGAGCGTTGCCTTCATCGTTCGTCGCCGCGACTGCCCAGAGTTCTTTCATCGGCCGCGAGCGCCTGCTGGCCGAACTGCACGATGCTTATGCGGCGACCCGTGAAGGAGAGACCGTCACGGTCTATGTTCACGGCACTTCAGGCATGGGCAAGTCAACGCTGGTGCGCACTTTTCTCGATCAGATCAAGGGGCAAAAGCAGAAACCGATCATCTTGCAGGGACGCTGTTACGAACGCGAGTCTGTGCCTTACAAAGCCCTCGACGGAGTTGTCGACAGTTTAAGCAAGCATCTCGCTTCCCTGCGTCACGGCCGGGCCGAAGCTCTTATGCCGCGAGATTCGCTGGCGCTGGCCCGGGTGTTTCCGGTGATGCTGCAAGTGGACGCGATCTTTAATGCGCGTTCCGCGCGTCCCGCGACGGTGGACTTGTTCACCCTGCGGCGCCAGGCATTTGGCGCGCTGCGAGAGTTGCTCGGACGGATCGCGGATCGTCAACCGTTGGTGATCTACATTGACGACCTGCAATGGGCCGACGCGGACAGTACTTTCCTGCTGGAAGATCTTTTGCGGCCTCCAGGCGCGCCCAAGCTGCTGCTGGTGGCCAGCTTTCGCACCGAGGACGTTGAAGATAAGCCCTTCCTCAAGCAGCTATTGCAGAGCACAGGCACCGACACCGATCGCGAGCTCTTCGTTGGTCCCTTGCCCGGGGCCGAGGCGTGCGAGTTAACGCGTTCGCTGTTTGCTTCCGTGGGAATCTCGAGCGACCCGTTCATTGATTCGATTGTGGCGGAGGCTGCCGGCAGTCCTTTCCTGTTGGAACAACTGACGCATTACGGAATGATGAACGAGCGCGCCGCCACCGCGGGCATCACTCTGGCCACGATGCTCGACGCGCGGATTAAGCAACTGCCGTCAGGCTCGCGGCAGTTTCTCGACACGCTGGCCGTGGCCCGCCGCCCCGTAAATCAGGACGTGGCGGTCGCCGCTGCGGGACTAAATGACGCCGCGGAAAAAGTCTTGAGTGCTTTACGGAGCGCGCAGTTTGTGCGCAGTGGCGGCACGAGTTATGGCGTCGAGATCTATCACGATCGCATTGGCGAAACACTGGCTTCGCTGCTGGGCGACGACGGGCGGCGCCAGATTCATCGCCGTCTGGCGCAGGCCCTCGAAGCACGTGGCCTGGACGATCCGGAAGCCTTCTACGAAGACTATCTCGGCGCGGGAGAAACGGATCGCGCAGCGCTGCACGCTGAGGCCGCGGCCCGCAAAGCGGCGAGAGCGCTGGCCTTTGATCGGGCCGCCCTTTATTACCGCCGCGCCATTGAATTGAAACCCGAGGGCGCCGATTTAGTCGATTTGAAAATCAGCCTCGGCGACGCGTTAGCAAATGCCGGCCGGCCGGCCGAGGCTGCAAAAGAATTTCTCGACGCGGCCAAGGCGAGCGGAGCGCAGCGGTCCCTCGCGCTGCAACAACGCGCCGGAGCGCAGTTGTTGACCGGCGGACACATCGACGAAGGCCTGGAAGTTTTCCGCGTCGTCCTGGAAACTGCCGGATTCAAACTAGCCAATGGACCTAAGCGCGCGCTCCTGTCGCTAATCATGCGCCGCTTATGGATTCGCATGCGCGGGCTTGAATTCACTGAACGCCAGGCCGACCAAATCCCGGAAGCCGAACTGGCCCGGATCGATATCTGTTGGACCGTCGCCGCCGGGCTGGGCGTAGTCGATCTGATTCGGGGAGCTGACTTTCAAAGCCGGCATCTGCTGCTGGCGCTGCGCTCGGGCGAGATCTACCGGGTAGCACGGGCCATGGCTTTCGAAGTCGCGCAAACTGCCGCCCGCGGCGGAGCCAGACGAGAGCAGGCCCTGGAACTGGCCGAGCGAACTGAGCGACTGGCCCAGCGCGCCGCGAATCCGCACGCGATCGGTCTGGCTATCTGGGCGCGCGGATTGAGTGCTTACCTGATGGGCGACTGGAAAAAGTCCGCTGAACTATGCGAGCGCGCGGCCGAAGTTTTGCGCGATCAATGCACCGGCGTGACCTGGGAATTAACGATCGCGCATCGCTTCATGCTCAGCTCGCTGATGTTTCTGGGCGAGATGGTTGAGGTATCGCGGCGCGTGCCGCAACTGCTGGCCGCAGCTCTGGAGCAGGGAAATCTTTTCGCCGCGACCGATCTGCGTACGCGCATGAATCCGATCTGGCTGGCAGCCGACGATCCCGATCGAGCGCGAGCGGAAGTGATCTCGGCTTTGACCACCTGGCCGCGGAAAGGTTTTCACTTGCAGCATTACAGCTCGCTGGTGGCCCTCGCGCAAATCGAGCTCTACACCGGCGATTACGAGGTGGCTTGGCGGCACCTCGAGGGGCAAATCAAGCCGTTGGAAAAATCGATGCTGCTGCGCATTCAGGGTCTACGTATTGAAGCGAGGTTCTTGCGCGGTCGGCTGGCCCTGGCCAGCGCTGCCGGCCCGAAACGAGAGCGACGCCTGCGAATCGCGGAAAGCCTGGCGAACAGCATCGCTGACGAACACATGGCGTGGTCGAATCCGTTGGCCCTGTTGATTCATGCCGGACTGGCCCACCGCCGCGGAGCCGATTCACGCGCGGGGGCACTGATTTCTCGGGCCATCGAAGGTTTTGATGCGTCGGACATGGCGTTATATGCGGCGGCCGCTCGTCGCAAGCTGGGCGAAATGTTGGGCGGAGATCGTGGCGGAGAACTCTGCAGCGAGGCCGATGACTGGATGAGCAAGCAACAAATCAAGAATCCGGCCGCCGTGGCGAATTTGATGGCGCCTGGTTTTACGGAGCCGTCACTGGACTGAAGAGGCGGGTGAGCAGGAACAGAGAGCGCTCGACCTGCGCGTTACCTGCCTCGATCATTCAGCTTAAGCGGATGATGGCTCTTTGTGCAGCACGAAACTCAGGTATCGCGAGTACCCGCTCTTAAACGACTCGTAGGTTTTCGTGCCTTTGATCGCCGCAAATTCTTCCGCCTCACCTTTCAGTAATCGTGGACACTTATGCGCGATAATCTTCTGCTTGCGATCATTATCAAGATCCAGGGCTTTCACAACATTCAGGGTGATGTCGTTTTGCTTGATCAGCTTGAGGCCTGAATTTTCAATCTGTTCCCGCAACAGATTTATCTGATCGCGATCCCGGTGATCGGAAAACAGAAAGTATCCATTCGGCGAAAGCACCCGGTGGACCTCGCTGAGAAATTGGGCCATCGAGCCGTAGCAATGCGAGGATTCCAAATTAACGACTACATCCACGCTATTATCGGCCAGCGGAATATTTTCGGCATCGCCCTGGGTAAACGAAAGTCCGTCTACCGAATAATAGTTCTTGCAGAACTCGACCGCGTTTTTAGAAATATCGATCCCCGTCATCGATCCGGGCTGTAAATGCCGGGCGATGTACGATGCGCCTCCGCCCCGGCCGGATCCTATCTCAACAACTTTTTTTTCCTTCAGGTCGATGGCGCCGGCGACATGCCGATAGAGCTGGATGCTGTAACGATTCGCCTGCTCGGCTTCATCGAGCACGATCTTAGTTCCGCTGCCCTCAAGGCTGGAGTAGCCATAGTTCATGAAGGTAATGTCGCGGTCGCGATCGATAACCACGAGCAGCTCGTACCAGATCTTAATCATCCGGCGTTTTAGGCTGGGAGACTTGCGCGCGATCCAATCAAAGGTTTGTCTCAGCATGAGTCTGCTGCGCTGCGGTTAGGCGTCTCCGGCATGAAGCCAGCGCAGTCTGCAATATTCGATCAGCAGACGCATGCGGGGCTTGCGAGAAACGGTCGCTCTGCGAAAATTCGTTCTGAAGATGTAATCCCATAGCGGACTGGTTACGCCGAAATTTACGTGGGGAAGCTGATGGTGGATGACGTGATGACGCCTGAGCTTTCGATACCAGGAGTTTTTGAAACTGAAATGATGATGAATATGGTGCAGCGCGCCGTAGTAGACAAAACCCGCCAACAGTCCGGCCACGAAAACCAGGACCCCGCGGAATTGCCAACGGTAAGCAAAGACAAACCACAAACCGGCCATGATCCCGGTGATAATAAACCAGGGCATGGCGATCAGCTGTTTCGGCGACTCGTGATGCATTTTGTGGCCGGTGTGAGCCGGAGTTTCGCCCTGGTGATAAAACCATCGATGGGCAGCGTATTCGAGCAGACTCCAGCTCAAGAGACCTGATGCATAGCCGCCAATTACGATCGCCGGCCGGGAGTGAAGCACCAGCGGTTCCCAAAATAGGAAGAACAGGACCGTCAGTGGATCGGCGACGAAACTGCACCAGTAATTAACGTCGCCGGTCGCGGCCCTGACCAGATAGCCGCCCTGGTCGTCAATTGGTTGTCTTTTAATTCTTTGGGGCATTTGCC
>JAWVEM010000217.1:0-5207 GCA_033856735.1 Blastocatellia bacterium
TTCGGCTTCACCTCTTCGGCGCGGCGCGCGACCTCATCCATGTCGATGAGCTGGTCGTCGCGCCGCACGGTGTAGTGCTGCGCGTTGAACCATTTGCCGGAGACGTTCACCGGCGAGCCATGGGGGAGATGGCCGCCGGCGGCGAGGTCGAGACCCATAAAAGTGTCACCGGGGGCGAGCAGCGCCAGAAATACCGCCTGGTTCATCTGGCTGCCGGAGTTCGGCTGCACATTGGCGAAGTTTGCACCGAACAGCTTTTTGGCGCGCTCGATCGCCAGCGTCTCGGCGACGTCGACGAATTCGCAACCGCCGTAATAGCGGTTGCCGGGATAGCCTTCGGCATATTTATTGGTCATCACCGAGCCCTGCGCTTCCAGCACCGCGCGGCTGACGATGTTTTCCGACGCGATCAGCTCGATCTCATGGCGCTGGCGGCCGAGTTCGCCCTGGATCGCGGCGGCGATTTCCGGGTCGGCCTCGGCAAGCGTGGCGGTAAAGAACGAGTCGGGCGCGGAAGCGGTCCTGGACGAGATGGCGGGAGGATTCATGGCCGAAATATCTCCACCGCCGCAGGCTCTTGGGGCTCACGGGCGGTCATGTGTGGCGGTCGAAAGCGGCGTCCGCCGATTAGCATATCGGGGCGAACAGGCCAAGCGCTTGCGGCTCCTGCCCGCTATTTATGCAAGATATGGTGGGATGCCAGCTCCGGTCGTCCCTGGTTCGTCATTCCGGGGCGATGCGAAGGGTCCCGCGCAAAGCGCGGCCCGACGGCATCGAACCCGGAATCTCGAGATTCCGGGTCTGGTCCTTCGGACCATCCCGAAGTGACGCCAAGGCGTCACTTCGCAAACCGATACGCCCCGCCCTTCTCAACGCTCCGCTGGAACGCCGGCCGCCCATGCATGCGCTTGAGCCATGCCGCCAGATTCGAATACGGCGAAATCCGGTCGAACACCTTTGCCATGTCGCCTACAAAGCTCATCTGGATATCCGCCCCCGACAGCGCATTGCCGACAAAGAACTCGCGTCCCTCCAGCGCCCGGTCGACATAGCCAAGATGCCGCGCCATCTCGCTGTCGATCCGCGGATGCAGCGGCTTGCCGGCGTCGCCCAGCCGCGAGACATAAAGATGCATCATCAGCGGCAGCATCGCCGATCCTTCCGAATAATGCAGCCACTCGTTGTAGGCCTCGTGTTCGGCGCTGCCGGGCGCGGGCATCATCTTGCCCCCTCCGTAGCGGCGGACGATGTAATCGACAATCGCCCCGGACTCCGCGACCTTCACATCGCCATCGACAATCACCGGCGACTTGCCCAGAGGATGCACCGCCTCCAGCTCCGGCGGCGCCAGCCGCGTCTTCGCATCGCGCTGATAGCAGGTCATCTCATAAGGCGTGCCGAGTTCTTCCAGCAGCCAGAGGATACGTTGTGAGCGGGAATCGTTGAGGTGATGCAGGGTGAGCATGGATGTCTCGGAAAGTGGCGTAGCCTGGAGTGTGTTCATTAGTAAGACGTAAGCACGGATCGTATTTATCGAGACCGGATTTAAATCATACTACTCATCACTGGCTACGTGCAACCTCCCGCTAAAAATCATTCTATCAATCACCGTTAGACGAAAGCGCATTGCAACAGCATCATTTGGCGACTGCGATAACCTGTCAAATTCAAGCAGGTCATAGTCGGCGCCGGCAATATCTTCTTCCGCCTTTGAACGGTTTGCCAAGCGCTGCTCATCGAAGCGGACAAACCTTCTGCGGGTGGCTCGAGCCATTTGCTCACGCTCTAGAGCTCTCTTAAACGCGTGAAAATATAACAGAACCATACTTACCTGCCGCAACAACGGATCGTCAGCGACAAACACTGCATGCATCGCGTCCAAAACCGACGATACCTCAGCTGCCAGCTGCCTAACAACTTTTTGCGACAAATGCGCACTCTCAATGAAAAAACCGTCAAGATACGCCTTCTTTGTATCAACGATCTCACCTCGATGTGATGCAATAAGCATTTTAGCAATCATGTCGAAATGACGATATCTTCTATTGGAGAAAGGAACATTCTCGGAAAAAAATGGGTGTTGAGCTAATCTACGAACGATCGCTGGAAGAGGGCCGCCAATCGCGTTTCTTTTCTCGGCCGCACTAAGGGGAACTGCCTCATTGAGCCGTGAAAACATTTCCTCGATTAACTCGAGGTCGTCGGTCTCAATCGAAACCACGTCCAGCGCAAAGGAGTCAAAATCATTCTTTAGATTTGGATACTTTTTGGCCAATTCCGCGTATGTAAGGTTGTCTGCGACAACCTTATCGACGCTTTCCTTAAGATATTCAAAATTATCTGCTAAAGCGAATTGCCCATCAATAAAGCGCCAAATTGACGTCAGCCTCTGCTTTCCGTCGATTACTGCGTAGTCGAGAAGCCGCCCGTTTCGCTGAACCGGTTCTGGAAATTTATGGAGGTAAAGCTTCGGAACATCAAACTGATTAATGATCGTGTCGATAAGAAGCTGCTGCTTGTCGAGATTCCAAATATCTCCTTCTCGCTGGTAAACAGGATTGATTTCAATTCTATCCCTCAAACGGTACAGCCCCCATACCGTGCTATTCCGGAGGGAGGAAATTCGAAAACTCATTGAAATAGACTCCTCGCCAACGCCGATAACCGATCTAGATCGGGATAGACTGAATATTCTGTGATTCCTAGCAGCCGAAGTTCTGTATGGATTCTCGCTTTCGCATTCGCCGGTATCAGTACTTTTTGGACATGACCTACATCACCTAGCTGCTCGATTGGTTTAGGATTGGCGTGCATAATTGTGAACGTCCCTGATTGAGCAACCATTCTTGCCGAGTTTCGAGGGCCAATAATTGCAACCGGATCCAGCATCACTCTTCTAGCGTTTACCTGTTCTGGAACGTATTGTTCGAGTTCTGCATCTGCGCCAAATGCCAAAATATCCAGATCAAACGCGCGCCTATGTCCAGATTGGCGGTTTAACGAAACGGGATTGAGTAACCACAGGGCTCCCTCTTCACCAAGCTGATCTTGTTCTTCAACGGCAAAAAAAAGGCCAATCAGGGGGCTTTCTGACCAATCAAGCAGTCGCGTAGGCGCACGATGATGTTGCATAAGAAACATCCATTCCCATTCGTCGGATGGTCGATCTTTCAAATGCGTCCACGCATTTTGCTTAAACATCTTAATGGCAGTTAGTTCGGCCTGGAGATGTGCTGGATTTCTCGCGATGGATGGAACGAGTCCCCATGACGAATTCGAATGTCCGCGATACCAAGTTATAGTTGGCGGGAGAAAATCTCTCCTCAAAATTTCGATCAGATCGCTGACACTACTAATTTGATGAGTAATTAAAGGCATTTGCTAAGCACCCGGATTCTGAAATGGGGTGACTTTCCTGCAATCTGGGGCTGCAGTCAATGTGACTTAGCCATCACCATGCAATTTAACGTCGCCTAGTGCGGGCTGCCTTCAGGTAAATTTGATGGAGGAATATCCATGGTGCACCGCCGCTCAAATCCAATAGGCTCTTGCTCCCGAAATGCCGTTAGATATCGAAACCGGATAGCCTTAGAGCGCGGCCTACGGCGGCTGCCAAGGATCGGATTCTGGCGCACCGTCGTTCATCAACATTAAATCTTTCGGATTCCTCTGGATACCTATCCCCGTCCCCAGAACCTCCCTTATCCTGCTCGTGTCCTGTCCAATGAGGGGCGCTTCTAGAGGCGTTCGGAAGTGGGACAGAGCGAAAGCTGGCCGGAGGGGCAACCCGAAGGCTGATGCGGCGCCTGGGGACGTGCCTCGCAAGCACCAACCGGGAGGCCCTGGGTTTCCGTCCGGCCCGTAACTGGGTCTGCCACTGTGAGCTGGCTGGACGGGGACAGGCGAGCGGCGCAAAAACGCCGTGCTCAAGGGCCTCTACGGGGGTCTGCCAAGTCCCCGGAAGAACGGACCAGGGTTTTAAGACGCCGCGAGGGAGCGTCGGAAGGCGTTCCGCGGCCTCTGGTTTCCTAAGGCGGGGATCATGCTGCGGTAACTGTTACCAAGGTGCGCCTTTCGGCGCTCCGTCTCCCCTCAAGGAGGGGAGATCAACTAAAAGCCCAACTCGCGCGGCGGCGCGGGAACGCGGGCGCTTGGCTGTCTGAAATTTGAAGAACGAAAATGAAGCACGGCGCATCTTACCTCGCCCCGCTTGCGGGGAGAGGTCGAAGCCGGAGCGTAGCGGAGGCTTCGGGTGAGGGGGACTCTCCACAGATCGACTCGCGGAGAGTCCCCCTCACCCGCCTCGCATCTGACGATGCTCGCCGACCTCTCCCCGCAAGCGGGGCGAGGTTAAGAACTCACATCCCCGGAAATCCCGCCTTCACCGGATCGTTGCTGCCGTCGAGCTCGCGCAAATAGGTCAGTCCGCACACGGTCAGCCGGTGGGTGTCCTTCTCGCCGGCCTCGAACAGTTTGCCGACATACTCCGTCACCTTGGCGCGGGCCTCAGTGCTGGCGGCGGCGGTCTGGTTCACCAGAAGGTTATAGGTCTGCATGATGCGCTCGATGGCGGCGTCCATGGAATCCTCGTTGGCGTTCATTTCAATGCAAAGGTTTTAGAATTCAAAAGCCCGGGGCGCGCTGCGTGGCTTCGAATTGCGAGATCGCCTTGTTGGCGAGGCGAATCTTGTTGCAGTCGCCGCGATGAAACATCTGCACGATGATTTCCAGCAGGCGATCGTTGGTCATGAAGGTGTCGGGAATGGCGCCGGTCTTGCGCAAATAGTTCGACGCGATCGCATAGGCGTCGCCGACCGCCTCGACATTCATGACCCGCAAGCCGCGCTCGACCAACATGACCAGTCCTCCGATATGGACTGATAAGCGCGGGGATCAGCCAAAGTTCCATCGCTGGAAACCATAATTTTGCAGTGCGCAAAACAAAGCGCACCGGTCCGGGATATGGACCGATGCGCCAATGATGAGAGCAACTTAGTGGCTGCCGGTCTTTTTATTCGCCGGCTTCGCCGAAAACTCTCAGAGCCGATACAGGATCTGGTCGGTCCAGAACCGCTCGAGACGATGCAGCGACTTGTTCAGGGTCGCGAATTCCTCGTTCGAGATGCCGCCGACCTGCTCCACGGTCTTGACGTGCTTCTGATAGAGCGCGTCAACGATACGGCGGATTTCCTGGCCCTGCGCGGTCA
>JAWVEM010000218.1:0-9403 GCA_033856735.1 Blastocatellia bacterium
AACTTTGAACTTGTCGCGGCGTCGGCTGGCTGCAGCACAAAGTCGATGTGAATATCGGCTATGTCGGTACGCGCACAATTGCAAGTCTCTTGCGGCTCGCCAGCCTTAACGTTCGCAACGTACCCAATGATGCCAACTCCTTGGGATGGTTGGAATGTGCCGTCATTGGCTGGCTTCATGATCGCTTCGAGCGTCACGGAATCATCAATCGAAGTCGGCTCTGTATCTCGATTCTTTAGTAGGTTCAAAGCCTCCTTGTCAGGTGACAGCTTTGTCCCGTTTGGGTGTGCCTGGTTAGGCTTGCCGTTTCCTTCCGGCTTACAGCCTTTGAAATTTGCGGGCCTCTGAGCATACACAGAGCCTACAAACAGAAGGAGCAGAAATAGGATTAGGGTGCGTTTCATGATTTAGGGGAACTCCTACGGCGTGGGATGGTAGAACGGGCGGCTTATATCACCTTGCATAGTTGCTGGCAAGCCTTTTCCACCGAGATGTCGTTAGCACATGATATGTCCGATCTAATTAGCAGGTGAAGTGTCCGATCTGAGCGGCGGGGTCAAACTGCATGACAGGATGCAGTTATGAAGCAGATGACCCCAGCCGCAGTGGAGCGGGCAATGAAACTACAGGACGTAATGTTACGAGCGATGGCCAAGCGGATCACCTGGTATCAGGCGGCTGAGATATTGGGGCTGAGTGGTCGGCAGATGCTGCGGTGGCAGACTCGGTATAAGCACGAAGGGTATGACGGGTTATTCGATCGGCGGCGTGGAAGACCGTCCCCAAGGCGAGTACCGGTGGAGACAGTCGAGACCGTGCTGCGTTTGTACCAGGAGCAATATTTTGATTTCAACGTGCGTCACTTTCACGAGAAGCTGGCAAGTGAGCATGGCATCACCCTGAGTTACACGTGGGTCAAGACGACGTTGCAAGGAGCTGGGCTGGTGAAGGCGAGGAAGCACCGCGGGAAGCATCGAAAGCGGCGACCACGGCGCCCATTGCCAGGAATGTTGTTGCACATCGATGGGAGCCAGCATCGTTGGTTGTGTGACGATCGCTGGCATGACCTGATAGTGATCATGGATGACGCTACCAGCGAGGTCTACTACGCGCAGTTAGTTGCGGAAGAATCAACCGCCACGGTGATGGCCGGCTTACGCACGGTGATTGAGCAGGGAGTGTTTTGTGCCCTGTATAGCGATCGAGCCAGCCATTTCTTCCTGACGCCGAAAGCCGGAGAGCCGGTGGACCACCACCGTTTGACCAAGTTGGCAGGGCTTTGCGAGAGTTGGGGATTCAGATGATCCCGGCTTATTCACCCCAAGCTCGGGGGCGCAGTGAACGTGGGTTTAGCACTTGGCAGGGACGTCTGCCTCCAGAGTTGAGATCTCAGCAGATCAAGACTCTCGAGCAGGCCAATCGTTTTCTCAGTGAGCAATACATGCAGCAGTTCAACCAGCGTTTCAGTAAGCCGGCCAGTCAACGAGGCACTGCTTTCGTGCCGCTGCGGCGCAAGGATCTAGACCTGGTCTTCTCGCTGCAACACGAGCGCATCGTCGCCCGCGATAACACGGTGAGTTTCGCGAACAAGATCTGGCAGCTCGAGCGCTGTAAGCTGCGCACGACCCTCGCCGGTTGTCGCGTCACCATTCACCAGCATCTGGACCAAACCGTCTCGATCACCTTTGGTCCGCATCTGGTCGGTTCGCTACAACGCGGCGGCCGGGCCGCTCCGGTTCAAGACGAAGACTGTGGAAATGCTGGAAAAGTCACGCCAAAAAGTGGCCTGACTTTCCCACAGTTCCACAGTCACTACTAAGAGATAATTAGTTTTATGAGGAAAACCAAACCGGACACTTCACTTGCTAATAAAACCGGACATTTTAATTTGCTAACAACAGCCTTTTCCACCGAGAATTTTCAGGCAACAGATTTTCAGGCGAAGGGTTCTACAACGACCATGTATTAGAACGGTGGGGAAAGAACGCCAAATTAGAGAGTGTTCGCCAATTTCACTCAGAAGAGGGCTTCCGCCAAGCAATGGATAGTTTGAAGAGTTGCTTACTCAAGAGGATGAACTGGTCGCTGAGTTGGTCCGGTGGCACTTTCTGGCTACTCACAGCGAAAATCAAGGCTGAGATTGCTCACGTATTGTACGGCTACTGGCAGAACACGAAGGAACCTAAACGATGTAAACTATCCTGAAAGGGCAAAGCAATTCCAAGAAAGAGAACCGAAGCCAGGTAGGGAAAAGTAGGGGAAAAGTTATTGACTTTTGCATAAAGTCGGACTATTGTGCGCTTGCTTAATTAGTAGGGCTGGACTCCCGAGCCTCTGCTTGCTTTCCTGCACACTCGCTTTCATCCAGACCAAGTCAAAGACCATCGCCTCGGACGTTAGGCTGCTTCGTTTTGTCTTAAGGCCGACTCGAAGATTGCAGCACCCATATGGAGGGGGACATTCGGGTATTGTCGGGACTAAAGAAGTTTTAGAGAAAGGGGACTGTCATGATAGGTGGCACGTTCAATTCTGAATCTGCGCAGGAAGTTTTCGGCGCCCTTCCCTCTACAGTTACGAAAGGAGATCAATGAACACACCTTCAAAGAAACAGCTCCTAAATCAGCTCCACAGCTTGCGTCAAACAGGCTTCGCGGAAAGGCTCGATAAGTTCGCGAAGGCGCATAGCTTTTCCACTCCCTTTTTCTTTGCGATCGCCAGTCGCGAGACGAATTGCATAAACGAACTTGGTGATCCTCAGAACGGCCAGTTCCATGGTGTTGGGATAGTTCAGATTGATATTCAGCATCCGATTGCGCGTCAGGCTCGAGACAGTGGAAGCTGGAAGACGAATCCGGATCCATTGATCGACTTCGGTGCGAAGCTCCTACAAGACAATATCGCCAAAGCAAGACAAGCCTTCCCGAATTTCAACGAGCATCAGCAATTGAAGGTAGCGGCTAGCGGCTACAACTGCGGAATGGTCAACGCTATATCCGGAGCGCAACATGGGGACAGCGACAAACATACGACCGGCAAGAATTACGGCCGTGATGTGATGACTCGAATGGCGACTTTCGAAGAACTGATTGCCGAGGGGAATTAGTCAACCAATACTACGGACGTATAGTGACTGAGTTGGGGGCCAGAAAATATGCCGGAGGAAATGATCAACGCCAACGCCGAACAGAATATCCATCCCGTTCGTCTTCTTCCTTCTGACGGACCTCTGTCGCAGCCCAGTCCTGGCATGGCGCTCTGCCTCTCTGGCGGTGGCTATCGGGCCATGCTTTTTCATCTGGGGACGCTCTGGCGCCTGAACGAGCTCGGACTATTGAAGGGATTGAAACGGATATCAAGTGTTTCGGGAGGATCAATTACCGCGGGCATGCTTGGGTTAGCGTGGAAGAACCTAAGCTTCAGTGCGAGTGGAATCGCCAGTAACTTTGAACAACTAATTGTGAGCCCGATACGTGCTCTCTCGGATGTGACCATTGATGCTGGATCAGTACTCACGGGGATGCTGCTTCCCCGCAGAAGCATTGCCGATGAGGTCGCGGCATCCTATCGCCGGCACCTCTTTGGCGGTGCCACCTTACAAGATCTTCCCTCTGACACCGACGGACCGCGGTTTGTAATTAACGCGACCAACGTGCAGACAAAGGTTCTATGGCGCTTTAGCAGACCTTTCATGGGCGATTATCGAGTAGGTTTGATCCGAAATCCAACAGTCGAACTTGCCGTAGCTGTCGGCGCCTCATCGGCGTTTCCACCCTTTCTTTCTCCGGCTGTGATGAAGCTTCGGCCGGCCGACTTTGATCCGGCCACCAAAGGCGATCTGCAACTGGAGCCTTACACTTCCACGGTGGTCCTTACCGATGGCGGCGTATATGACAACTTGGGGCTGGAAACTGCCTGGAAGAGTTACGAGACTATTCTTGTCAGTGATGGTGGTGGAGCGACAGCCGATGAGCCAGCACCCAAGCGTGACTGGTTGGAACATATCTATAGAGTCTTGGAGCTGATCAATAATCAGGTGGGAAGTCTGCGGAAGAGGCAGGTCATTGCTTCCTATCAGTTGGGGCTGCGCAAAGGAGCGTACTGGGGCATGCGCACGGATATCGCTGACTATCACTTAACGACTGCGATGAACTGTCCTTTTCAGCAAACATTGGCACTGGCTAACACGGCAACCCGGCTGAAGAAACTCGACGGCGTTTTGCAAGAGCGAATCATTAACTGGGGGTACGCAGTTTGCGACGCTGGGATCCGAACACACGTGAATCCTACAGCTCCGCTGCCTAGTGGCTTTCCATACGCCGCAGTTGGAGTGGGCTAAGGATGGAATCGTGCGTCTCTGCGATATGGATGTTTATGTGGAGCGATATGTAACACCAAACCTTAGGAGGGAATAGCAAATGCCAAGTGAGGTGAAACTTCGGTTGTCAGTCGTTGATGTCTATGGAAAGGGCATTAACGAAACCATCGACATTGTTCTTCGCCACCAGGTCCTGAGTGAGGTGGTTAAGGCCCAAGCGAACGCGAAAAACACTATCGACATTACCGGGTTACGAGGGGCTCCCCAGGGACTTTACCGAATCGAGATCGATCCTCCCTCATATCAATATGTAAGCCAGTTCGTCAGCCTCAAAGCGAGCGGGATTACTCCACTGTCGAATTACGTTCCCTATTGATCCTAAGAAAGTGAAAAAAAGTAAATTTTCCCGCTTATGCGAAGCTTAGTGATGGGCTTCAATCGTTGCTGGAGCAAAGCGATCATGTTTTGTCTTTTGAAGGAAAGAAAGGGAAAAGTCTTTATGATGCATTCGACGATATTCGAAGGGCTGGTTTGTTGAACATTGCTGTGAAGTCTGGATCCACCCCTTACTAATAAGAGAACCGTCCTCTCATATATTCAGCGGCTCACCGAGTTACGAGGTGATCGGTTCTTCGCCGTTGTTCCGAAAGAATTGCGGGAAGAAACGAAGAACAGTGTGGCAGAAGGTCTGTTTCATCCCGCTGATGAATCGTTACACCATCCACCAGCCGGCTTTACTCGTGCCGGTAGCTTCAAGACGCCAGATCATTATGGCAACCTACAGTTGAGCTTTTTCATGAATGGTGACGACTGTGTAGCCGACATCGATCTAGACGACGCTGCCGGCCTTGAGCACGTCTTTCAGGTGGTCCACAACGCAGTGTCTGGCCAGCCGACTCACCCTTATAATATTCATGAGATCCTGATTGGCTATCAGCATTTGGATCCCGGATATACGTTTCAAGTTTGAGTTCTACCTGACCAGTGTAGGCCTATGGCCACAATTATCTCTTCAAGTCGAAAGGTATCCTGCTCAGACAGCAGCAGCATAACGCGAGTTCGGTGAGCCTTTAGCCGTGAGGCTTCATGAGATCGTTGCTTGAAGTCAAAGGATCATTTCTAGCCATCGTGACTGGTCACCCGCCGGACGACCCCCGGTTTCAGCAGGTCGTCATGGATAAACTCAATCCGCTTGTTTTCTAAATGGTCTTGAATGTTTTCCAGCCGACCACTGCTCAAATTGTCAATGACGCGCACCTCCGCACCTCGCACCACCAACGCGTCTGCTAAATGTGACCTGATGTATGACGCTCCGTCAGTTACCAGCACGCGGCGAAATCTCCAATCCATTTTTCGCTCCTTCCTTATTTCAGCATTTCTGGTCTTGACGCCAACCAAAAGGCCAATTGTGACAGTCGAATAACGAACTAAACGCACCTAAAATCATCGAATCAATGTCCTGATCTTAAACCCGTGCTGCGTTTGCTTCCGTCACGAGTCGATCAATTCGTCTAGCATGCTTCGAATACATCTGAAATATCTTCTCTTGGTTGCGCAGTTGATTGCGGCGCCTGACCTTACCGGAGAAGAGCACAGTCCCGCCATTAAGAGAGTAATGCCCGGGCGGTCCCTTGAATGGAACGAAGCTATAGCCCACCTGATAGCCTTTGATCCATGCCCTCACGCACAGCTCGTTGTCAAAGCAGATTCCTGGTTCACCGACTGACGAGAATGAATAGTCCCAGCCCCCGAGCGCCTCGTAGTGCAATTTACGGACGAAGTAGGGTCCAATATTTACATGGTGTACGAACTCAAACTGCGCTGGTTCCCAGAGAGGCTGAGCCTTCACAGGATCTGGATGGAAACTACGAAATCCCATAAAGCCACCAACAATTGCCAGCTTTGGATAAGTGTTGAATCTTTTGAGGGCAGCCTCAAGCCAACTCCTTTCGCGAGGGACAACATCGTCATCCTGAACCAAGCAGATAATGTCGGCGTGGGCGAACTTAATAGCTCGATCAAGAATTCTGATTTCATGAAGATCGTTTGAATGAATTAGAAAATCGTTCGGCCGTTCCAAATGGGACATCCACTTTTCATGGGAACCATCCAGGGAGCCATCCTCACAAACAATTAGTTCGTGGTTTCCCAAACGCCGAAGCCCTGCTAAAAGCCGATCGATATTAGCCACGCGATTGAACGAGTGGACAACGAATGCAATCTCAGATCGGTCGCGATATCGTGCCGACGAGGCCTGGCGATGAGCCTTACCCGTTTTAATACGCGTAATCAGTTTTCGATCGATAATCGACATTTCTTTGCGCCTCAAAGTTAGAACGCGGTCGCAAATGACCAAGTATCCTCGTAGGAGGCATGCACCACATCAAGCTCAGGCCGATTTAGAGGGCATTTAATCGCAGCGCGTTGACTGAATGCTGCTGTTTCCGACTATGGGTGTTCGTGTGAGGCAATTGAGGGACATTTAATAAAACCGTTCTAGCAAGGCCTGAGCCGTTATGAATCACGCGATCGCATTGGCTGAGTAACAAGTATTCAATGACAGCCTCTTCGCCGTTCTTCGCGGCGAGGTCGCGATCACCGACGATGTAAGCCGGCATTATCCACCCAGTTGGGCCCTTTCCCGCTGGGTCGCCCGCTCGATGGCGAATACTGTCGTACGCGAACACCCTGTCCCCGAATACACTTCTCAAATATTCCAACGAGGATTGGTCATCAGTAGCGACAAAAATTCGCGAGGCCTGCACTTCCAGAAGCCGCCTTAGCTCCGCGACATACTTTGAGAGTACCAACGAGCCTTGACGGTGAGCCCGAATCTCTTCCTTGGAAATCGCGTCCGTGCCGCGCATGTGTACGCCGATCGTCCGATGTCCTTTCATGTGCTGTTCGAAGAATTGGTCCACTTTCTTTCGTATGTAATCGCGTGGCCGGACGAAGCGCCGAATGATCTTATTGGCCTCTTGCCTCAATGTATGATCCGGATCATCCCAAAGGTAAGGAATGGAAAGTGTCTTTCCTTCCAAAGCGGGGTGATCTCCAAAATGATTGGATACAAATGTCTCCTCGTCGGCAAAATACCCGACTTCGAAGGGAGAGGGATGATTGCAAGAGATGCTATCGCGGATATGCCGGGGAATAGAGGACGCCGGATACTTCGTTAGGACAGGTTCGAAATAGTATTCCCACACCGTGTCCTTATCGTGATATCCATTAGGTGTCCAATAACAAGTCTTCCCCTGGAAGTAAACGATAGGGATGCGCGCTTCATTGATCGCCCAGGGTATATTCGCAATCACTTGTTGAATGAGTGAGAACAGCCCTGCGTCTCTTTCGCAAATAATATGACGCTTCATAATGTATGATACTTTTCTCTTGGTGAAGTGGCGGGCTCGGGCGAGTATGCAGGAAGCAGAGGCTCGTGGGAATCCAGCCAAGGTTTAGTTAAAAGAGTCGTCGCTTCTTTATGTCGAGTCATCGCAAGACGTTTCGTCATTACCCAAGAAAAGCGGTGAAGATACACTTCCGCCCGCTAATACGATTCGCTAGACAGATACCCATGGAACGCCATAGCAAATCGAACAAGCGTTTGACGCTCAGGGGTCGACAGGAAAAGCACCTCGAACCGCTCGCCCAGATTGTGATCAGTCCCTTCTGTAACATATTGGTCGATCAACTCCTCCTCACCGATTAACAGTTCCTCAAACCATTCGGCGCTTCGCAGGATTCCAATCTCAACTAAATGCATCGACCCCGTGGTAAGTTCTCCCAGCAGATATCTCTTAATGAGTTTTTGAGCGCCTCGGGTTATTGTCATCTAGTTTATATGTGAGAATTAGGAAGACGTTTCAGAGTGAATGTAATTGCGAACGTGGAAGCATCTCTCCATTGATTGGAGAATTGAGGGTCCAAGCTGTCTCCAAAGCGTTTACTCACTCGATAACGTAGGCGCACAGAGGAAGAACCAACGATAGATGAGGCTTGGTGCGAAGGCTCAGCTCAAACCAGCTTGATAAAATTCATTACTTGACGACACCCTTATCCTTCTATATGCGAAATGAAAAAGATCGGTTCTGGCGTTTACCGGACGGGCAAATGGTCAAGATGATTTTGCAAGAAGGCGATCCATTGCAAGCGGTGTTAGAACGGATAGACGGAGAGCGTCAGGGAACTCGCGCAGTTTGCCTTTTTTCTAAGCTCGAGGTCGTCAAGTCCGAGCGCCCAAAGAGCAAAGAGACAGAGGCCGATCGCCGCGGTTTGTCGTAGCGCTCTCACCCGGCAGTCCAAGCAAAATGCAAGAAGGGCCAGCCCTCCCACAAGCCGGCCCTTCTTTTCACAACCCATAGGAAGGCTGTGTTATGGGCGGAGACGTTCAGCCTCTATTGGTTGCTGTCCTCACCCCAGCAACCATACGCCCTGTTATATCAGAATCTTACTCAGGTTCAGCGATACGTCAAGCGCTGGCAAGCCATCTGTTATTACCCCTGCTTTTGTCGGCAGACAGAAAACCTGTTGACAGCAAAGCAGAGTCGGAATAAGCTTTCGTCGCTTAGCAGGAACTATTACGAACTCTCAACCTTTTCTTACCCACAAAGGAGTCTTTCCTATGAAACGAACCCTGATAGCTTTCGCTATTTTTGTCTTCGCATTAGCTTTTGTCAGCTCTGGAACTGACGCACAAAGAAGTCGAACAGGACGCACCGCCGCGCCCGCAGGGGGCGGGAAAATATCTGTTCCATGCCCGGCAACGTTGAATAGCATAACGGATTGCCCTGACACGGGCTGCGGGCCGTCCCTTGATCCGTTGCTCAATAAGCAAAAGAACATTCAGTCAGACGATCAAGCGGCGCAAACCAAGACCATGAAGGAGCTGAAAGGCCTACCCGACCCGGTGGCGGGATACAAAATTGGCGATCCTCGTGACGAATTAATTGCGTTAGGCGAGGGTAAGAAGATCACGGTAATGGCCTATGCCTTGGTCGCCAGAAAAGGCGGCGGTGAATCGTGCAACTGCAAACTCCTTTCGGTAGCTGATACCGACAACCATATCGTTATGGTCGATCCGTCGGTGAA
>JAWVEM010000219.1:0-4043 GCA_033856735.1 Blastocatellia bacterium
GACGAGACGAAGAAGATGATGGAATCCAGTCTGGTCGAAGACGCGAAGAAGGTTGCGAACCTCCAGGTTAAGTACATGGGCACTTCAATGCGCGACGCGACGTTCAAAGCCAAGCTCGACAAGTTGACCCGGGATTATCAAAGCCTGTTCAAGATGTAAGGTTACGGAAAATCTCGATCCTCTCTGTGCTATCTCTGTGGTCCTCTGTGCCTCTGTGGTGGGTGTTTTCTGAGATTAGATCACCCCAGAGACACAGAGGGCCACAGAGCTTACACGGAGGAAACCCGCAACCTCCGGCTTCATTCACTTCCTTCCCCCAATTGGCTCAATCGCAGGCGAGCGATTATAATGCCTTCTTTCGAAATGCTCTAAAAATTGTAGCGCAAGTTGTTAACTTGCGAGCTGTTCACGCAACTTAACAAGTTGCGCTACAACAGTTCAGAGAGGACCCGGATTTGGCAAACGAACAATTTGATGTAACGGTCATTGGCAGCGGGCCGGGCGGCTATGTCGCCGCGATTCGCGCCGGACAATTGGGTTTGAAAGTCGCGATCGTTGAGAAAGACAAACGCCTCGGCGGCACCTGCACTTTGCGCGGTTGCATCCCGACAAAACAGTTGCTGCAGTCGGCGCATGTCTATGAACAAATGCAGCACGCGGCCGATTTTGGTGTGCAGGCGACGGGCATTCAACTGGCTTTTGCGGACGTGCAGAAACGTAAAGACAAGGTCGTGATGAAGAACTCAAAAGGCATCGAGTTCCTGATGAAGAAAAATAAGTGCACCGTCTTCAAAGGCACGGGAAAACTAGCTTTGCCGGGCAAGGTCGAAGTCACCGGCGAAGATGGCACCAAACAAACCATCGAGACGAAAAGCATTATCATCGCCACCGGTTCAGTCGTGCGGCCCATCCCTGGTTTTGAGACTGACGGAAAACACGTAGTCAACAGCGATCACATCCTGGAGCTGACTGAAGTTCCGAAGTCTTTGATCGTGATGGGCTGCGGCGCAGTCGGCGTCGAGTTCGCTTCGGTCTATTCACGCTTCGGCGCGGAAACGACTGTCGTTGAGCTTCTGCCCAGGCTGGTCCCGCTGGAGGACGAAGAAGTTTCCGCCGATCTGGCCAAAGCATTTCGCAAGCGCGGGATTAAGTCGCAACTCGATACTAAGCTGGAGAAGCTCGAGAAAACCGACACGGGTGTCGTCGTTACCGGCAAGACTTCAAAAGGTGAGGACGTGAGATTGGAAGCTGAGATGCTTCTGGTCGCCGTTGGGCGCATGCCCTTTACCCAGGGCCTCGGTTTGGAAGGCACGAAGATCAAAGTCGACAGAGGTTTTATCCAGGTCGACGAATATCAACAGACGGCCGAGAAGGGCGTCTATGCGATTGGCGATGTAGTGCCCACGCCTCTGCTGGCCCACCTCGCTTCGAAGGAAGGCATCGTCGCCGTCGAGCATTTCGCCGGCAAGAATCCGCGTCCGATCAATCTGCGGCTGGTGCCCAACTGCACCTATTGCGATCCGGAAGTCGCGTCCGTTGGTTTGACTGAAGCGAAGGCGCGCGAAGCAGGCTATGACGTGAAGATTGGAAAGTTTCCCTTCAGTGCGTCGGGCAAGGCGCGCATCCTTGGCGAAGAAGAAGGCTTTGTGAAGATTGTCAGCGAAGGTAAGTATGACGAACTTCTGGGCGTACACATCATCGGCCCACACGCCACTGAATTGATTGCCGAAGCCTGTGTCGCCATGCAGCTCGAGTCAACCGCTGAAGAGTTGGGCAACACGATGCACGCGCACCCGACTGTTTCTGAAGCAGTGATGGAAGCCGCCGAAGGTGTGCATGGCAAGACGATTCATATTTGATCCTCTGCGGTCCTCTGTGGACCTCCGTGTCTCTGTGGTGAACTGCGATTCTTCACCACAGAGACACAGAGAATCACAGAGTTAGCACAGAGAGCACACCGATAATGCCAGAGAACGAAAGACCAAAGCGCGACAACAAGAAAGGCGGACCGCGCCGGCGCCGACCCGCATTTCAAATGCGCATCAGCACCAAGTACGCACCGCGCAAAACTGCTGAAGGCAAGCCGCTGAGTTGCATAACCGAGACTTCCCTAACTCAAGGACAGATGCTCGAGCTTTATCGCTATCTAAAGCTCACGCGTCTGGTTGAAGAGCGAATCGTCAATCTCTATCGACAAACAAAGGTCGTTGGCGGCGTCTACAGATCACTGGGCCAGGAAGCGACCGCCGTTGGTTCAGCTTACGCGCTGCGTCCTGATGATTTCATCACTCCGATCATTCGCGATCTCGGCGCGGTGTTCGTCAAAGGCATTCGCCCCCGCGAGATTCTGGCCCAGTACATGGCCAAGGCCTGGGGGCCATCGGGTGGAAAAGATCTGAACGTCCACTTTGGCTATTTGGAGAAGGGCTTCCTCGGTCCCATCTCGCATCTCGGTGACATGATCCCGGTGATGACGGGCATCCTTCTGGGCGCGCGTCTGCAAAAGAAAGACATCGTCGGGCTCGCCTATATCGGCGACGGCGGCGCCAGCACCGGGGCGTTCTATGAAGGAATGAACTTCGCCGCGGTCCAGCGTCTGCCGTTGATTGTCATCGCCGAATACAATTATTACGCGTACTCGACGCCGACCAGCCAGCAAACCGCCGTGCGCAATCTCGCCGAACGCGCCGCGGCGTTTGGCATCCCCGGGCACATCGTCGATGGCAACGACGTCGTGGCTTGTTATGAAGTTACGAAGCAGGCGATTGACTACGCGCGCAAAGGCCGCGGCGCGGTTTTGATCGAAGCCAAGACCTATCGTCGCAAAGGTCACGCCGAACACGACGACCAGCGGTATGTGCCAAAGGGCGAAATCGAATGGTGGGAGAAGCACAACGATCCCATCGACAGATTTGAAAGGTATTTGCTCGATCGCAAAATCGCGAGCAGGGAAAAGCTGGAAGAGATTACTGCCGGCGTGATGAGAGAGATCGACGAAGACAGCGAGTGGGCTGAATCGTCGCCGATGCCTGAGCCCGAAGGCGCGGCTTATGGAGTGTTCGATAACGCGATCGTGCCGCCGGCCTTGCGGCCGAAGGTTTTGGAATCATGATCTCGTTTAGAGGCGGGCTATTGACCGCCGGTTCCAAACTTGGATGCCTCGCGTTGATATTGGCCGCAATCTCCTGCGGTAACAAAGAAGCGCCGAAGACGCCGGCAGTTGCGACCGAATCTCCGGCGGCAACGATCGAGAGCTATCCAGCTCTCCTGGCACAGGCGCAGGAAGTGAACGACGCGTTTCGGCGCCGGGATTTTGCCCGCATGGTGGCTCTGACCTATCCGAAAGTTATCGAGGCGGCGGGCGGTCGCGAAAAAATGATTGCGGCACTCTCCAAAGGAATCAAGGAGATGGAAGCGGAGGGAGTGTCCGTGCTTTCGTCGACGGCCGCTGCGCCCACTCAGATCGTGCATGCTTCAAAGTGGATCTATGCCGTGGTTCCAACTACTCTGAAAGTGAAAGCAAAGGACGGCGTCTTTCAAACAGAGAGCAGCATGATCGGAATTTCATCGGACCAGGGCGCAAAGTGGACCTTCATCGACGCGGGCGGGAAAGATCATACGCAATTAATGAGCTTTCTGCCGGCTCCTGCCGATGGTTTGAAATTACGGGCGGAGAAGGATCCGGTAAAGATATCGGGCAACTGAAATGTCTACCGCAGTTAAAAAAGATCACAAGCTCGATCGCCCGCCGCGTGGCGGTCTGGCTACGATAGTGGAAGCTATCCGCCAGGGCCTCTGGGAAGAGATGGAGCGCGACCCGACTGTCTTCCTGATCGGCGAAGATGTCGGCGCCTATGGCGGGGCCTTCAAAGTCACCGACGGCATCATCGATGAGTTCGGACCCGAGCGCGTCATCGACACACCGATTGCCGAGGCGGCGATTGTGGGGGCGGCTTGCGGCGCGGCGCTGATGGGCATGCGGCCCGTCGCCGAGTTTCAATTCATCGATTTTATTTCCTGCGGCTTTGACATGCTCACCAACT
>JAWVEM010000220.1:0-13656 GCA_033856735.1 Blastocatellia bacterium
CGTTCCAGAAAGCTCGCCGAGCGCCGCATCAATTTCAGGGCTTCTGCGGGGTCAAGACGATCAACCGCGCCGGGCAGATTTGTCCAAGCGTCAGCGGCAATGCCGCCCGCGCGCTCGGCGAACGCCGCGGCCAGAGCGATTGCTGCGCGCGTCACTTCCCCAGCGCTGTTTAGAGGCGGGCTACTGCCCGCCCCGGATTTTGGATCGGTGGGTGGTAGCCCGCCTCTAAACGAAACGAGACGGACCATCACAGCCGGTGTGGCATTCAAGAAATCCGCGCTGTGTTTTGCTGAGCGGCGCGAAATCTCGGCGGCCACTTCGTAGATGGATCGAAGTAACTCGGCGTCCTTGATTTTCTCAGCGAGGAAAGACGCGTTGCGAAATGTCTCGGCAGCCGTTGATGCCGAGAGGATCATCTGCCGCGCGCAAACCTGGAAGACAAATGGACGCGCGCCCGCCGGCACGTTAATGAAATCTCCGAGACCGTTTGTAAAAAAGCCGACTCCGTTCTCGACATCGCCCATACTGAGACGCCGGCCGAGTTCGCCCCAAGCTCGGAGTTCCGGGGCTTCGAGCACCTGAGCAACGGCTGGCGCCGCGCGCAGGAATTCGATGCTGGCGCGCAGAGATACAGCAGCAATCGCCGCGCTGGTTTCCAAAGCTGCGCGCGTCTGCTCGAACGGCAGATGCGCAATCTCCTTCAGCAGACCGGCGATAGTGCGCCGCTCGGTTGGACTCTTGATCGAACGCAGCCGCTCGTCGATCTCTTCACTGAAAGATTCGTTCAGATTGTTGTATTGACGTTCTTCGGACAAATCAGATCACCAGAACGTTACCGGGCGGCCAAAACAATGCGAAAGCCAATTGAGCGGACGTCCGGGATAACTCTGCGGCGGTAAGCCGAACGGCAGGACTTGGCGGAGCTTTCCCACGAACCGCCGCGCAACACCCGCACCTCAGTACCTTGTAAATCTTCTCTACCGTCAGTAGCGTTGTATGGATAAGGCTTATACTTTGATTGACACCATTCCCAAACGTTTCCGTTCATATCATAGAGTCCGAATCCATTCGGTTGCTTCTGCCCAACTGGATGCGTCCGGCTCCCCGAATTGGCGTCATACCATGTCAGCGCATCAGGATTGCCTGCGTACGGCCCAGTCGTTCCGGCGCGACTCGCGTATTCCCACTCGGCCTCAGTCGGTAAGCGGTACTCACGACCACTGGTCCGCGATAGCTTGCGGCAAAACTCAACCGCATCGTTCCACGAGACACTGTCCACAGGAAGATCGTCTCCCTTGAAGCTAGCGGGATTCGTACCTATCACAGCTCTATACTGGGCCTGAGTCACTTCATACTTGCTCATATAAAAATTCGGAACCGTCGCATTACCCTGCGGTCCCTCGTCATTGTCTCGCCCGGTTTCTGAAAGCGGCGATCCCATTAAGAACGTCCCGCCTGGGGCATAGACCATCTGTAACTGGACCCCGTTTATGCTCTCTGTGAAAGGCTGCCCAGTGAGTTGCGGTTTGTTCTCATTTTGCGGCGCCTGCTGTGATTTCGTCGTGACCGGCGATTCTTTTCGGACCTTCTCATAGAATAGCCAGGCGATTCCTCCCATCAACATCACCAACAGAAAGGCCCCGGCAATCAACGCTAAGCGTTTGCCTCCGGTAGATCGAGTTTGCGTTAACTGGCTGGCAGGAGAGCTTTCAGCGGGCGAGGGCGCGCGCCGACTTTTGCCGATAATCACTTCGGGCGGAGCAACTTTCATGGTCTTCATGGCCGATTGAGATCTGATCCCTTCGGTCGAAGAATATTCCTGTGCAAGGGGTGAAGCTGTTGTCTCTTGCAAGCTTGGTTCTGAAGCAGGACTCCTTATCGTTCGTGGCGGAGGTGTCAGGTCTTTGTCAGTTTTGGGCGGTCGAGTCGAGTTTGCTGTATCAGGAGCGGGATACATAATGCCGGTCCGGTCCGGGTCAGGACGGCGAGGAGCGGGAAGATGTTCGGTAGCCTGCGGATCGAACGGCGCAGACAGAATCGAACCGTCCACCAGGCAAAAAGTCATTGTGTCGTCAAAGGTGCGCTTGCAGGTCGGGCAGCTCTTCATGCAACTCTCCAAAGTCTGATAGCTGGATTTTGATCAAGAATAATGTACATTCCGGTGCTCGCTAAAAGGAGTAATCGTCTGCGGGAGCGTATGCGAGGAGCTAGATCACCGTCGTTACGATCTCCCGGATGCTCCTCTGCAAATCTCGATCGTCGGTGATGGGCGAGCACATCGCCACTTCGGCGGCGCGAATGGCTGGGATGCCAAGAGCGATTAGTTGCGCGGCATAAATCAGCAGGCGCGTCGAAACTCCTTCCTCCAAGCCATGACCGCGCAGGTTCCGGACCTTCTGTCCAATCAAAACCAGATCGCGCGCAGTGCCTTCGTCGACACCGCCTTCACGCGCGACGATGACGGCTTCCGTGTCCGGCGGCGGATAATCAAAGTCGATCGCGACGAAGCGTTGCCGCGTCGATTGCTTCAAATCTTTTAGAATCGATTGGTAGCCGGGATTGTAGGAAACTACCAGCATGAAATCCGCGGGCGCGTCCAGAATCGTGCCGCGCTTTTCTATCGGCAGCCGGCGACGATGATCGGTAAGCGGGTGAATGATCACGACAGTATCTTTGCGCGCTTCGACGATTTCGTCGAGATAGCAAATCGCGCCATGACGCACGGCCAAAGTCAGGGGACCGTCATGCCAGACGGTCTCTTCACCTTCGATCAGAAATCGTCCGACCAGGTCGGTGGCGGAGAGATCTTCATGACAAGCGACAGTGATCAGCGGCCGCTCGAGACGCCACGCCATGTGTTCGACAAAGCGCGTCTTGCCACAGCCGGTCGGGCCTTTGAGGATCACGGGCAGGTGCGCGGCGTGCGCGGCGGCGAACAGATCGACTTCGTGATCGACGGGCAGGTAATAAGGCTCGTCGGCGACGCGGTATTCTTCTATAGCTCGTTCAGGCATCTGATTTTACGCGATGATTCAGTTAAGACTTGGTCTTCTGCTCGAATTTTATCGACTTGATTATCCGTTCGAACAACCTGTGGTCTTCAGCTTTGTAATCGGCCTTGGACAAGTGCAAGTCGACCCAAAAGCCATCCACTACGAACTCCGCATACATATTCTGCTGTCGAACGGGCCTGCCCTGAAAAGACGGTATCAGAAATTCGACGAAACTTACGTCGCCAAGCTCGGATCGCACTACGTTTTGCGGATTCACCCAAGCGGGGTTTCCCAGCTTCCACACCATATCGCGACATGACCGGCTGTCTTGGCAGTCTTTCACAGGTTCAATATACATCGACAGGTTGACGCCCTGCGTTTCGTCGATGAGCAAGAAATATGCACCGACACCACCCTGCTTCATTTGTTTTTGAGCCATCTGGAAGTCGTCTGCCGGCATCGTAAGCGTCCAGGGGGCTTGCGGTAACGTGAATTCAATTCGCTTTTCCTGAAGCGGTGCGGCACCGACGATCATCTGGCATAACAGCAGTAGCCAGGTAATGATAGAGAGTTTCTTTAACACTTCGGATCCTCGATTCCAGGCCAAGTTGGTGGTCACCTGACTCACACACTGTTCTACGGTATTCTAGAGCATCGGGCAACTAACTCGAAACTAATGAAAATTGCAGTAGCAATGTCTGGCGGCGTGGATTCATCCGCGGCCGCCGCGATTCTGAAAGAGCAGGGCCATGAGCTGGTCGGCTTTACGATGCAGCTTTGGAATCAGAACCGCGGCATCAGTGTGGATGAAAACGGCGAGTCGTTGCCGTCGCGCTGCTGCTCGCTCGACGACGTTTACGATGCGCGCCGCGTGGCCGAAGAACTTGGCTTTCCCTTCTATGTGCTCAATCTCGAGCGCGAGTTCGAGCGCGACGTGGTGCAGCCGTTCGTTACGAGTTACTTGAACGGCGAGACCCCGATCCCGTGCGTGGCCTGCAATAGCCGTCTGAAGTTCGCGTCGCTGGATCGTCTGGCGCTTAGTCTCGGCTGCGAGAAAGTAGCGACAGGTCACTACGCGCGAGTCGAATTCGATCAGGAAACCAGCCGTTACCGGCTTATGCGCGGACGCGATCCGCAAAAAGATCAGTCCTACTTTCTTTGGGAGCTGACACAGGACCAGCTTTCGCGTTCGATGTTCCCGCTGGGCGAGATGTCCAAGCCCGATGCGCGCGAGGCCGCGCGGCGCCACGAACTCGCCGTAGCTGAAAAGTCTGAGTCGCAGGAAATCTGTTTCGTTCCCGATGGAGACTATGCAGGATTTATCGATCGCTATCTCGCCGCGGAAGATCAAACCGCACGCTTGCCGGGCGCGGGTGAGATTGTGAGCAGCAGCGGTGAATTGATCGGAGAGCACGCGGGCATACATCACTACACGATCGGACAGCGGCGCGGGATTGGGATCTCTGCCGCTGAGCCGTTGTATGTTACTGGAATCGATGCGACAAAGAACCGCATCGTGGTAGGTAACCAGGAAGAGTTGCTGCGCGAAGAGTTCACGGCGGCTGGTGTTAACTGGATCGCTTTTTCTACTCCAGCCGAAGCGGTTCGCGCCGAGGTGCGCGTGCGTTACCGTCACACAGCCGAGCCGGCCACTATTACTCCTTTGCCGGATAGCCGCGTGCAGGTGAAGTTTGATGAACCGCAACGCGCGATCACCCCGGGGCAGGCAACTGTCTTTTATCGCGAGGATGAGGTAGTCGGCGGTGGTTGGATCGTGAAGTAGCATAAGTCAGAACCGCCTGCGGTAGCGGGCGGGCCCAAGCTGCGCGAACTTCAAAGAACGGCGCGAGGCACACAAACAGTCGCAGGCTCATGAGGGCCCGCCCGTTACCGCAGGCGTTCTGACCTGCTAAACCTTTTCGGCCTTCTACTCGTACTCACAAACAGCCAAAATTCCTTAGAGAAATATTAGGTAAAATCACTTATGGCAATGTCAACAACTCGTAAAGTCGTGCTCATCATCGGTAGCATTCTGCTTGGGCTCGCGCTCATCGCCGTCGTCTGTGTCGCGATCCTCGTGTCCGCGCTGCGCGGGAATCGGCCGTCGATTCGCGACAATAGCGTGCTGGCGCTGAAGATCTCCGGCTCGCTGCCCGACTATGTTCCCGACGATCCGTTCCGACGCCTCTTCGGCGCCTCGCCACAATCTCTCAGCAGCCTGCTGACGCAATTCCGCAAAGCGAAGACCGACAAGCGCATCTCTGCCGTGATGTTGGACATCGACATGTCAGACGCGGGTTGGGCAAAGTCCGAAGAGATTCGCGGCGCGATTGAAGATTTTCGCTCGTCAGGCAAACCCGTCTATGCCTATATGGAAACCGGGCTCAACAAGGACTATTACATCGCCACGGCCTGCGACAAGATTTTTGTGCCGCCCCCGGGGGAGTTATTCACTATCGGGCTGGCGGCGGACGTGATGTTTTTCCGCGGCTCACTGGATAAGCTGGGCGTCTATCCGGACATCTATCAGATCGGCAAGTACAAGAGCGCGGCTGATATGTTCACCCAAAAGGAGATGACGCCGGCGCATCGCGAGTTCATTAACTCTCTGCTCGATGATTTGTATGGCCGGTACGTCGAAGGGATCGCCAAGGCGCGATCGAAAACACCAGATGAAATCAAGACGCTGATCGACAACGCGCCTTACACCGCGAAGCAGGCGAAAGACGCCGGATTGATCGACGGGGCCTTATATCACGACGAGGTTGAGAAGGAATTGAAGAAGCGCCTCGGTTACAAAGACGGCGACGAATTGCCGATTGCCAAGAGCGGCGACTATCGGAAAATTTCGCAAGAGTCGTTAGGCCTGAATAAGGGCGAGCGGATAGCGGTGGTTTATGCCGCCGGCGACATCGTTTCGGGCAAGTCCAGTTTTGGCGGCTCCGGCGAAGAGACGATCGGATCGGAATCGCTGGTGAAGACTATCAACGAAGCTCGCGATGACAAGACCATCAAGGCAATCGTGCTTCGCATAGACAGTCCGGGCGGGTCCGGCTTGGCTTCCGATATCATCTGGCGCGCGATTGAAGCCGCCAAAGAGAAAAAACCGGTCGTGGTTTCAATGAGCGACGTGGCCGCATCCGGCGGTTACTACATCGCTTGTAATGCAAACAAGATCGTGGCCGAGCCTTCGACAATCACCGGCTCGATAGGTGTCCTGGGCGGCAAGCCGGTTATCAAAGGATTCTACGATTGGATTGGAGTGACCAACGAATACGTCCTGCGCGGCAAGAACGCCGGGATGTTCCGCGAGACCGAAAAATTCAGTGACACTGAACGCGCGAAGTGGCAAGAGTTTCTGGGTACGACCTACGACGACTTTATTTCAAAGGTCGGCAAGGGCCGGGGCAAAGAGAAAACTTACATCGATTCGATCGGCCAGGGCCGTGTCTGGACCGGGAGCCAGGGGAAAGAAAGAGGACTGGTCGACGAGTACGGCGGTTTGGATAAAGCACTCGAGATCGCCAAACAGCTCGCCAAGCTCCCGGCTGATCAGGGTATCCAGCGCGTGATCATGCCCAAGCCGCCCAGCTTCTTCGAAGAACTCATGAACAGCAGCGATGATGGAGATGGCGACTCCGCGCAGGCCAAGCAGCAGGCCGCGATTCTCGAGGCGATGCCGGTGGATGTGCGGCGGGCCCTGCGGTACGCACAGTTGCTCGATCGCTCCCG
Source organism: Blastocatellia bacterium (assembly GCA_033856735.1). GTDB lineage: Bacteria > Acidobacteriota > Blastocatellia > Pyrinomonadales > Pyrinomonadaceae > UBA11740. The sequence goes on from JAWVEM010000220.1 coordinate 6,726, forward strand.
GAGCGGCGAAGCGATTTACATGCTCCCGTTCAGTTTAAGGATCAGGTGATTGAGGCCGAGCTTCAGGAGAGTCTGATTGAGTCTGATGTCCCAAGAAGAGCGTCTACCGCGAAGCGGTTGAGGAACATAGCCCAGGGTTGACGCGCTTCGCGGCTACCCTGGAGACTCGATTAAGAAAAAATCGCAACCCTAAAGGGGTTGTGGGAGTCTCCCTGCCAAGAAAAATGTCTCGGTCATGCATGGACGGAGATTGCGGTATCGAAACGTGGGTTTCATCTTGGACTGGCTGGAATCGCGGCCCCAACATGAGCGTGCTGGGCGAGAGGACGCAACCCCGCTGGGGTTGGGACTGCATTCAAACCATTCCCCAGGATAGCCGCGCAACGCGGCAACCCTGGGCTTTGTTACTTAACCGCTTCGCGGTATTCGTCAGACCGTCTCAGAGAAATATTTGCGAATTCTACTGGTAGAAGACGAGCCGCGCATGGCCCAGGTTGTCGCCAAAGGCTTGCGCGAGCATTCCTATGCAGTCGACATTGCCGGCGACGGCAACGCGGCGCTCTACCAGGCCTCAATTAACGATTACGATCTGATTCTGCTCGACGTGCTCCTGCCCGGTCCGGACGGCTTTGAGGTTTGCCGAGAGCTGCGGGCCCGCGGCGATGCTACTCCAATCCTCATGCTGACTGCGCGTGCGACGATCGACGATCGCATCACCGGACTGGATGCCGGCGCGGACGACTATCTGACGAAGCCGTTCGCGTTTCGCGAGTTGGTGGCGCGCGTCAGGGCTCTACTCAGGCGCGAGCCGCAGATGCATAGCGATCTAATGCAACTCGGTGATTTGCTACTAGACGCGGTCAGTCATCGAGTCTCTCGCGCCGCCCGCGAAATAGAACTCACCGCGAAAGAGTACGCCTTGCTCGAGTATCTGGCGCGGCGTGCGGGGCAGTTGGTTTCGCGGGCCGAGATTGCCGCGCACGTCTGGGATGAATCCTTCGATCCTTTTTCAAACACCATCGAGGTTTACGTCAACCGTCTGCGCAAGAAGATCGACGAGCAGCATTCAGTCAAGCTAATCCACACCCGCCGCGGTGAAGGCTATATCCTCGAGCCGCGTTAATAATGTCAGAAGCCCGCGCGTAAGCAAGGGCGATCTCAAGAAGCGGCCAATCGCCGTTTTCAACCACACCCGTTTTATTCAAGATAGAGCTAGCTCGCCTTGCCCTTCCTGACGGTCGGGCTTCCGACACCTTCCACGTGACTTTCTCTTTGTCGTAATTTGCCGGTACCATTGCGCCGATTGGGAGGGCGTAGCCAAGGCGCGATGACTCGCAGTAAACAAACTGATTCGAGGCCGGACAGCGGCGCTCCAGTGATCCCGCACTCTGATCCTGCAGGCGGCACCGCCTCACTCGAAGCGGCCATGATGCTCGAAAAAAATCCGTTCAAGCGTTTTCTGAAAATGCTTGGACCAGGACTTATCACGGGCGCGTCCGACGATGATCCTTCGGGCATTGGAACGTATGCTGTGGCCGGAGCTTCTCTGGGTTTCACTACGCTCTGGACTGCTCTATTCACTTGGCCATTGATGGCTTCGGTCCAACTCACCTGCGCCAGAATTGGCATGGTAAGTGGGATGGGCCTGGCGTCGGTTCTGCGACGGCATTACGCAAGAAACTTGCTCTATCTCACCGTGTGCGGACTGGTCATCGCTAACACGATCAACGCCGGAGCGGACATAGGCGCCATCGCGGCGGCAATCAATCTCCTGGTACCAATCCGGATTACTCTGTTAGTTCTGCCGATCGCTCTCATCATTCTGGCACTGCAAATCTGGGGTTCATACCGGCTGCTCGCCAGGACGTTCAAATGGCTCGCCCTCGCTTTGTTCGCTTACATTGGCGCGGCTTTTTTTTCGAAACCCGACGCGGTTCAAGTACTGAAGGCGACGTTCATTCCAACCTTGAGGTTAGACGCGACTTTTCTGGCGACACTCGTGGCCATCCTGGGTACGACCATCTCGCCCTATCTTTTCTTCTGGCAGGCCGACCAGGAGGTTGAAGAGGAAATCAGCTTCGGTCGCGTGACCAGAGGCCAACGGCGCGGCGCGACGGACGCCGAATTAAAATACGCTGCATGGGACGTGAACATCGGCATGCTGCTTTCGAACGCGGTGATGTACTTCATCATCCTGGCGACGGCGGCCACGCTTTTCAAAGCGGGTCAAACCAACATTCAGTCAGCCACCGACGCCGCGCAAGCGCTCAAGCCTCTGGCCGGCAGAGGCGCTTCCGTGCTGCTTGCCTTAGGTTTGATTGGCAGCGGTTTACTGGCCGTTCCAATCCTGACTGGATCCAGCGCGTACGCTGTGACCGGGGCCGTCGGAGGCAGATATGGCTTCAATCAAAAACCTGTTCGAGCCAAACTCTTCTATGGCGTGATTATCGTTTCGACGTTAGTCGGCGTGCTGATCAACTTTCTCGGCATCAATCCCATTCGCGCACTCTTCCTGGCCGCGATGATCAACGGCTTTCTGGCGCCGCCGCTGTTGGTAGTAATTATGCTGGTTGCCAACAACAGCCAAATCATGGGAAAGAGAGTAAACGGCCGCTGGTCCAACGTGCTCGGATGGACGACCACTGTGGTAATGTTCGTCGCAGCAGTGGCGTTGGTTTTGACCTGGGGCCAGTAGAGGCAAACGAACGACAAGGGTTGGTGACTGGAATGGGGCATGGGATTTCATTAGCATCGCAGTTAGTGCGGTCGACGCGTAGCGTCGTCTGAATTTAGCCCGGCCTTTCAAGGCCGGGATCGGGTGACCACGGGTTCTCGTCGCCTGGCGACGATTGAAATTCACATCGGTTTCGGGCGTCGCTATGCGACGCAAAAACTTCGTTCGTCTTTTCCCGGCCTTGAAAGGCCGGGCTAAACTCATACCGACGCTACGCGTCGAAAACACTTGATTAGTCGTGCCTAAAGTTTACAACCTGCGCGATGACAACGGAGAACTCTGTCGTGACCGCTCTTGCTCGGACAATTCTCGTCCTGGTTTTTCTTTGCACTTCAGCTTTCGTGGCCACACCTCAATCCGGTGGGACCAAGCCGCAGGCATCACCAACTCCGGATGAACCGGGTTCGGTCTTCCATTCGACCGCACAACCCGAACCAGACTTCCGCGACCCCATCGAGAAGGCCGATGAATATAAATCCAAGCTAACGTTCAGCGCTTACTTTACCAACGGGAACCAGGCTTTTGATCTGAACCTCCGTCATCAATTGGGTCCGTTTACTGTTTGGATCGCAGGATTTTATGATCCGCAGACCAACAAGCTTCTCCGCACCGGCATCCAGTACGACTACCGCAAAGCCTGGTTTCATTTCGTGCCCACCATCGAGGTCGCGACGACGCGGGCCGTCTCCGGCTCGCTCTCCTTCGAGCTTGGTTCGGGAAAGACTACTGCCCTTCTCGGATATTCCCGAACCAACCTGAAGCCCTTCTTCGATCTATTCTGGGATCCCGGCGATTCAGTTCAACTGGGAATCAGTCACAAGCTCAGCAGTTACGATCGGATTCAGGCTTACACGATCTTTGACGTGCGTCTGCACACGGGGCAACAGAACACTCATGTGGTCTGGCGGCGCAAGTTGAACGCCAGCAACGGCGTCACCTTCGACGGTATCTTCAAGTCGGGACACGAGGATTCTGGTCGGTTCATTCGCTCCGTTAGTCTGGGAGTTTACTATGACCGTCCGCATTGGTTCTGGAAGCTCTATTACGATCCACATGTAAACTTCACCGGCCATACAATGGTGCGAACAGGTATTGGTTTGAAGTTCTAACAGCGATCACATCGGCACATTGAGAACCCAGGCAAACAAAAAAATCGGCACCAGAGGAAGGATTTCCTCGGCCCTGGAGGCGCTGAAGTACCGAGACTTCAGACTCTTTCTGGGCGGCCAGGTAATCTCACTTGCCGGCAATTATGTGCAGACCATCGCGCAGGCCTGGCTCGTCTACCGGCTGACGGGGTCGGCTGCCTTGCTTGGCCTGGTAGCTTTCTCCGGACAGATTTCGATCTTCGTACTCGCGCCGATCAGCGGCCTGGTCGCTGACTCAAAGTCACGCAAGCACATTCTTTTCGCGACGCAGATTGCGCCGATGCTGTTCAGCTTTTTGCTGGCGGCGCTCACCCTCACCGGACGGGTCCAGGTGTGGCACGTCTTTGCGGTTGCTGCTTTGCAGGGCATAGTCAACGCTTTCGATTTTCCAGTTCGACAGGCGTTCGTAGCCGAGTTGGTGCCGAGAGAGCACTTGATCAGCGCGGTGACGTTGAACTCCTCGATGATCAATAGCGCGCGCACGATTGGTCCCGGGATTGGTGGACTGTTGGTGGCCGTAGTCGGCGAAGGCTGGTGCTTTCTTGGAAACGCCTTGAGCTTTGTCGCAGTAATTATCGTACTGCTGCTGATGAAATCAAGCGCTTCCCGGAAAAAAGCACCGCTGCACTTTCGCGCCGGCGTGGCTGAGGCTTTCAATTTTGTTCGTCACACCGGACCCGTGGGCGCTCTGCTGGTGCTGCTCGGCTTAATCAGTTTCACGGGATTGCGCTACGAGATCCTAATGCCGGTCTACGTAAAAGAAATGTTGCACGGGGGGCCGACTCAATTCGGGTTGTTGATGGGAGCCTCCGGCGTGGGAGCTATTCTTGGTTCGTTGGTCCTGGCGATGTTTAGCAACGTGCGGACGCTAGGTGATTGGGCGGCGTTGGCCGCGGCCGGCTTTGGCGGCAGCCTGGTGCTGTTGTCGTTCTCGCACTCATTCGCTTTGTCGGTGCTCGTGATGCTGCTGCTCGGATTTACTATGGTGACTGGATTGGATGCCTCAAATACTCTGGTACAGCGAATCGTGCCCGACGAATTACGTGGGCGGGTGATGGCGATCTGGACGATGATGCTGTCGGGTCTGGCGCCGTTCGGTTCGCTCGTGGTCGGCTTGCTGGCGCAGCAATTTTCAGCGCGGAGAACGTTTGCCGCGGGCGGCATGGCGTGCATCATGGGCGCCATGGGCTTTGGCTTTTCCTTGCCAATTCTTCAACGTGAAGCACGGAAACTCATCCTAAAGCGCGAAAGCGCCGGCGAGGACGCCGTGGCCGTTCATAAAAACTGAGGGCCGCGACGGGCACCGTGTCAGAAGCCCGACCGTGAGGGAGGGCAACGCTCGCAGGCATTCTTGATTCAGAAAAAATTGGCCGTGAGCGTTTGTGTTGATGCGAAAGGCGATTGTCGCGAGTGTTGCCCTCCCTCACGGTCGGGCTTCTGACACTATGCTCTGAACTTCTTGTCAAAGCCGACCGTGACTGAATCTCAAGGACTTTTTAATCTTCCATTAAGGTAAACGTCCGTATACTCGACGCCTCGGACGAATCTATGCGGAACACATCGAAGGCAGGCGTACGCTTGCTCTCAGCCCTGGCGGCGTTGTCATGCTTTGCAGGATTCCTGTGCGCGCAGACACCACCGCCAACTTCGACTCGGCCAACGACTCCAGCTACCCCAGCAACGCGATCGCCGCCGCCGGCGAAGACACCGACTGTCACTTCTTCGCCTAACCCAACTCCGCAACCGACTCCTTTACCGCAATCAACACCCTTTGCTATGCCAAGCGCCCCCGGTCCATCGCCGGCCACGGCCGCGACGCCGGCTCCCGGTTTGACCCCACCGCCTGTTTCGCTGGGCAGTCAGCCGTCCCAGAACATCAATCCGCTGACACTGGAGGAGGCTTTGCGTCTGGCGAATGCGCAGGCGTCGACATTTCAACAAGCGGGGCTCAATGAAAAAATTGCCGCTGAAGATGTGAAGCAGGCACAGGCGGCTTTCTTGCCAAAGGTGAGCGCGCCCTTGAGCTACATCTACACGTCGCCGGCCCTCGGACAGCCCGCGGGAACGCCGCGAGGGCCGAGCTTTATCGCTAACAACGCGATCAGCGAGTACGAGGCGCTGGTGAACGTCGCCGGAGATTTTGATATTGCCGGCAGGCTCCGCGCGACCCTGGCGAAGAATCGCGCGCTGCTCGCCGCGGCGCACGCCGGCACCGAAGTCGCGCGTCGTGCGTTGGGCCAGGCCGTGCTCGAGTCTTATTACGGACTAGCTCTGGCGATTGCGCAGCGCACGGCGGCCGAAGGCAATCTGACGGCGGCCGAAGAGTTTGAGCACATAACGTCGCTGCTGCTAAGCGGCGGTGAAATTGCCCCGGTTGATTTGACGAGGGCGCATCTGCAAACAATTTCGCGTCGTGATGAGCTGGAAAGGGCGCGCGCTAATGAAGAGGTTGCCGCTGGAGCTCTGCGGGTGCTGGTCGGTTACGATTTCCTTCGTCCAATCACCACGAGCGATCTGGCGCTGATTCTGCCTAACGATAACGAGTTTCAGCAGTTCAATCCCGCTGACATTTCCCGCCGGCCGGAGTTCGCGCAACTCGAGGCACAGCTTCGCGCCGCCACACAGGACATTAGGATCGCGCGTGCCGATCGTTTGCCGGCCCTCTCGTATTCAATGAATGGCGGCTTTGATACTGACTCGCTCAGCGGTCCGCGACTCAAGGAACATTCAGGCGTATCGGCGGCGGTGAGTCTCACCATTCCGATCTTTGATTGGGGCGCCGCCAGGAGCAAAGAACGTCAGGCGCGGCTGCGTGTGCAAGCAGCAGAGAACGAGCGCACGGTTGCCCTGCGCGGGTTTACGCAACAGTTTTATGCGGCGCGATCGCAAGCAGCCAGTGCGGCCGAACGTGTACGTCTGGCGCGCGAGGGCGTGCTGGCTGCCCAGGACAATTTGTCCGCTTCGATCGCGCGTTACCGCGCCGGCGAAGCGCAGATTATCGAAGTTACCGATGCGCAAACTATGCTGGTGACTCAGCGCGCGGCCCTCT
>JAWVEM010000221.1:0-7243 GCA_033856735.1 Blastocatellia bacterium
CCGCCCACGTCGATACTGGCCGCTTTCACAATCCGTTCAACCGCATCGATCACTTCATCAGGCGGCGTGTAGCCTTCGACCTGAAGGCCGCTCTTGGGCGCGTCGACTGGACAGGCGAGGCGCGCCAATTCGACGCCGTCGGTTGTCTGGCAAATATCGGCAGGACATAGGTTGAAGCTCTCGCCCGAAGTGAAGACCTTGATGCCATAGAGAAACTTGCCGCCCAGCGTTTCGACCCGCGTGATATGTCCGCCGCGCGCCGGTACGAATTCCTGGACCAGCGCGGTTTGATCGATCCCCAGATCGATCGTGCCCGCTTCCGCCGCCCGCTCGAGTGAATCGAGAGAGTCATAACGCACGACCCCCGCGCCACTACCGCCGATATTTGCCTTCACCACGATTGGAAAACGCAGGTCGCGCGCGGCTGCGACGGCGCTTGATGGGTGATTGATCACACGCGCACGCGGATAAGGAAGACCCAGCGACGCGAGCAGCGAAAGCTGGAGTGCCTTTGAAGTCTCAAATGTAAACGCCGCGCGGTTGTTGATTACTCGAACCCCTCTACGCTCGAGATGTTCGAGATAGTTGAGCGTGTAGAAGATCCCCTGGCCGTGGTCCCGGAGGAAGGCCGAAGGGCTCATGCGATTGAAGAGCAATGAATACTCGCTCTCGTTGTCATCCGGGTCGTACTGATGATGCGCGGCGTCAATTGCAAGATAGGGTGTACCGCGCCGATTGAGTTCCGCGAAGAGCGGGCGGAACCAGTCGGGATGTTCGTAATAGATGGCAATCGGTTTTGCCTCGGTCATGTGGTCTCCTTCATTCGGCGTCGATCGGTTAGCCTAAAATAAAAAGGCCGCTCGAAATGAGCGGCCTCTCCGGTGTCCATGAATAATTGCGTCAGGCGTTAGCCCATGGGGTCACACAGTCGGTCCGCTCGGTCGATGGCCGATAACAACAACACATACAAATGCAGCAGCACACCTGGCTGGCGCTATCGTGAATTGTCGCGGTCGTGACCGAGCTTTTCTTCATTGATTAGTTCTACCGAAGTGACTTTGCCAAAATACCTTCGTCAGCCAGCGGATGTCAAACTACTCCGGATCTCTGGCGCAGTTTAAAGTATGGAGGCGGCGATCGGAATCGAACCGATGAATAAAGGTTTTGCAGACCTCTGCCTTACCACTTGGCTACGCCGCCATATTGCTAAGGATAAAAGATAAAGGCGGAAGGATGAAGGAAGTTCCCAATCCAAAGCTTTCAGCCGCCGCGAGTACGCAACCGAAAACCTAGGACCGGGAACAACAACAACCCTTCATACTTCCGCCTTCGCTCCTGAAATTGGAGCGGGAGACGAGATTTGAACTCGCGACCCTCGCCTTGGCAAGGCGATGCTCTACCACTGAGCTACTCCCGCTTTTCAACGAGTTTCGATTCTAAGGATTCGCGATAGCTTGTCAAGGCAGCAGGGGCACAGACTACAATCTGTGGATCCTTCACGAAGGCCCAAGGCCATATTCATTGCGCCATTTGGATCGCCTTAATCAGAGGCTCCCCCAGATAGTGATATCGCGCCGATGAAATCACAGACTCAAGTCTGCGCTACTTCCGTTATGGTTGCGGCAAAGGTTTCGCCAGCACGCCGGCAATGAACTCATTCAAACCGGCGTCTGAGTTCTCATGGCGAAACTTATAGAGGTCGGTGAGCCGTTTGGTCCACTCGGCCTTTTTAGCTTGCTGCTGCGAATCGTTTCCCGCCAACGCCACCGCGCGCGCATAGGCATCTACGATGTGGTCCATGACCTTGTTGAGCGTTTCGATCGCGGCTTTGCTCTCAGGCGTTTCGGGTTGATTGGCAAAGCGCTTGGTGTAATCCGCGGAAAGTCTCTTGTACGGGCCTTGCTCGTAAGCGACGGCGAGCAAATAGAATGTCGATGGAGTCTTTCTCAGGTCACTGTCGATTTGCGTAACTCTGATAAAACGCCCAATCGCTTCTTCAGGCCGCGGTTTTAGATCGATAAAACCGATCGCGTAATTCAGGGACGATACCGCGTCGTCGCGGTTCTTGAATGGCTCCCAGGCGTCCGGAGTCTTGCCGCTCTCGAGCAACTGAATTGCTTTCTGAGCATAGCGTACCGAGTCGGCATTGAAGGTTTCGTTTTTGGCGTTCGTGGTGGCGAGATAGCCGCCATAGCCCAGAGCGATCAGCGTCTTAACGTCTTCCGGATCATCGGCCAAAACCTGTTTCGCCAACCCGAAACCGGCCGCGTAGTTCTTCTCGCCATAGATTGACCGCAGCAGAGTGTCCTGACGCTCGTCCTTTTCAAACGCGCTGATCCACTGTTTCAAATAGCGGGTGTACTGATCGTCTTCTTTGCTATAGCGCGCCATGTAGTCCTTGGCGGCCTGATAGGCGGCGGCGGGATTGGGATCGCGATTCTCGAAGAAGCGCTTGTATGTGGTGACCTTGAATTCGTCGTCAGTTTCCTGGAGCGCCGCGCCGGTTCTTGGTTGCGCGCGCACCCTTGAGGATGCGGAAAACGTCAAAGCCAGGCCGAAGAGCAGGGCGAGAATTACGCGATGTTTCATCAATCAGAATGCCTCCATCAAAAGTAATCGCAGCCTTGGATGCCAGAATCCCAGAGAGCGTTTGTCGGATTTCGATTTTAACAGAGAGGTCCGCGAGGGCGGAACCGCGGAGAAGAGGTGGTACTGACCTCTTCTTCTTGGGGGGGGATTATCAGGCGGCCGATAGAGATACCGGAGCTTCCGGAGCGGCAGCGACAGGAGGAGCAGGCAAATCAACAATCTCCCAGGCGGCGCGGTTACGTAGCAGTGACGCCATCAGCGAAGCATGCAGCAGGTGGCCGCTGCGTTCTGCCTTCACCCGGCCCAACAGGGGCATGCCCAGCAGTGCCAGGTCGCCGATGATGTCGAGGATCTTATGACGCACGAACTCATCGGACCAGCGCAGACCCGTTTCATTCAACATGCCGTCGCGGGTCAGCACGATGGCGTTGTCGAGGGAGCCGCCGCGGATCAGATTCGCGCGCCGCAGCGCTTCGACTTCTTCGATAAAGCCGAACGTTCGCGCAGACGCGATCTCCCTCGCGAAAGAACCATTATCCAAGGTTACCTCGCGATGCTGCACGCCGATAAGGGGGTGGGCGAAATCGATGACGCAATCGATCTCATAGGCGTCGGCAGGTTCAATCGTGATACTGCGATTGCCTGAGACAGCGGCCACCTTTTCTCTGATCAGCAACGCGCGGCGTGCGGCGGGTTGATCTACCAGCCCCGCGCTTTCGATCATTTCGGCAAAGGCTTCGGCCGACCCGTCCATGATCGGCACTTCGAGATTGTCCACTTCGACGTACGCATTATCGACGCCGCATCCCCGCAGGGCAGACAATAAATGCTCGACGGTCGAAAGCATCACGCCGGTTCGCATCAGCGTCGTCGCGTAGCTGCAATGCGCGACTGACTCGACTGTGGCCGGAATTTCAAAGCCGCCAAGGTCCGTGCGACGGAAAACATAACCGGTGTCCGGGGGCGCAGACATCAGCCGTACCTTCACCGGCACTGCAGTGTGCAGACCGATCCCGCGAGCTTCGACGGGCCCGGCCAGCGTTGTTTGGCGAGCGCTTGAGTGTTTGGATGTTTTCATTCTGAGAACTGAGTCAAGGTAAAACTCGAAACTCTTATGAGCAAGATGCATGCCTTCGCGAGTAGCGCGCATTCGCATTCGGGTTGTGGCAGAGCCGCCACGCTTGTGCACACTGGCGCGGCAGGTAGGCCACTGAGCTAAAGGGATCTCCTCATCTTAATCTTCCTTTGCGCCTTTGCCAGAACCTGCCGAATTTCACGCGCAGGCACAGATGAAAATCGGAAGGCGCAAAGACTGCAAATTGACACTCTCAAAGCACACCCCTATGATCGACGCCATAATGCCACAGAAGAGTTCCCCTGCCGGGACCAAGCCGGCTGAACGAGTCTTTCTCATCGACTCGATGTCACACATCTTTCGCGCTTTCTATGCACCGATGGCGAATCGCGCCGCCCCACTGTCGAATTCAAAAGGCCAGGTCACGCAGGCTGTCTACATCTTCACCAACATGCTGCGCAAGCTGATTCAGGACGAGCAGCCGAAATATATTGCCGCGATCTTCGAATCAAAGGAAAAAACTTTTCGTCACGAGGCGTACAGTGACTACAAAGCCAATCGCCAGCAAATGCCGGATGACTTGACTTCGCAAATGCCTTACATCGAGCGCCTTTGCGCCGCCTACAACGTGCCTATGATCAGCCTTCCGGGATTCGAGGCCGACGATGTGATCGGGGCCCTCTCTGTACAGGCAGCCGGGCAGGGTTTGCAGGCGGTCATCGTCTCCAACGACAAAGACATGTGCCAACTCGTCCACGATCCTTTGATCGTGTGCATGCGCCAGAACTCGCAAATCGTCAAACGCCGCGAGCCGGTTCCGGCAATTGAGTGGTGCGACGAAGCCTGGGTCGAGAAGAAGTTTGGCGTGCCCGCTGACAAGCTGGTTGATTTGCTGGGATTGATGGGTGACTCGATCGATAACATTCCCGGCGCTCCGGGCGTTGGACCAAAAGGCGCCGTGCAAATAATTCAACAGTTCGGCACTCTCGAGAACGCACTGGAGCACTGGGAAGAAATCAAACACAAAAGTTACCGCGAATCGCTCCGCAGTAACGCCGAACTCATTCGCAAATCACGCGAGCTCGCGCAGATCAAGACTGACCTCGACGTGCATCTTGATTTGAATCAGCTCGAAAGGCGTCCGCCCGATCGCGCGGCAGCGTACGAGCTGTTTCGCGAACTCGAGTTCACCGCGCTGACGAATGAATTTGCCGACGGAGCAGTGACCGCGGCGAAGGTTGCCGGCGAGCGCAAGTACTCGTTGGTTCGCAACCGGGCTGAACTGGAAAACCTCATTCAGCAATTGTGGCAGTCCGAGCATATCGGCCTGGCGATTTTGAATTCATCGCCGCCGGGCGCGGGCCAACAACAGAGCACGCACGATGGGCACGCTCACGGAATTGCCTTCTCATCGCAGGCTGAAAACTCGGCGTTCGTCGACCTCGATCATTTTGCGGAAGGTAAAGAATCCGCGCTTGAGGCGATGCGCGATTTGCTGAGCAATGGCTTGATTGAAAAGTCCGTGCACGATCTGAAGCGAGCCACAGCGTTGCTTACGCCGCTCGGAATCGTGTTAGCCGGGGTTGCGGACGATACGCTGCTCGCCGCTTATCTCATCGATCCGACGCGGAGCAAATACGAATTGTCTGAGTTGGCGCGCGAGGCGGTAGGCGTCGAAAGCGGCGGCCCGGCCTACGAAGGCTGGAGCGAAAGCGGATGGCAAACTGCCGAGGCTGCGGATTTGACCGCGCAGGTTTCCGGCGTTCTGCGCCAGCGAATCGACGAGAAAGATCTAGGCAACATCTATCGCGAGATTGAACTGCCACTGGCGCCGATGCTGTACCGAATGGAGCGGGCCGGCATCCGCGTCGACCTCAACGTTCTGAATGACTTGTCGCGTCATCTCGGCGCCGAGCTGGCAAAACTCACCGACAAAATCTGCCAACTTGCAGGTCGCGAATTCAATATCAATTCGCCCAAGCAGGTGGCCGAATGCTTCGAAACTTTGAATATCGTTTCTGGCCGGAAGACTTCGACCGGCCGCGTCTCGACCAGTAAAGCGGTGCTCGAAGAGTTGGCCCAAACCTACGAACTCCCGCGGCTGATCATTGAATACCGGGAACTTGACAAACTAAAGAGCGTCTATACGGACGCGCTGCCTCATCAAATCGCCGCCGATGGACGCATTCACGGCCAACTTAATCAAACCGTCGCCGCCACGGGCAGATTGTCGTCGAGCGAGCCCAACTTGCAAAACATTCCGATTCGTACCGAGCTGGGCCGCAGCATCCGTCGCGCCTTCGTTCCCGCGGCAGGCAACAAACTTATCTCAGCAGATTATTCACAGCTTGAACTCCGGCTGCTGGCGCACATCACGCGCGATGAAGTAATGCTCGACGCTTTTCAAAAAGGAGAAGACATTCACTCGCGCACGGCGCGCCTGGTCTTTAATGCAAAGACGGATGAAGAGCTGAAAGAGGCGCGGCGCTTTGCCAAGATCGTGAACTTCGCGATCGCTTACGCGATCGAACCCTGGGGCCTGTCACAGCGCGTGGGCATCTCGCGTCAGGAAGCGCGCAAGGTGATCGACGATTACTATGCGACTTACAAAGGCGTGCGCCGGTACATGGACGAAATTCCGGTCCAGGCGCGCGAGCACGGCTATGTGCGATCGCTCTACGGCCGCATTCGTCCGCTCGCCGGAATCAACGATCGCAACGCAAACATTCGCCGCGCGGCTGAACGCGAAGCCATCAACATGCCGATCCAGGGCACGGCTAGTGATATCGTCAAGATTGCTATGCTGCATGTCGAAGAGGCCTTTCGGCGCGAAGGTCTGAACGCAAGAATTCTGATGCAGGTGCACGACGAGTTGCTGGTAGAGTGTCCCGCCGGCGAAGCCGATAAGGTTGCCGAGACACTAAAGCGGGAGATGGAGAACGCAGTCAAGATCGACGTGCCGCTGATTGCTGAAGTCGGCATCGGCGACAACTGGATGGAGGCGAAGCACTGATGGAAAAGTGCAAATTGAAAACTGCGAATTGCAAATTGCGAGCTGAGCCAGAGAAACAATTGTGACATCGGATGAGCTGATCGAACGACTCATAAACTTTGCCGCGCGGGTGGGCAAGGTTGTGATGCTTTGCCGGACTCGCGAATGGGTCGACACATCGGAGGTCAACTAGTACGCAGCGGAACTTCACCTGCGCCAAATTACGAAGAAGCTTGTGCAGCGGAAAGTCGCGCTGATTTCGTTCACAAGCTCAGCATTAGTCTGAAAGAGTTGCGCGAGTCACGTTGTTGGATCCGTCTTATCATCAAAACTGAAATGCTTCCGGAGCATTGAATGGGTGAGTTGCTTGATGAATGCAATCAGTTGTGCAACATCATTGCACAATCTATAGTCACCGCGAAGAAGCGAAGAGATAAGAAGGCCTAGCAATTTGCAATTTGCACTTTTCAATTCTCAATACTTTGAATGACGCCGTATCGATTTGATGTCCACCCAACCGAAACCAACTCAACAGTCAGAGGGCGAGGTCGTCTATCGACGCGTGATACCGCCCCCTCCCGGCGGCC
>JAWVEM010000222.1:0-18930 GCA_033856735.1 Blastocatellia bacterium
TGCCTTCTGATCCGGGGGTATCGCTACGCTCAACCCCCGGCTACTATCTCGCAGCCCTACGGGCTGCCTCGGTCTTATCTCGGAATGTGATTACTTGATTCGTCAAGTATGTCATTGCCTTTGGGAGGGCCAGGGAGGTGCGCAGCATGACACAGCCAGGCCGTCTCCTAACGGGAGGACGAAATACCCGAGGGTGTCAGACCCTCCCATAAATCTCTTCTTCGATTGACGCCACGTCTCTGCCGATTCCACCGCCGACTCCGGGCTCACGATCAGTCAGGACTGCCTCGACAAAATCTTCGATTAGCGGCGCGTGCCAATTCTCATGCGGAGGATGGGCTTCATAGCGCTCTCCTAACTTCCCAATGACGCGGATCTTTCCTTCGTTGAGTATTGAAACGCGAAGCGAGCCCGCTGAGCCGAATATCTGCAGCGAATCTTTCGCCTCAGCCGGGGCATGGGACACGGAAAGGACTCCGCAAGCGCCCCGCTCAAAGCGCAGCAGCGCCGTGGCCGTGTCTTCCACTTCGCGATCGAATACGACGTTTGCAGTCATGGCCTTAACTTCCGTCACTGGGCCAAAGATGTTGAGGAGAACTTCTATTCGGTGACAGCCGAAGTCAAACATTGGCCCACCGCCGGCGAGTTTCTTCTTCAATAGCCACGAACGCGGATGGCCGGCCTCCGGGTTGAACTGTTCGAACGCATTGACCTCCGCCAGCACGGGAGCGCCGATCTCGCCGGATTTGATAATGGCCTTGATACGATCAACTACGGGATAAAAGTGGCGGTAGTAAGCCACACCGAGTTTTACTTTATGACTGCGACAAGCCGCAATCATCTGATCGCATTCCCGCACATTCATGGCCATCGGTTTTTCGCAAAGCACATGCTTTCCTGCTTCCGCGGCCGCGATAGCCTGCTCGGCATGCAGATGAACCGGCGTGGCGATGTAAACCGCATCGACCTCGGTATCATTTAAAAGCTTCTTCCAGTCCAGATACCACCTGCGCGCGCCAAATTCTTTGGCGAACTCAGCGGCCAAATCCGGCCGCGCCCGGTTTACCCCGATCAATTCGCAAGAGCCTGAAGCACGCAGGGCGGGCGCCACGCGTTTCCGCGCAATATCACCACACCCAATCAATCCCCAACCGAGCTGCTTCATAAAAATTACTAAGACCTCATTAGCCTTTACCGAGTACAACTCGCTGCTGCCATTCTTTGCGGCGAACTGCGCAATTTAACACATTGACGGTGGGAATCGTCACACGTTTGTCAGCAGGGCACTGTCTCCAGTTGGCGATCAAAAATAGGACGCCACCGTTGCTGGACGACATCCATTTGAGAGCGGGCCACAATTTTATTCAGCCGGACTCGGGAATTTCCGTTGGCGGAAATCGATCATGACGGTAAGATTCATGTCCAAACACAACAGACTCGTTAAGTAGGGTCGGAGAGCAGCAGAATGAAACTGGCGCAATTTAGAACAAGAGAATCGAATAAGCAAAGACTCGGGTTGGCCGTGGGCGACATAGTTTGCGATGTTGCCGAACTGGCCCGCGCGGTTAAGGCCGCCGGGTCTGCGACTGAACCCTGGCTCCTGGAGGTTAACAGCACTTTGGAGGTCATTAACCGCGGAAAGTCAGGGGAGATGGAAATCAGGGGGTTGCTGACCAATCATCTTCCACCTCAGGGGCGGGGTATCGCGACCGGATACTCAGTCAACGAGATCCTTTTCCTCCCCGCCGTTTACCCGAGCAAGATCCTGGCTATCGGTCGTAACTATGCTGACCACGCTATCGAAGGGGGAGCAGCACCGCCGGCAGCCCCACTTCTCTTTAACAAACTTCCGAATTCTCTGAGCAGCCACAATGCGCCGATTGTGCTGCCGGCGATAAGTGAAAAAGTTGATTACGAGGCGGAGCTGGCCGTTGTGATTGGTCGCACGGCCAGGCGAATCAGCGAAGCCGAAGCCCTGGATCATATTTTTGGGTACACACTCATCAACGACGTCAGCGCACGCGATCTGCAGTTCGGTGACGGCCAGTGGACACGTGGCAAGGGCCTGGATACGTTTGCGCCCCTGGGTCCATTCATCACAACCCGTGACGAGATTGCCGATGTCCAGGCGCTGAAAATAGAAGGGCGCTTGAATGGCGAAGTTATGCAATCATCAAACACAGGCAAGATGATTTTTCCGATCGCCTATCTTGTTTCGTATCTCTCACAGGGTCTGACGCTGGAACCGGGCGATGTCATCGCGACCGGAACGCCGGAAGGCGTCGGCGTCTTTCGCGATCCGCCGGTATTGTTAAAGGCCGGAGACGTTTATGAAGTTGAGGTCGATGGGTTGGGCACGCTGCGCAATCCGGTCGTAGCGGCGGAGGAATAACCGGGGATCTCCACAGCGCCGGCTAATCGTGGCAAGTCACGAGCTGGTTCCAGAGGAGCCGAATGTTATAGCTCGTACTACGATTCCAAGATCTGCGCTCCAGCGGAGCGCGATGTTTTCGGCGAAAGTGCTCGAGACCGACTTAACGTCTCGCTCCTCAGGAGCGAGGAAGTCCCTGCAGATCGAGCGTTCTATCAACAGTACGTCCACACGGGACGAAGGAAAGTGGAGGCTTCGGATGAATCGTTTCCTGATCATACTTTCGATCTTCATTGCATGTGCATTAACCGCTATCGCGCAACCCGCTACGCCGGCGGTCGATCCCTGCGCCGAGGTAACTGCACGCGCTACCAGGGCTGAAACTAAACTGAAGGATTGGCCCGCACTCGCACGCTATCACGATACTAATTCAAAAACCGCGGGGCCTTCCAGCAAAGAGGACCGGGTGGTGTTCATGGGTGACTCGATCACCGATTCGTGGCAGAACCCGAACTATGGCGGCTTCTTTCCCGGCAAACCCTATCTCGATCGCGGCATCAGCGGGCAGACGACGCCGCAGATGCTGATACGCTTCCGACCGGATGTGATCGCACTGCAGCCGAAGGTAGTGGTGATCCTCGCCGGCACGAATGACATTGCCGGCAATACTGGACCCATGTCCTTGCAAGCCCTCGAAGATAATTTGATGTCGATGTTTGATCTGGCTCATGCAAACGGCATTCGCGTAGTGTTTGCTTCCGTACTGCCGATTAGTGATTACGAAAAGGCCAAAGACGGGCAACCCATCATCCGCAGCAATCAGCGCCCGCCTGAACGGATCGCTGCGCTTAATACCTGGATGAAGACCTACGCGACGTCACACGGCGGCGTGTATCTCGACTACTTTTCGGCGATGGCCGACGACAAGGGTTTCCTGAGAGAAGAGTTGAGTGAAGACGGATTACATCCCAACCGGAAGGGCTATGACATCATGGCCCCGCTGGCCGAGCAGGCGATCGCGGCTGCTTTGAAATCGCGAAGATAGCGGAAACCGAAGAGAGGGCAACCGAAATTTTCTTGCGAGCAGATCAGTTTTGAAATTAACATGTCATTTTCTTACCAGGAATCCGGGTTGACGTAGCGCAGGTCGACCAGCCTGCGCCTGCGAGCCGGCGGCTCGCGTTACAGCTGCGTTGTCTGAGGAGGACGTATGTCAGACGAGACAAAAAAGAAAAGTCACGATCCCAGCCGAAGAAAATTTCTCAAGGGCGTCGGAGTGGCAGGCGCGGGAGCCGCGCTGGCGGACTCGCTGCTTTCCCATGACGTCATCACTGCCAAGTCGAAGCCCGATGCAGCGGGGACGCCCGTCAGCGGGAATGTTAACGTCGAGCTGGACATAAACGGCAAGAGACGAACTGCGGTGGTTGAGCCGCGCACGACGCTGCTCAGTGCCATGCGGGATCGCCTCGAACCTGGAATCACCGGACCAAAGTTAGTCTGTGACATGGGTACTTGCGGGGCGTGCACGGTGATCATGGATGGCAAACCTGTCTATTCATGTCTGGTCCTGGCGGTCGATGCGGTAGGCAGTAAGTTGACCACGGTCGAAGGTCTCGGCACGCCCGAGAACATGAGCGGGGTGCAAAACGCATTTGTCGAGAACGACGCGCTGATGTGTGGCTTTTGCACGCCGGGCTTTGTGACTAGTATTTCGGCTTACCTGAAGAAGAATTCCCATCCAACGCTGGCAGAAGTGCGCGAAGCATGTAAGGGAAACTTTTGTCGTTGCGGGACCTATCCGCGAGTCTTTGAGGCGGCGCTGGCCGCGGCTAAAGCGGGTGCGTAACCGGCGACTCACAAAATCGTTTGTAATTTCCAGACGAAGGCAACCATGACCGATCAGTTCAGATGCAAAAAGTTTGGAGTTCCGACTTCAGTCGGCTTCGCATAAAAGAGGCAGCCTAACGGCGGAACTCCAAACCAGTGCGTCTAGGGAATCTTAACGGAGATAGATAAATGCCACAGCAACAACCACAACCCTCGCCCTCGCCGGGAAAGAAAAAAAAGGTTCGCGTTCCGCGAGTGGTAAACGGCATCGAGACGATGGTTGAAATTGAAGTCGACGACGTAGCTGGGCCGGGATGGGGACCAAATGATAAGCACAGCTTATTAAATCATCGTCTTACTCGGGTTGATGGCCCGCTGAAAGTATCGGGCGAGGCCCAATATACGTACGACGTGCGCTTGCCGGGCATGCTTTACGGACGAATCCTCCGCTGCCCGCACGCTCACGCGCGAGTAAAGCGATTCGATTCCAGCAGTGCCGCAACCATGCCCGGCGTCAAAGCGATCATTCAGGCGCCGCTGACCGAATTTCGTTTTGCCGGCTCTCCGGTCGCCGCGGTCGCCGCCACAACTCCGGAACTGGCCCAGGATGCGGCGCGCGCGATCGTGGTTGAGTACGAAGTCTTACCATTCGTGGTGCGGGCCCAGGATGCCATCAAACCTGAGGCGCCGGAAGTTCTGGCAAGGGATACGAGGAAGCCCGATGAAAAAAACCTGCGGCTGGCAAACAAAAACGGCGATCCAGAAAAAGTTGAAGCCGCTCTAAACGCCGCTGATGCCGTAATCGAAGCGGAATATTACACGCCGCGAATCCATCACGCCTGCCTTGAAACTCATGGAATGGTGGTTGACTATTCTGGCGGAGACTCGGCAACCATTTACGCGACAACACAGGGGACGTTCACGATTCCCGATGACGCGGCTGATGCTCTGGGGCTAAAGCCCAGTGCCGTCACAGCCACCGTGCAACACATGGGCGGGGGCTTTGGTTCGAAATTCGGAATCGGGATTGAGGGAATGCTCGCCTGCAAACTGTCGAAAGAGGCGAAGACTCCGGTCAAGCTGATGCTGAATCGTTATGACGAGTTTGTCATGGCGGGCAATCGTTCCGGTTCATGGCAAAAACTGAAGGCTGGCGCAAATAAGGATGGCACTTTGGTGGCGGTGAAAGCGACACAGTACCGGCTGGGTGGAATTGGCGGTGGCTCGCAAGCGCCTCAGCCGTACCCTGTCTATCGCGCCGGCGAGTCCTATCGCGAAGTGTACGCGCTGCAAACTAATGAAGATTCTTCGATTGCTATGCGCGCGCCCGGCCATCCACAGGCATCATTCGCAATGGAATCGCTGCTGGATGAACTCGCATACAAGATTGGCATGGACCCGGTCGCCTTTCGCAAGAAAAACATGCGCGACGTGATCTATCATCGGCAATTGGATCGCGGTGCTCGCGAGATCAATTGGGCCAGACGAAATGCCACTGCCGGTGGCGGCGCGGGGCCGCTCAAACTCGGGATGGGGTGTGGCGCAGGCACCTGGGGTGGGGGCGGCAACAATCAGTGCAAAGTCGATGTCACGGTCGGACGCGACGGCTCTGTGTTAGTTGCGGTCGGTACTCAGGACCTGGGGACCGGCACGCGCACCTACACACGAGCGATCGTCGCCGAAGAGTTAGGACTTCAAATCAATGATGTCGTCGAACAAATTGGCAATTCAAAGCTGGGCGCCGCTAACGCATCGGGAGGCTCGACCACGGCAGCTTCATTATCTCCGTCAGTCAAAGATGCGGCCATCAAAACGCGCATCGCGCTCGCCGAGAAGATGGCGCCATTGTTCGGCAATGCAAAGGTCGAAGAGATCGTATTCGCCGGCGGCAACGTTACCGGCGGGGGAAAGTCACTTTCATGGAAACAAGCCTGCGCCGCACTCCCCGCCGCGGGTGTGACTGCCCATGGCGAATGGCGTCAGGATCTGCAAAGCCGCGGCGTGCATGGAATCTGTTTCGCCGAAGTCGAAGTTGACGTGGAGACCGGAAAAGTCCGCCCCGTCAAAATGGTCCAGGTGCAGGACGGCGGGTTGCCACTCAATCGCCTCACGATGGAGAGCCAGCTCAATGGCGGCATGATTCAATCGCTCGGCATGGCCCTGTGGGAAGGTCGAGTGATGGACGCCAAACTTGGCTTGCAACTTAATCCAGGGTTTGGCGATTACAAATTGCCGGGCTCTTTGGAAATGCCCGAATTCGTTCCCATCATAGATGACGAGGACAAGCGCGAAGTAGTGATCGGCATCGCCGAGGCCTGCATCATTCCATCGCTTGGCGCGGTGGCTAACGCCGTCTTTAACGCCTGCGGCGTTCGAGTGCGCGAGTTGCCCATCACGCCAGACAAAATCCTGGCGGGGCTGACGAGCGAAAGGAGGAGCGCATGAAAGCTTTTGAGTGGATGAGTCCCAAAACGATTGCCGAAGCCGTTACCGCGCTCAAGTCTGCTCCAACTCCCGACGATGCGGACGATGTCGCGCGTCCAATCGCCGGTGGCCAGGATCTGTTAACCACAATGAAGGACTACATCACGCGACCTTCGCGGATAGTTAACCTCAAGGGCATTCGCGGACTCGACAAGATCGCCGACGACGGTAAAGGCGGGTTACGGATAGGCGCTCTGGTTACGCTGACCCAACTGGAAGAGCACCCGTTGGTGCGTCGCAGCTTCCCGGGGCTGGCTGAAGCGGCGCATTCCATTGCGACGCCGCAGATTCGGAATCTCGGAACAGTCGGTGGCAACCTCTGCCAGAGGCCACGCTGCTGGTACTTTCGTTTGGAAGAGGCGGTCTGTTTGAAGAAAGGCGGCTCAGAGTGTTTCGCCGCCACTGGCGAGAATAAATACAATGCAATCCTCGGCGGTGGGCCATCGTACATTGTGCACCCGTCTGATCTGGCGCCGATGCTCCTCGCCCTCGGCGCGAGTGTGTCAGTCGTGGGCGGAGACGGCAAACGCGTCATCGCGCTGGATAAGTTTTTTACTTTGCCTGCCGAAGGAAATCTGCGACGCGAGAATGTGCTCAAGAACGACGACCTTATCACTGAGGTCTATGTACCAGGTTCGAAGTTCGCAGCCCATTCAACCTATCTGAAATTCAAAGAGCGTGATTCCCTGGATTTTGCGATGGCTGCTGTAGCGGCAGCCTTGACGATGGGAGCGAATCAAACTGTAACAGAAGCGCGCCTGGTGCTGGGCGGCGTAGCGCCGATTCCCTGGCGCGTGCCCAGGGCCGAGGGGGCTTTGATCGGCAAGGCGTTGACCGGCGACCTGCTCGCCACGGTGGCGCGAATTGCTCTGGAAGGGGCCAAGCCACTTGAGAAGAATGCCTACAAAATCCCTCTGACTCAGACACTGGTGCAGCGCGCACTGGCCCGGTCCGGCGGATTGAATGCTTGATAGAGGTGACAAGACCATGGCAAACGAAACCGTGAATCAGGAAGATCCCCACAAGCTCGCGGCGAGCGTTGTTCCGGAGAGTGCTTTTTGTAGCGCCTTGCGCTCTAAGAAGTTTTTTATGATCGATGCGCTGCCCACGGACGCATCGCAGTATCTGGACGCCAGTAACCACTGCTGGTGCCGGGTGACGCAGCAGGTTATCGGTCCGGATGGCGGCTCAGCTCATCCAGACTCGTGCGTGGCCGGACGAGACTGCTACACATCGGCGTTTGAAGCCTAAGGGTGTAAAATACACCGGCATTGATAATTGTTTTGTGTGTGACCGTGAGTTTTGGAGGTATTCAGATGAGAAGATTTTGGATTGTAATTCTGTTGGCGGTTATCTGTGTTGGGGCAGTGGGCCTCACCTCGCGAGCAGAGAACACCAGCGTCAAGGGTGATTATGTCGAAGTTCGGACTGCCAGCGTCTTTGCCGGAGCATGCCATTTCAACGGCGAAGTAACCACGACGGGCCGTGATGCCTTAATGGCGTGGAAGGTTACGTCGGGAACATGGAAGGGCGTCGATCTAACGGGCGTGCGCGCGATCGCTTCGGTCTCTTCTGACGAGAATCTTTCGAACACACAAGCCGGCCGCCGCGCTGAACTGATAATTGACAAGTCCGCTAGTCATGACCAGGCCGTCGCAATCCTGGAGGCGATCAAGAGCAGGTATGCCGAGGCGCTGGGCGAGATTGTTTCAGTGCGCACTGCTCCTATCAGCTTCAAACACGAAGCGCACACATACGACGTTAGTTCGGCTGAAGCATCGATTGATGTCGAAGCCATGCCTAACGACCTTTGCTGCCGCATGCCGAACCTGGTCTGGTACTCGCCGCTCGTGCCTTTAGGTCAGCGAAAAGTTGGATACACCGTCAAGGCACTCTATGCAGGGCACACAATCGCCGACAACTGGGAAAGGGCTGGGGAGAACAGCGCCTTTTACGGTACTTTCGCTTTCTGATCCGTCCCGCTGACACCGGAGCACTCAACCCGTCAGCGCAGTCCCGGTCGCCCTCGCGTCAATTTATGGCGAGGGGCCGATAGCCGCAAGCCCAACGATTTTGCGGGACGAATCGTGCAAAATAAAGAACTCAATCCTTATGTCCTGC
The DNA here is from genome assembly GCA_033856735.1 of Blastocatellia bacterium. GTDB lineage: Bacteria > Acidobacteriota > Blastocatellia > Pyrinomonadales > Pyrinomonadaceae > UBA11740. The sequence goes on from JAWVEM010000222.1 coordinate 8,804, forward strand.
TGGCCGGAGAGGGACTCGCCGGATTCGATGCGTCCGTGAAGGCCTCCAGGTCTTCGACGGGCGGGAATCTGACGATGATTGAGTCACACACAAAAGGCGGCGCGCCCTGGCATGTTCATACACGCGAGGACGAGTACTTCTACGTTCTGGATGGCGCTATCGTTGTTCACAGCGGCGAAGAGGTTTTCAGAGCGGGACCGCGTTCATTCATATTTCTACCACGCGGGATAGCGCATGCCTGGGATGTTGAGGGTGATAGCGCAACGTTGCTGATGATGACGGTGCCGGCCATGCTCGAAGAATTCCTGCGGGCATTTCACGCCGCGTCAACCCGGGAAGAGCGAGATCGAATTGCCTCAAGTTACGGAATTGAGTTTTTGTGGGACAAGAGGTGAGCCCTGCCGACTATCGCTGAATCAACGCGCTTGTGGCGGTCAATAATTGCGCGGCACCTCCGGCGGACTACATGGCCTGAGTGCAGGGAAAGATTTGCACCAACCGAGTCCCTTAGGGGCGCGACGTTTAATAGCAACGAACGAATCTCATAATCTTAGCAGCGGTATGGGCGTTATGTTTCGCTCCTTGTATCTAAAGGAGGTTGTGTTCCCAACCAGAACCGGCTGCTATAAACATTCGGCTCCTAATGGAGCCAGGAACTGGGAAATCTCCGCCCTGCGAGCACACACCATGACTCAGAAATTATTCCCGATCGTTCTGTTGTTCTTTCTATGGCTGCCTGCGTCTGCGCAAACCAACGACAACTATCAACCCGGCCCGGATTCAAAGCCACAGACTGGAGTGCCAAAGGGCGAAGTTCTCAAATTCACTTTTGCTCAGTCAAAGATCTATCCTGGCACCACCCGCGATTACTGGGTTTATGTCCCCACGCAGTACCAGCCTGATAAGCCGGCGTGCGTTTACGTGCAACAGGACGGGATTCGCTTTGAAGCGCCGACTGTTTTCGATAATTTGATCAACCGCAAAGAGATGCCGGTGACCATCGCCGTCTTTGTCGCACCCGGTGTCATGAAGACCGCGGAGCCGAGCAGCGCTCTAGATCGCTTCAATCGCAGTTATGAATACGACGGGTTGGGCGACGCCTACTCTCGCTTTCTCCTCGACGAATTGTTGCCCGACGTCGAGACAAGAAGAACTGCGGATGGCCGCGCGATAAAGCTTTCGCATGACGGCAACGACCGCGCGATTGGCGGAGAAAGCAGCGGCGCCATCGCGGCTTTCAGCGCCGCCTGGGAGAGGCCCGATGCTTTCTCGCGTGTGTTCAGCGCGATTGGGACTTACGTCGATCTCCGCGGCGGCATGCGCTATCCAACGCTGATTCGCAAGTACGAACCCAAACGCATCCGCATCTTCATGCAGGATGGCGCCAACGATCTCAATCTATACGCCGGCGATTGGTGGATGGCCAACCAGACCATGGAACGCGCGCTTACCTTCGCCGGCTATGAAGTGCAGCACGTGTGGGGCGATGGCGGTCACAACGGCAAACAATCGACGATGATTTTTCCTGACGCGATGCGCTGGTTGTGGAAGGACTGGCCCCAGTCCGTGAAAGGCGGCCTGACCGCCAACAACACACTCGCGAGCATCCTGATCCCTGGTGAAGACTGGCAGCTTGTCAGTGCGGGCCACAAGTCCGTCGAAGGTCCGGCGGCGAACGCTAAAGGCGAAGTTTTCTTTAATGATGTGACTAGCAGCAAGACTTATAAGATTGGACTCGATAACAAGGTCACGCAGTTCATCGCTGATTCCAGGAAAGGCAATGGCCAGGCGTTCGGTCCTGACGGCAGGCTCTATGCTGTTGCGATGGGCGAGCAGAAAGTACTGGTCTACGACTCCGCCGGAAAAGCGAACCTGCTCGCAGAAGGCTGGGTTGGCAACGACATCACGGTGGCGCACAACGGAAACATCTATGTCACGAATCCTCCGGCCGATAACACGATCGCGCCGAGCAAGGTCTGGCTGATCAAGCCGAACGGCGAGAAGATTGTTGTCGATACCGGATTGAAGTACGCGAACGGCGTCACGCTGTCGCCGGATCAAACTCTACTCTACGTCGCGGACTATCGCTCGCATTGGGTCTACAGCTATCTCATCAAAGCTGACGGCACGCTCGATGACAAACAACGCTTCTACTGGCTGCACGTGCCGGACACTTCCGACCAGAGCAGTGCCGACGGCATCCGCGTCGACCGCGAAGGCAGACTCTATGTCGCCACCGCGATGGGCATTCAGGTCTGCGATCAGGCGGGGAGAGTGCAATGCATCATTCCCACGCCAAACAACAGAGTCTCGAACTTTACTTTCGGCGGCGATCACTTTGACACGCTCTACGCGACTTGCGGCGATCGCGTCTACAAGCGGAAGCTGAAAGTCGCCGGCGCCAACGCCTGGGACGTGCCGAACAAGCCGGCGGCGCCGAGGTTGTGATTTTTTCTACCTTTGCAGTGACACTGGCGCCCGATCTGGGCGAAGGGCACGACATCAATCGTTAAAAAATCGCTGTCGTTGGTCCTCGTTGTTGCATCTCAACCTCCGCACCTAAGCTGATGGACTAATAATGAATCTTCGTCATCTGACACTGCCGGTCATTCTCTTTGCTGGCATGCTTTGCCTCGCAGCGTCGCCATGTGTGGCGCAGGCGGTATCGCCGTCACCGGCGCCAGGCCCAACGCCTCCCATCAGCGAGTCACAGGACAAAGTCAAAGTGTTCACGGAAGAGGTAGTCATTCCCGTCAGCGCTTATGACGACAGCGGGCATCTCAGTGCCGCGCTTGAACCGCAGGACATTCTTGTCTTTGAGGATGACGTGCGCCAAACAGTTAGAAGCGTGCGCCGCATTCCGGCCAACATTTTGCTTTTGTTGGATACGGGCGGCGAACTTAACCCGGCGATGAGCGCGAGCATCACCAGAGACATTGCCACGCGTCTAATTTCAAATCTAAGAGCCGGCGATCGAGTCGCAACCATTCAATTCAGCAACCAACTGGAATTGGTCAGCGATTGGACGACTGATCGAGAGCTGGTAGTTCGGGCTTTGAAAACGAAGTTGCTTTCGGGCAAAAGGCCGCAGTTGATAAAAGCTTTATTCGCCGCCGCCCAGCGATTGAAGGAGGTGCCGGCAGGCACGCGCCACATCGTCCTGATTACAGATGGCGTGGATTCGTCGGATGACGAGGCGGCGCTGAATGAAGCGATCCGCCAGCTCCTTAATGCCAACGTCACCGTGCACGTAATCAGTTATGGGGCCCTCGGACGTAAGAAGATCGATAAGCAAAATCCGCTGGTGAAGATAACCAACAAGAAAAGAAAGAGTGCCAAGGATATCGCTGACGAACTCATGTATCCGAATAAGCAGGATTTCAAGAAATGGAAGAAGATCTACGTCATGGTTGATACCGATTTCGAGATGCGCAAGAAGCGCGATGAGTACAAAGAAGCAACCATTCAAGCTGAGTCATGGCTGCGGTCTTTGGCCGAGGAGACTGGTGGATTGGCATTTGTTCCGCGCGCTACTGGCGAAATGGGCCTGCAAGCCGATGAGATTGCGCGCGAGATCGACAGTCAATACGTTGTGACCTACACTCCCAGCCGTCCGCTGGCAGAAGCGGCCGTGGAAGAGTATCGCAGAATCAACGTTGCCCCCGGTGTTGGTGGATTGCACGTGCGCGCGCGTCGCGGCTATGTGGCCAGGCCGCAATGACACCCCACCGACAATCTAAGTCCGGTGGGACGAGTTCGCTCGGTTCAAATTACCGGTTGCCTATCCACTGACCCATCGCCATAATCTCTTCCCATTATGATCAGACCATTCCGCGGCGTTGATCCTCAAATTCATCCGACGGCTTTCATCGCCGACAGCGCGCAGGTCATTGGCGACGTCCACGTCGGCGAGCAGGCTTCTATTTGGTTTGGCACGGTCGCCCGCGGCGACATGTTCTACATACGCATCGGCGATCGCACTAACGTGCAGGACAATTGCGTGCTGCATACGCGCACCGGCGAATTACCAACTATCCTGGAAGATGAAGTGACGGTCGGACACAGTGTTACTTTGCATGGTTGCTATGTCGAGCATGGTTCACTGATTGGAATCGGATCGATTCTTTTGGATGAAGTGCGGATCGGAGCGCAGTCGCTGATTGCCGCAGGATCGCTGGTATCACCAGGAACAATAATCCCACCACGTTCGCTGGTGATGGGCATGCCCGCGAGAGTCAAACGGCCTTTGACTGATGAAGAGGTAGCGGGTCTCGCGCGTTACTGGCAGAACTATGTCGAGTGTTCGGCCTATTATCTCAACGAGCCAGTCTGATCATTCTTCCCTTTCAATTTTTCATTAAAGCAATCGCTGGCTTGCTCGGTCAGAGCAAGAGACTTGATCACGCTGGGAGCGCGGACGCCCTCGTCCGCACCTGAGCGCGCAGCGCGAAGCGCGAATAGGTTATGCCTTAAAGAATTGAGCGTGCTACGCACGCTGGCGGACGAGAGCGTCCGCGCTCCCAGCATTAAGGCGCGCCCTAAGCTGACAGGCGGACAGTCCGAACACGAACAACTAGAAATGAAAAGTCAGGCGTGCTTCTCTTGCGCGGCGGGCTCGGGCGCGGGCAGTGGGGTCAGGTCGCTTTTATAGCCACAGTCATCATTGGCGCAACGGCGCGTCGTCCCTTTCTTGGTCGTCTTCTCTAAAAGGAATGGCGCGCTGCACTGCGGACATTTTTCGATTACCGGCTTGTCCCAATAGACTATTTCGCACTTAGGATACTCGGCGCAGCCATAGAAAATCTTGCCGCGCTTGGATCGCTTGACGATGATCTCACCTTTGCAGCCCGGCCGCGGACAGGCTACGCCCGTGGTCTCGCGCTTGATGTACTTACATTTCGGATAGTTCGAGCAGGAGATGAATTCGCCAAATCGTCCTTGTCGTTTCACCAACTGGGCATTATCAACCGGACACTTTTCATCCAGAATTTCCGGCGGCGCCGAGACCTGGCCGCTCTTGGAAATCTTGCGAATGTTGCGACAGTCGGGATAACCCGAACAACCATAGAACGGTCCGAACCGGCCCCGCTTTAACTGCATCTGCTTGCCGCACAGTTCACAGACCTCAGGCTCTTCGGCTTCCCCGTTACCGGCGGCTGCGGCAGTGGTGCCGTCTGTGACAGCAACCGGCTCGGCATCACGCGTGGCGCCACATTCAAGACACTTAAGGTACTTGCCGAAACGGCCGAGCTTTTGCACCATGCCGGGAGTGTTGCACTTCAAACAAACTTCGTCGGTAGGCGTTTCCTTCGTCTTAACTTCGGCGGAATACTTTGTAAATTGAGCGAGATCCAGCTTGAACTTGTCATAGAACTCGGTTAAAGCGTCGGTCCATTTAAGCTTGCCTTCTTCGATTTCATCCAGTTCGTGCTCCATCCTCGCGGTGTAGGTCTCGTTAAAGAGATCGTCAAAGCCGCCATCTATAAGAACGTCGTTGACCGTCTTGCCGAGAGCTGTCGGGTGGAAGCGTGATTCCTTCTTTTCGACGTACTCGCGATCCTGGATGGTCGTCATGATCGCGGCATACGTCGAAGGCCGGCCAATCCCCTTCTCTTCCAAAATCTTTACCAGCGTGGCTTCGGTAAATCGCGGCGGCGGTTCGGTGAAGTGCTGTTCCGGATCGATCTTATTAAGCGCCAGCGTCTCGCCCTGGGTAACTCGCGGCAGGTTGCGCTCGTCTTCGTCTTCGGCGGGCTTCTCGTCGCGGCCCTCCTGATAAATCTTGAGGAAGCCGTCAAACTTCAGCACCGAGCCAGTGGCGCGAAACATGAGCCGGCCGGCCTGGATATCGATGGTCGTTTGATCGAACAGCGCTGGCATCATCTGTGAGGCGACGAAGCGTTGCCAGATTAGCCGGTACAACTTCAACTCTTCCGGCCTAAGGTATTGCGCCAGCGAATCCGGCGTGCGCGCTACGTCAGTCGGGCGAATCGCCTCGTGTGCGTCCTGCGCATCTTTCTTCGAACGATAATGAACTGCTTTCTCAGGCAGATAGTTCGCGCCGTATTGCCCTCTGACAAATTCGCGCACTTCTTCGAGCGCCGCTTCGCCCACTCGCGTCGAGTCCGTTCGCATGTAGGTAATCAGACCCACTGAACCTTCAGCGCCAATCTCGACACCTTCGTACAGGTGCTGCGCAATCATCATGGTCCGCTTCACCGGGAAGCTCAGCTTGCGCGACGCTTCCTGCTGCAATTTCGAAGTGATGAACGGCGGCACCGGATTCCGTTTGCGCTCTTTCGTCGCTACTTCGTTGACAACAAAGGTTTGCTGCTCAGCTTCAGCAACCAGATCTTTCGCTAGTGCTTCGTCGCCGATCAGGATTTCAGTCTTCTTGAGTTCGTTGTCAAAGCCGCCGGTCTTAACCGTCTGATCGCCGACCTTAACCAGGCGAGCATCGAACGCGGGCGGCTGTTGGCCGGTAAGATTGGCGCCTATCGTCCAATACTCAGTCTTCACAAAGGCTTCGATTTCGCGTTCGCGTTCGACCACCATGCGCAACGCGACCGACTGGACGCGGCCCGCGCTGAGCCGCCCACCAATCGTGCGACAGAGCAGCGGCGAAACTTTATAGCCGACCAGCCGATCCAGCACGCGGCGCGCCTGCTGCGCATCAACGAGATTGCCGTCGATCTGTTTCGGATGGTCGAACGCCGCTTGCACGGCGCGCTTGGTAATCTCATTGAACATCACGCGGAAGGTCGGCACCGCCGGCTTCTTCGGCACGATCTCTTCAGCCAGATGCTGGCAGATCGCTTCGCCTTCACGATCGGGGTCAGCGGCCAGGTAAATTGCCGTGGCGGTCTTGGCGGTCTTCTTCAGATCCGAGACAATTTTCTTGTTGTTACGCTTCTTCGAATCTGGAATGATCTCGTATTCAGGCTGGAAATTATTCTGCACGTCCACGCCCAGGCCCTTCGAAGGCAGGTCCTTGATATGCCCGATCGAGGCCATCACGATGAAGTCCTTACCGAGATACTTATTGATCGTTTTCGCCTTGGCCGGCGATTCGACTATTACGAGATTCTTTGGCATTGCTTATTCAATTCCGGTCACGCACAGATGTCTGTTCGATGATCGAGGGTTGCTTCTAAACCAGTTTCCAGAGGTTTTTAGGCGCGGACTTGAAAATAACACTAAGTATGCCCTAAACGCCAAACACGCCTCGTTCCGCCGCTGGAGAGTCGCCCGCTCAGGGTGTACTATCAAACCCGCCAAAATAACTTTTCAGGGGTGAAAACATTATGTCAAAGTTTTTTCTGCTGCTCTGCATTCTCGTCATTTGCGCGACCGCCGCAGTGGCCATAGCTGTCTCTGAAGCGCCGGCCGTCGGATCCAACGCGCCGGAATTCGCGCTGACCACGAACGAGGGAAACCAGGCCGCATTGAAGGATTTCCGCGGCAAATGGGTCGTGCTTTATTTCTATCCGAAAGACTTCACCAGCGGCTGTACTCTGGAAGCTCACAATTTCCAAACCGATCTCGCCAAGTACCAGGCGCTGAATGCAGTCATTCTCGGCGTCAGCGTCGACACCGCCGAATCGCATAAGAGCTTTTGCGCCAAGGAAGGCCTGGCTTTCAAACTTTTGTCCGATACGGACACGAAGGTTTCGGATGCTTACGGCTCGTTGATGGACTATAACGGCATGAAGCTTTCGGCCCGGAACACTTTCATCATCGACCCCAAAGGTAAAATCGCTAAGGTCTTCATGAAGGTCGGGCCCGGTGGGCATAGCGCCGAAGTCCTGGCCGCGCTGGCCGAACTGCAGAAGCAATAGCTCGACTCAGAACTTCGGCAAATGTTTCTTCCAGAGAGGCGCAGGTTAATACCGCGCCTCTCTGATATGAAGAAACGCAGTGTCAACCGGACGGTTCCTCATCGGACCAGAGATCGAATTCATTGTGTTTCTTGAATTCCGAAATATAGTCGGCTTCCAGTAGGCAGCGAGCATTCCTTTTTTGCAGCATCCTTGCTCTCAACAACATTTCAGTCGAGCCGCCGAGACACCCGGTTCTCGTGCATGTTTTTTCGTACATTCGGAATCTGCCCGAAATATAACAAGGAGTCTTGATGCAATCAGCTAAATCCCTTGACGCTCGGCGCAGTAAATAGGTATTCACGTCTCTTGAGGTTTGGTCTGTCTCCCTGACTAAAAATAAATGATGCGTGGCGGCTGAAGAACCTTCAGGCATATTAATCATTGAAAGGGTTATCCGTGCGGAAACATAAATTGTCGTTAGTAATTCTCGTTCTGGTTTTTTCTGGGTGCGATTGGTTCTCATCGGGTCCATCCTGGGTCGTCAAGCGATTAATGGCAGCGGCCCAGCAGGGCGACATCGAGGAAATGGTCAGTCTCTGGGCGAGAAAGGCCATTCAGGAGCAGGGTGAAATCCAATTACGGAAAGCTGCGCAGGGCTTTGCCGAGACGAACCGCCAGGCGCGGGCATCGGGCGAGAAGCTGGAAGTAACAAACGTCCGCGAGACTATTCAGGGTGATCGCGCGCGGGTATTTTTCTTTTATCGCGATAAGAAGGGCACCGATTCGATGGCGATGGGTTTTGCGCTGCTGAAAGAAAACGGCAAATGGAAAATTTATCGTGGGCTCGATCGCAGTGAGGAAGACAAACCCTTTGAAAGTTCGTTCGCGGAAAAGAGCGCGCCAGGTCCGTGAACGAGTCAATCCAGCCCAACCATGATGGCTACCCCGCCCCCAGCGGCCAGTGACGATAAGCAGTCCGTCACGTCCACGACTTCAAACACCAGCGCACCATCAACGGGTTCTGAGAACAAAATGATTCGCGCGAGTACTCCTCCACGGAAAAAAGATGATTCATGATTTGAATCAATTCGATTATTGCCAAAATAGACAATTGTGCGCCGGTCGCGCCTATCGCTACATCCTCCGCACAAAACACATCCCTGGAAGTGCGCGAACCAACTCGCGCATTTCCAGGCTGAGCAGCGCGCTGGTCAGTTGCGTGATCGAAAGCTTCGTGCCTTCAGCCAGCGTATCGATCTGCTGCGGAGTATCAGTCGAGAGCAGGTTGAAAACCGCCAGCTCCGGTGCGGACAAATCCGGCGGCGTCAGCTTCAGTTGATCCAACAGCTCGCCCTTCTTTTTGGACTTCCCGCTCGGCGGTGGCAGCAACTGCGCGGCGATCTCAGGCGGCAACTCGCCGGCGACGTCCTGCCATTGCTGCACCAGCTTGGCGCCTGCTCCTTTTATTAGATAGTTGGTGCCGAAGGAATTGCGCGAAGTGATATTTCCCGGCACGGCAAACACTTCCCGGTTCTGCTCCATCGCCAGCCGCGCCGTAATCAGCGAGCCGGAATTTTCCGCCGCTTCGATCACCAGAACTCCCAGACTCAGTCCGCTGATCACTCGATTGCGATACGGAAAGTTTTCCGACACTGGCGGCGTGCCCAGCGGAAACTGAGTCACGATCGCTCCCCCGCGACTCAAAATCTCGTCCACCAGTTTCTTATGATCGCGCGGGTAGACTCGATCGAGGCCAGTGCCCGTGACCGCCACCGTTCGGCCGCCGGCTTCCAGGGCGCCACGATGCGCCGCCGCATCGATTCCGCGCGCCAGACCGGAAACGATGGTTACGCCGCGCTGGGCCAACTCGCGCGACATCATCAGCGCGGCGTTCTGTCCATAGGTGGAACAGCGCCGCGAACCGACGATGGCGACGCACGGGCGCTCGAGACATTCCTCCCACGCGCCTTTGACGTACAACACCACCGGCGGATCGTAAGTCTCGCGCAGCAGCGCCGGGTAGACTCCGTCGTCGAGCACCAGAATGTCGCCGCCGAGTTCGCGCACGCGCTCGATTTCGGTTTCCGCACGCGCGTGCAACTCTCTCGACGCGATGCTTTCAATTGCTTCTGGAGTCAGACGCAGCAGGGCAAGTTCGCGGCGCGGTGCGTCAAAGATCGCCTCCGCCGATCCGAAATGTTCGAGGAGGCGCGCCGTCACCCTGGGCCCCACGCCGGGAGTCATGTTGAGGGCAATCCAATCTTTCATGAGTTAGCGATGAGCAGTGAGCAGATCGAATTCATTAGA
>JAWVEM010000223.1:0-3315 GCA_033856735.1 Blastocatellia bacterium
TGCGCCATGGCGCCAGAGTCGATCTGCCTGAGCATGGAAAGATAGGCGCCCTGCTTGAACGGCGGCATGCGCACTTCACTGAAAATTTTTGCCGGTGCAGCTCCTTGCGTCAGAAGTGAGTTCGCCAAAGCCATCCGCCGGTACGTGCCGGCAATCAAACCGATCAGCAGGACCGGCTCGACTCCGTCATCCAGCAGGTCCCGCACCGTCTTCAGCGCCGCCGTGCGATTACCCGAAACCAGATGGTCGCTTAATTCCCAGTTCAAGTGTTCGCGCGAACGACTGATCAATGCGTCTACCATTTCAGTCGTGATGCGACCCGACGGCAGAGACGCCGCCGCCAGCTTATTCAGTTCATTGGTAACCGTGTGCAGATCGCTCCGGACGATTTCCATGATGCGGTGCCCGGCCCGCGGTTCGATCTCAACCTTTATTTTTTTGAGATAAGACTTAATCCAGGTTTGAAGGTCGTTGGGTTTTAGCGGCTGGAACTCAAAAGCCGCGCCGGCCATCAGCGATTTGGCCAGCTTCTTTCGTTTGTCGAGGTCATCAGCAGCGAAGATCAGAACGGTAGTCTCAACTGGCCGTGTCAGATACTTGACCAGCACGTCTTCGTCGGCTTCCCGAAGCTTGCCGAAGTTCCTGATGTGGACCACGCGACGATCAGACATCATCGGCAACTGTTCCGCGATCGCGACGGCTGAACCCACATCGTCGGTCAAAAGGTTAAATGATGATTCGTTGAATTCGCGCAGCAGCGTATTTCGCAGCGCTTCGTCGGCAATCGCGCGCGCGGCTTCGTCCCGGAGGTAAGCCTCTGAGCCGAACAGGAAATAGACCGGTTCGATCTTCCCCTGCTTCAGCGATTGAGTCAGATCTTTTGGCGTCCGAACCGGCATGGTGTTTTTTTGAGTGCGGTGGCAAGCGCAGCGACACCGCTTTCGATTATGGTACCGCCTTCAAGTAGCTTAAGGATCTGGAGATAGTTCGGCTAGAGGGCAATCAAAGCCAGAGCGCAAGTCGATGCTTCGCTTTGCCGACACACTCGATAGCTATTTATCGTCCTTGACTCCGAATCCGTTCACCAAAGTCGAAACGATCGACTCAGCAAAGCTGCGCGCCATCCGCTGCACAGCCGGGTCTTCTTCGTTAAAGAAGTTGCGTGGGTCGTTGGCGAATTCGAACTCGCCGCGAAAGACAAAATTCTGATTGTCATAGAGCACACGGTTTTCGTGCTGGTCACGCACGGTGACTGCCGCGGTAATCGTCACTTCGAAAATGCGTGCGCGGCCCTTGTCATCCAACAGCACGCCCGAGAATCCAAAGCTCTTAACGACGCCGTCAATCACCGCGTCGGCGCCCTCGCGCTCGCTCTGCACGCGCAAGCCGTGGCCGCGGCGGATGAGCTCGTTCATCACGGCTTCGGTAAAGCGATGCTCGATCTTGAAACGCAGGGCGTTGTTCTGAAACGCCGGCACGGCCACCGTCTTGATATACGATGGCATCTGGCTTTTCGTGACCGGCTTATAGCATTCGGTGAAGCCGGAAACGGCCAGCAGAGTTACGACAAACGCGGTAGCCCGCCCAAATCTTTTCATCAAATCTTCTCTTTTCCTGAAGGATGTTGATAATACGTCAATAGACGTAGTTACGGAAGCCGCTTAGCCGTTGAGAGGAGCAAAACCTTGGTCAACCCGATACCTATTGGCCCGACCCTGTCGCGCATCGGACAAATCTTAGTTAATGTGAAGGACATCGAGCGCGCGATCGCTTTCTATCGCGACACGCTCGGCATGACCTTTCTCTTCGAAGCTCCGCCGAACATGGCCTTCTTTGACTGCGACGGCATTCGTCTGCTGCTGGGCGTGCCCGACCGCCCGGAGCTGGATCATCCTGCCTCGATCATTTACTACAAGGTGGACGATATTGAGCGTTTTTACGAAGTCTTCAAAGCACGCGGTGTTGAGTTCCTCGTCAAACCGCATCTGGTTGCGCCCATGCCTGATTATGATCTTTGGCTCGCGGATTTTCGTGACTCTGAAGGAAACCTGCTGGCATTAATGAGCGAGGTGCCGCGCGAGGTCGCGTAATCATGCCCGGGGTGAGGTCAGTACCACGCAGATGTCACCGAGCCTGGGCCGGTGTGGTCCCGACCTCACGCGTCAGTCTCTCGACCACCAAACTCAAACCCATGATCAGATAAAGGATCATAACCACTTCAGAATCGCCCCAGTTGTAATGAACCAGGCCGCTGCACATGAAGCCGACCAACCCTCCGAGTGCCCCCAGAATGATTCCTCGCTCGATCCAATTCCCAGATGGGATCCGACGACGGACGCGCCATAACATCCGGGCGTAGGTTCCCAACAGGATTAGCCAGACGATCAGCGCCGGCACGCCGCGCTCGAGCGCGATCTGAAGATAGTCGGAATGCATGTGGCCCATCGGCATGCGGCCATTATCGAACAGGCCCCACTCGCGCCAGTGCGACTTGATCGAATCCATACCGACGCCCACGACTAGATGCCGCGGATTGCTCACCAGCAAGCGAAATCCATCGTGCCAGGTGCGTTGGCGCCATACGATCGAATCGTCTTTTTGATCAAAGAAGCCGACCTGGCGCTTTTGCTGCAAGACAAATAGTCCAACGAGTATCAATGGCAGCGCACACACGCCAATCAAGACGAGTGTGCGACGGCTAACACTGAGCGCAGTGATCAAAGTTGCGGAAACGAGCAGCGACAGCCATGACGCGCGGGTAACGGAAAGCAGCAGCGCCACGCCCATTCCCACCACCGACAGCGCCAGCAACGCGCCGTTTCGGCTGCGTTTTCGCGGTAAAGCGATAAAGAGACCGATCGTCAGCGAGGCGACCAACTGCAACATCTCGGCATAAGTTGTCCAGTGATTATAAAATCCGGTCGCCCGCCAATCGCGCCCACTGCTCCAGCCCTCTATGCCGAGTTGCTCTTCAGGCGTCGAGCCGGGAAGCAAAAGCCCGCGCGGAACCTCCAGCTCGGCTACCCATTCAACGCGATAAATTTTGATCTTGGCCGGCCCATTCTTAGGAGACTGGTTCAACGCCTTAACCAAATCATCGAGGCTGCGCAATCGCGCGCCATCTATTTCTTCCAGAGTGTCGCCACTGAGAATTGGTATCGGCTCAATCCGCGCGCGTGAGACACGCCTGGCATCTCTAAGCGGGCTGTTCGCGGCGACGCCATAGACTTTTACTCCGCTTCCGAACGCATACTGACCAAATGTGTAGACGACATTCACCATGCACGACGCGATCAGCACGAACACCAACGCGCG
>JAWVEM010000224.1:0-3558 GCA_033856735.1 Blastocatellia bacterium
GCCTGACTATTTCGAGGCCATCGGCACCTCGTTACGGAAGGGCCGTCTCTTTAGTGACCAGGACGATGCCAAGGCAACGCGCGTCGTTCTCATCAACGAGGCGTTTGCCAAAAGATTCCTGCCGGGCCAGGAGCCAATCGGACAGCGAGTCAATTTCGGTGGTAGTGAAAGAGAAACGCAGGAAATTATTGGAGTCGTAGCCGACGTCAAGAACGACGATCTCGATGAAGCAGTTGATCCGATTGCATACTCGCCTTACGCACAAAATGTCTGGTTGAGCATGTACCTGGTTATTCGCTCTACGCAGGAGCCCACGCTGTTGGCCTCCGCGGTGCGCAGCGAAGTTTATGCGCTCGATTCGAAACTACCCGTTTCGAATATTAAGCCGGTGCGCCAAATGATCGATGAAAGAATCTCGCCCAAACGTCTGATGACTTACATCCTGGCGGTCTTTGCGCTGATTGCTTTGTTGCTTGCTTCGATTGGGATCTACGGCGTGATGTCCTACGCCGTTACCCAAAGGACTCGGGAAATCGGAGTGCGTATGGCCCTGGGAGCTCAGGCCGTGGACGTGCTGAAACTGGTTGTCAAGAACGGAATGACGATGGCCATCATTGGCGTAGCGATCGGGCTTGCCGGCGCATATGCGTTGACACGCCTGCTGGCAAATCTCTTGTTCAAAGTAGCTCCCACCGATCTGTTGACATTTGCGGTGGTGACCGTCTCTCTAATCGTGGTTGCGCTACTCGCTTGCTACATCCCGGCGCGACGCGCGACGAAGGTCAGTCCATTGGCGGCGCTGCGTTACGAGTAGGAATTGCGAATTTGGGAATTCGAATTTGATATCTCCCTCCAACTCTCTCCAAAAGGGAGAGTGGTTTGGCAGAGGTAAATATGGAAACCCTTCTCCGAGATGTTCGGTACGGAATAAGAAGTCTATTGAAGCGGCCGGGCTTTACGGCGATTGCCTTGATTACTCTGGCGCTCGGGATTGGTGCGAACACTGCGATTTTCAGCGTGGTCAATGCCGTCCTGCTACGCCCTTTACCTTACGTTGAGGCGGATCGACTTTTCGTTCCTTGGGGCAGTAGAGGCGATACGAAGAATCACACCGTCGTGTCGTATCCGGATTTTGTCGACTGGCAAACGCAGACGAAGACGCTTGAACAAGTCGCGGCGTACAACTCGTCAGGCACTCTGCTCCGCGAAGGCGACGGCGATCCGGAATTGATCTACGGAGCCGCGGTTTCAGCCGATCTCTTCCCCATGCTGAAGGTCACTCCTGTTCTGGGTCGCCCTTTCACCCGCGCAGATGATCAGCCCAAAGCATCTCCGGTGATTGTCCTGGGTTATGCCCTTTGGCAGCGTCGCTTCAACGCGGATCCCAACATCGTTGGCAGACAGATCAGAATCGGGAGCACAAGCGTTACTGTCCTGGGCGTAATGCCCGAGGGCTTTCGCTTTCCGGCGCGAGCGGACAAGACTGAGTTCTTGAGACCGCTGGCGGCGACAATCGGTGAGCGTACCGAGCGACGGAACAGTTACTCGCTGCGTGTGATCGCGCGCCTGAGGCCCGGCGTGTCAGCAGCCGCGGCCGAGAGCGAGATGCGGGCGATCGGCGCCCACCTTGAACAGCAATATCCCGATGAAGGTTTTCGCCTGGGCGCGCGCCTCATTTCCTTACATGAAGAGTTTACGTGGGGATCTAGAACACCTCTATTAGTCCTCCTGGGTGCGGTCGGCTTTGTGTTGCTGATCGCATGTGCCAACGTTGCCAACCTCTTGCTGGCGCGAGCTGCTTCCCGCCACCGAGAAATGGCAATCAGGGCGGCGTTGGGCGCTGGACGCAGACGAGTCGTGCGACAACTCTTGACTGAGAGCTTAGTGCTTTCGCTCGTCGGCGGTGCGCTTGGCCTGTTGGTCGCCTGGTGGGGCATCCACTTACTTCTGGCTGCGAGTCCACTGGATATTCCCCGCTTGAAAGAAGTTGGGTTGGACAGAAGCGTGCTCGCCTTCACGGCAATCGTCTCTATCTTGACCGGTGTGATATTTGGTCTCGCGCCCGCGTTGCAGGCGAGCCGCGCGGATCTTCAAGATGCACTCAAAGAAGGCGGGCGGACCGCGGGAGGAACCGCCACTCGCAGCCGAATGCGCGCGGTGCTGGTGGTAATAGAGGTTGCGCTCTCGCTCGTATTGCTTGTTGGCGCAGGCTTGTTGGCCAGGAGCTTTCTGCTCTTAAGCGACGTTCGCCCGGGCTTTGAGCCAGAGCGCCTCTTGACCACTAATGTTTCACTGGCCCAATCCAAGTACCCGCAACCAGAGCAACAACAAGCAGGCTTCGCGGAGATCGTCAGGCGAGCCGGAGCAATTCCCGGCGTCGAGGCGGCGGCGGTCATTTACCCGCTTCCATTCGGTGGCGATAGCAACGCAAATACTTTCCTCATCGCAGGTCGCCCAGTCCCAAGGCCCGAAGATAAGCCTGTGTCCAACCATCGAGTGATTAGCCCCGATTATTTTCGCGCGCTCAACATACCGCTCTCCCGCGGACGGGCCTTCGACGGCCGCGACACTCGGCACTCGCCGTCGGTTATCATCGTCAATGAACATCTCGCTCGCCGCTTCTTCGCCGGAACAGAGGCGCTTGGCCAACACATCATTATCGAGGGTGAGCGCGGCGACAACGGCCAACCACCTGAGCGCGAGATCATCGGCATTGTCGGGGACGTGCGGCACGAAAGTCTCGACGCTGAGTCCGGATCAGAGTACTACGTCCCATACACACAAGATTCAGAGCCCCTCATGAGCCTGGTCGTGCGCTCTTCGGCTGACAACCCAATCAGCTTAGCCGGCAGCGTACGCGAAGTCATCAAGCAGATGGACAAAGATCAATCCGTGGCCGCCATTCAACCGATGACGAAATTGATCGCCGAGTCGGTTGCGCGCCGCCGGTTCAACGCCATGCTCACCGGACTGTTTGCAGTGGTGGCGTTGCTGTTGGCATCCGTCGGTATTTTCGGTGTCTTGAACTACACGGTGGCCCAGCGGACTCAGGAGATCGGATTGCGCGTGTGCTTAGGCGCCCAGACACGCGACGTCTTGCGACTGGTATTGGGCCAGGGCGTGCGGTTGATTCTGTTTGGACTCGGACTGGGTCTGGCGGCGTCTTTTGCGCTCACTCGAGTGCTCGCCGTCATGCTCTTCGGCGTGACGCCGACTGATCCGTTAACTTTCGTCGTCGTTTCCTGTTTGCTGGCTGGAGTCGCGCTGCTGGCCTGCTATCTGCCCGCGCGGCGCGCCACGAAAGTCGATCCGCTGGTGGCGCTGAGATATGAATGAAATAGGACCTACAGGACCTATCCGACCTATACCGGTCGAAGGACGCTTAAGAAATGAATTCGTTATCACAGGATTTTCGCTTTGGCTTGCGGATGCTGGTGAAGAATCCCATCTTCACACTCATAGCGGTGGTGACATTGGCGCTGGGCATCGGCGCCAACACAGCCATCTTCAGCGTGGTCGATGCGGTGCTGCTGCGGCCCTTGCCATATCCGGAAGGCA
>JAWVEM010000225.1:0-2804 GCA_033856735.1 Blastocatellia bacterium
AAACAGGACGGCTTGCTGTTCCCCGTTAAGGATGCGCTGATGTACATCCAGGCCCAGCCCCTGGGCGGACGCGGAAAAAGTTTTCAGGGTGAATCTTTCTTCACGGCCGAGAATCCGCCCTTCGGCGCGACCTTTACCTACTATTTAAAAGAAGAGCTGAAGACTAAAAAGTCGAGGCGACAGGAAGCCGAAAGAGATGCGCAGAGGAAAAACACCGCGATCACACAACCCAGCGCGTCAGACTTTCGGGCCGAAGAAGAAGAGGAAGCCCCGGCGGTCATTTTCACTATCAGCGATTCGTCGGGTCGCGTGGTGCGACGTTTGACCGGCCCCGTCACTGCAGGCATGCAGCGGGTAGCGTGGGATTTGCGTTATCCCGCGCCGACTTTGCCGCCGCCGCCAAATCCAGATGGCGAGGATCCTTTCAACGAAGGACCGGCGGGGCCATTAGTAATGCCGGGCACTTACAAGGTTAGCCTGTCGAAAAGAGTTGACGGTGTAATCACTTCATTGGGCCAGGCTCAGGAGTTTCAGGTGATCGTAGACGGCCAGGAGCGGATGACCCCCGCCGATCGCGCGAACCTGGTTGAGTTCCAACAAAAGGTGGCGAGGCTGCAGCGCGCGGTTCAAGGGGCTTCAGCGACCGCCAATGCTCTGAAGCCGCGCCTGGTAGCGATTAGACGTGCGTTGTTGGAAACGCCGGCTGCTCCGGAAAAACTGCTCACCGATGCGGCCGCTTTAGACAAGCGCACGAACGAAATCCTGCGTGCCTTGCAGGGCGACCAGGCCTTGCGCCAGCGCAACATGAATCTGCCGCCTTCGATCAGTGATCGCGTAGGAGACATCGTCGGCTCGCAGCGGATGTCTACGGCCCGGCCCACGCAGACCCAGATCGATCAGTACGCCGCAGCGGCGCAAGAATTCGAAACCACGCTCAACCAACTGCGGCAACTAATCGAAGGCGATCTGGCCAGGCTGGAAAAACAGATGGAAGCCGCCGGCGCCCCCTGGACGCCCGGCCGGATTCCTGAATGGAAGGATCAATAGCTGACGGCGCTCGGTCTTACTCCCTTTCCCTTTGGGAGAGGGTTGGGGAGAGGGACTTAGGCGGGCCCTCTCCCTCGACTTCGTTTGTCCCTGCCGAAAAAGTTTCGCTATCTCTTCAACGCCCCTCTCACAAAAGACAGGGAAGTAAATCCATCAGGTCCTCTTCAGGCCCTCATCCCCAACCCTTCTCCCAAAGGGAGAAGGGAGAAAGCCTCCAACCTACTTCGACTTCAGTGATGAAAGCGGTCGTGTTTGCAGACCAAACGCCTGTGGATTCTCGCCGATGATCGCGGCGGCAAACCAACGCGGTACGTAGTAGACATTCTCAGTGCGAAACGTTTTGTCCAACTTGTCCTTTTGCTCTGTCAAAGCGCAGATACTGCAGGCGCGATTCTGATCGTTCACCAGCGTGGCTATATCCTGCTCGACAGCTTTCCCGCCACGGTTGTACGCCAACATCGCCAATGCCTCCTTCATGCGATCTGCGCTAAATCTATTGAGACCGTCCTCGATGTAACGCGCGGCCGCGTCAGCGCACTTGTCTACATTCAGCAGATCCTCAGCGCTTAGCCCATAGTTCATTCCCGTCTGCGGGAGAAACTGGAACATCCCAACCGCGCCCATTGAGTTCGGCGATTCAATGTTGACATATTCGGATTCGACCAGAGGAAGGTAGAGCCCGATGAGCGGCGACACGTGGTGCGCCTTGAAGGTTCGAATCAAGGTTGGCGCAACCGTCTGACCGCGCTCGAAGATAAAGCGAGCGTCTCCTTTGCCCGGAGTTTCACCGGCGTTGTTTCCCACTCGCCGAGCATACATGTCGACAGCTTTCTGAATCTCCATTTCAAACGCGGTAGTAAATTCGTAGTCGTGCCCGGACATTTGTCGAGAAATGTCGCGCGCCTTTTCAGTTACGAAGGCCGCGCGTTGCGACAGCGTCATCTGTTGATAGAGCGTACCTGATTGCGCCGTCACAGTGCCTGAAGGACGCGCAGCCGTGGATAAAGAGACGATTGCGGCAAGCGATAGCAACAGGATTCTTTTGATTTTCACTGGAATACCTCAACTTTGCTGATGTTTGTTTGGGCTGCTCAAAGTGTGCCCTCATTCTGATAAGCGAGAAGCCGAACCGAAACTGTTCACCGTGAGTACCACCTGCGTTAGCCGGTGTCCATAAACGCAACACACCGTTGGCCCTTGAAGCCACCCGCAGACGAAGATAGTGCCTGACTTCATTCCGCGTCGAACCATCACGGATCGCCAAGCGAGAAAGAGCAGCGAAAACGTTCATACTCGAGCAAAAATATTTTCTGCTCAAGGGCGGAGTCATCTGATGATTTGTCTTAAACGAAAGATGATAACATCCGCGGTGACGGCACGATGATGACCCTCTCAACTCCAGGCTTAACCGAACTGCTATCTGACTGGCAGCAGGGTGACCAGACTGCGCTCGATAAGCTTACGCCTCTGGTTTATGACGAGTGGCGGCGCATCGCGCATCGTTATGTACAGCGAGAACGAAATGGCCACACGCTGGGCACGACCGCGCTGGTTAACGAAGCGTATCTGCGCCTGGCCGGGCAAAAGAAAATCGATTGGCAGAATCGATCGCATTTTTTTGCCGTCACCGCGCAAGTCATGCGGCACATCCTGATCGATCACGCACGGCGACGCCATTACGCCAAGCATGGCGGCAAGCTGCAACAGGTTTCGTTGTCAGAAGCCGAGGTGATGTCGCCCGAGCGGGCGGGAGAGCT
>JAWVEM010000226.1:0-5141 GCA_033856735.1 Blastocatellia bacterium
CTAACTCCAAACTCACAGACTGAAGTCTATGCTACTAGGCTGCGCGGGCCCGCAGCTCCTGCCGTTTTCGAACGACGTGATCGAGCCATTCCTGCGCGTGCTGGTAGCGCGGAAAGCTTCGTTCTTCGGCTCGAAACGCAGTCGTGTGGTAATAGCGGCGGCCGTTAACTATTCGGGCGGGGTGTTTGATGTGCAGCATCTCGTGGAAGAGAATGTACTCGACGAACCACTCGGGAACCTCGCGCGCATCCAGAATCTTGCTGATCGTAATCGTCTCATGCGCGGCGTCATGATGACCCAGTATGCTTCGGGCTCGCCGCTTCGACCAGGTCAATACCGGCTTTTGGATCCCACCGTCAAAATAACGGCGATTGAGCTTTGCGAAGATCCTTTCGAGGTCATAAACCTGGCCACTGGATGACGAGATCACTTTCCGCCCGCGCTGTCGCCGGGCGATGTCGGAGGCCCGCAAAAGTGGGGGACTGAATGCATACGCGCGATAGATGCGCTCCTGGTCGCGCGGCGCCTTACGCGAAAGCAAACGCGCTACCAACAGAAACGCCAGCGCCCGGATAACCTCAGGCGGCGCGGCCTGGAAAAGATCAGAGAGTCTTACGTAGACGCGACCTGCCCGCACCCGAATAGTGTGGTGGAGTCCGGCGTAGGGATAAAACCGCACCTCGATCCCGGCCACGTCAGGTTGAAAGCGCTTACCACCGCGATCGAGTTGACGGAATGCATCGCAGAACACTCTTTTAAGATGAAGATCGGATTGCGGCATTTTCCCTAACCTGAAGCTCGACCCATCTTAGGGTCGAGCTTTGCGGCGCGTCAAACGAGACGCGTGAACCCAGCGAAACGCGCTGAATTTGGCGCGAGTAGGGCAATAGGCCCCCCAGCGACTATTGTCAGACTCTTATTAAGCTTAGCAGTGACAGCTATTTAACTCTCAACCGTGGCCAGTCGACTAACTTTGGCGAGCGCTGCGGCGGGCGGGAAGATCGCTTTAGAAACAATGGTTTGCGAGACCTTCGGTTATTTCGCTATACTGGCCCCCGGCTCCAAAAAAAGTACCGGGCGCAGATATAGACCGATCAATGGCTCGCACTAGTTCAAACAAACCGGGACGACCAACTCCTGACTCGCGTCGGGCTGCAGTGCTTTCGGCCGTCATCGAAGAGCACTTGGTTTCAGGCGAGGCCATTGGATCGCATACTGTTTCGCACAGGTTCGCTCATGCCACGGGCTGGAGCTCGGCCACGATTCGCAGCGTCATGTGCGAACTGGAAGATCATGGCTTGCTCGAGCAGCCGCACACTTCTGCCGGGCGAATTCCCACTGACAAAGGCTACCGCTATTACGTCGATCACATGTTGGACTCGACCCGTCTGTCCCGCAATGATTTGAGAATGATAGAAGGGATCGACCGCGGGCATGAAGGCACCGCGCGGCCCGACCGTTTGATGGAGAAGGCGTCTCACGTGCTTTCTCAGCTTTCAGAAAATGTGGGAATTGTTGTCTGGCCCTCGCTGGCTGAGAATCGTTTGAACCACATACGCTTTGTGCGCCTTCCCGATAGCCGGATTTTGGTGGTGCTGGTTTCAACCTCGAACATAGTCCACGACAAAGTGATCAGTGTCGACGAAGACTTCACTCAGGACGAGCTGGATCGGACGGCGCGTTATTTGAACGCTGAGTTTAGCGGCAAGAGCCTGCAGACGATTCGCGATGAGATTGTCGCCTTGGTCAAGGAAGAGAAAGCGCTCTACGACAAGCTGTTGCGGAATGCCATGCTCTTATGCGAGCGGAGCCTCCAGGGCGAAGATGACGCCAACGCTGAAGTTTATTTGGACGGGGCCTCGAACATTCTCACCAAACCCGAATTTACCAGCGCTGAAGGGATTCGTGAGTTGTTTCGGACTTTCGAAGCCAAGTCCCGACTGGTGAAAATTCTGAACGAATGTGTCGCCAGCAATTCGGCGGGCGTCAGAGTCGTGATCGGAAGAGAGAATGTTGCCTCCTCTATGAAACGTTGCTCGGTAATCACTACCTCATACCGGGTCGGCGGCGATGTTTCGGGGACGTTGGGAGTTGTGGGGCCGATGAGGATCGAGTACGGCCGCATGATGGCTGTGGTAAACTACCTTGCGCGCGTCATCGAACGCACCCTTTTGAATGAAACATCTCAATAACGGATAGCAATCCCCGGAAAATAGATTCGGATCTCAATGGCATCAGATCGAAAGCAAAATCAACCGAATAGCATTCCCATTAACTTCTTCGATGGAGACGACTCGACCGCCTCTGAAGACGATGCAGAACCGCGGGAACGCGCTGAACCTTCGGCTGCCGCTGCGGAGCCGGACCCGTCCGACCCCAAAGCCAACGACACTGGTTTCGGAGGCCCCGCTCTTGCGGAACTCGTTGCTTCGCGCGCGGAGTTGAAACGCCTCCAGGCAGCCCTGGATGAAACAAAAGAAGCCCTCGCCCGCAGGCAGGCTGACTTTGAAAACTATCGCAAGCGAATCGAACGCGAGCGCGGCGAAGCCCACCTGCGGGTCGTTGCGGATGTCGCGCGCAAGTTGCTTCCCGTGGTCGACAACCTGGCCCGCGCGCTCGACGCCGAGAATACTGTTCAGTCAAACGAGTCCCGGGAGTTTCGCCATTTTCTGCAAGGCGTCGAATTAATTAGTAAGCAACTCAACGACCTGCTTGAGTCGCTCGGCATTCAGCCAATTGCCTCGGTTGGCGAACGTTTTGACCCTCATATCCATGAGGCCGTTGTCACTGAGCCCTCGGACAATTACGAACCCGACACAGTGACCGAAGAACTCGCCCGCGGATACCGCATCGGTGATCGTTTGCTCCGGCCGGCCATGGTGAAGGTTGCGGCCCGCAGAGATGACGAATAGCCTTCGTCTCAAAAAAATAGCATGGGGAAAATTATCGGGATCGATTTAGGAACGACGAACTGCTGCGTCGCGGTGCTTGAAGGCGGTACGGTCCAGATTGTGCCCAATAAGGAGGGCGGCCGGACCACGCCCAGCGTGGTGGGATTCACCGATAAAGGCGAGCGCCTGGTTGGGCAGATCGCCAAGCGCCAGGCGGTCACTAACGCCTCGAACACAGTTTATGCCGTGAAGCGCTTGATCGGTCGCAAGTATGACTCTCACGAAGCAGGTCGAATGCGCGAGACCGCGCCATTTGAAATTGTGGACTCGCAAAACGGCGACGCCCGCATAAGGGTGCAGGGCCGGGTCTACAGCCCTCCAGAGCTATCGGGAATTCTATTGCAGCGTTTGAAGGCAGCCGCCGAAGATTTCCTCGGCGAGGCGGTAGCCGATGCAATTATTACCGTCCCCGCCTATTTCGACGACTCCCAACGCCAGGCGACGAAGGACGCCGGCAAAATCGCAGGCTTGAAAGTAGAGCGGATTATCAATGAGCCGACTGCGGCCGCGCTGGCCTACGGTCTGGGTAAAACTGAGTCGGAAAAAATCGCGGTTTACGATCTGGGTGGCGGCACGTTTGATATTTCCATCCTGGAGATGAGCAGCGGCGTCTTCGAAGTGTTGTCCACTTCCGGCAACACCTATCTGGGCGGCGAGGATTTCGACGAGCGGATCATGAATTGGATGGCCGATCAGTTTCATGAGGACACCGGCATCGATCTGCGTAAGGATAGGCTGGCGTTACAGCGGCTGAAGGAAGCTGCCGAACGAGCCAAATGCGAACTCTCTTCGGCGACCGAGACCAGTTTCAATTTGCCGTTTATCGCGGCCGATGCCTCAGGCCCCAAGCATCTGAACAAAGTCCTCACGCGGGAGAAATTTGAAGAGTTGGTAAATGATTTGGTGCAGGAGACAGTTGAACCATGCGAACGGGCCTTGGTTGATGCCAAGCTGCAAGCCTCGGAAATCAGCAAGGTGATCCTCGTGGGAGGACAGACTCGGTCGCCGATAGTCGAACGCGCGGTCGCGAGCATCTTTGGGAAGAAGGCCTCCGCGGAGATCAATCCGGACGAAGTTGTCGCTATGGGAGCGGCCATTCAGGGCGGCGTCTTAACCGGGGACGTCAAAGACATTGTGCTGCTCGACGTGCTGCCTTTGAGTTTGGGACTCGAAACTCGCGGTGGCCTGTTTACCAGGATCATTGAACGCAACTCGACCATCCCGTTGCGCAACAGTCTTACTTTTACCACTGTCGTTGACAATCAATCGTCAGTCGAGATTCATATTCTTCAGGGCGAGCGCGAGGTCTCTACCGGCAATCGTTCTTTGGGAAAATTTGAGTTGGTCGGGATTCCCGCGGCGCCGCGCGGCGTGCCGCAAATTGAAGTTACTTTTGAGGTGGATGCCAATGGGATCGTGTCGGTTTCAGCCACCGACAAGGCGACCGGCCGCGAACAACAGATGCGCATCACGCCCACTTCCGGCCTGTCACACGACGAGATTGAGCGGATTATTAACGAGGCGGAAAGTTCAGCCGAAAGCGATCGCGCACTGCGCGACAAAGTAGCTCTGAATAATAAGCTCACCAGCCTGATTAAGAACACGCAACGGGCGTTTTTGGAGTTTGGCGGCTTGCTTTCAAAAGAGGCCCAGGAAAACGGTCAAGTAATTTTGAGCGAAGGCGAAGCTGCGATTGGCGCTGAAGAGGTAGGCGCAATCCGCATGGCGCTGGACACCGTCGATCGGTTAGCCCGGCAACTTACCAACGCCATGATGAAGCAACCCGATGAGCCCGACGAGAAAAATGATTAAGCGAATGTCGGTCCCAGGGAACGGAACTGGCAGTGGTTCGTTTAGAGTTCCAGCCTTAGCTTGCGTCTGAAACCAACAAACTACGGCTTGAACTTTGAACTGAACAAACGCAGGCTGATCAGCTTGCACGCAAACCAACAGGTTGGGTTACAATTACCAGGCGGTCAGCAGCTTGCCGGTGTAAACGGTCCAGGTGCTGGCCGCTCACTACTGATATCAGGTTATGGCCATTAATAAACGCGACTATTACGAAGTTCTGGGTGTGGTTCGCACTTCGACCGAAGCGGATTTGAAGAGCGCCTACCGGCGTCTCGCTCACCAATATCATCCCGATAAGAATCAGGGAGACGCTGAGTCGGAAGAGAAGTTCAAAGAGGC
>JAWVEM010000227.1:0-5784 GCA_033856735.1 Blastocatellia bacterium
ATGGGCGTGCTGCCTTGCCAGTTCAAGGAAGGCACAAACGCTGCTTCATTAAATCTTGATGGCACTGAGACTTTCGACATCACTGGCCTGGTAGGTGGTGAAGTACAGCCGAGACAAGACGTCACACTCACGATTCATCGCGCTGATGGTTCAACTGAACAAGTGCCGCTGACCTTGCGCATCGACACACCGATCGAGATTGATTATTACCTGCACGGTGGGATTCTGCCTTATGTGCTGCGGCAGTTGTTGGCCGGGACGACTGGGTTTTAGAGCCAAGCAATGCTACTGCCCCGTCATTGATCGCGTCGCGTCTTGGCGCTCCAGCGCTTTGCGATCCCACTTGGCCAGGTCAGCTCCCGCTTCATAAGTACTCTGCAGAAAATCCATCAGAGCAGTTTCCGGCGAAGGTGAATTGCGCACCGCTTCGTAGGGCAGAAGGAACTCTTTCATATCTTTGCTATAGAAGGCGGCGCGGGGTTCGATCGATGATTCAGCGAGGCCTGCGGGCTCGGGCGCGGTATAGGAGTAGAACGCGGCTTCGACGCCATTGCCGCCGGGCCAGAAGCCGTG
Organism: Blastocatellia bacterium; assembly: GCA_033856735.1. Classification (GTDB taxonomy): domain Bacteria; phylum Acidobacteriota; class Blastocatellia; order Pyrinomonadales; family Pyrinomonadaceae; genus UBA11740. The sequence continues at coordinate 574 of JAWVEM010000227.1, forward strand.
ACTGATGACTTCGTGTGAGTAAGCTTCGACGGTGATTTTGTCGGCGCCTTCGCGGGGCGGCGCGGGACGGCCAGAGAAGCGCGTGACCGCATGATCAAAGCTGCCCCACCAAAAATGCACCGGGCTCACTTTGCCGGTGAAGCGTGCCCGAAATTCTTTGAAGATTTCATCGATATTCACCAGGGCCCGCCAGAATCGATTTGCATACTCCTCATCGTAAGACGCGTGGGTTTCATCCTCATCGAAGCGAATCGGGTTCGGGACCTCCACCGGCATCGGCCAGATATTGATGTCAATGCCCAGGCCTTCGAGGGCCGCCATCACGCGCGCGTAAAAATCGGCGACCGGTTGAGCGCGCAGGGCGAGAATCTTGGTTGCCCCGTCACTGCACTCAATGATTAGCTTGTGATCGATAAAGTCGAACTCGATCTCGAAGATGCGATCCTCGTAAGTCATCGGCGAAGTCGTCAGGCCGCGGGCCGAAACATAGAGCGGAACGTTCCACCAATGATTGATCAAAGGCGTCGTCGCCAGGCGGATCTTACCGACGATCTGCGTCCACATGTGCAGTGTCGCCAGAGTGTCTTGCCAGTCTTCCAGGATTAGAAAAGGCCAGGGGCTGTTGGTCATGATTGCGTTAACATACCGCGAAGTCGAGATATAGACCAGCGCTCTGTGAAATCTCTGTGATCCTCTGTGCCTCTGTGGTGAGTTTGCCGTGTGAATCATTCACCACAGAGACACAGAGGACGCTGAGGCAGCACAGAGAAGTACCTCCTTCCTTAGACTTTCGCGATTACTCGATGTTAGATTCTCACCCTAATCAAAATAATTCTTATTCAAGGAAGCAATCCAGAATGTCATCACCACAACCAGTGCAAACCACGCCGCGTCGTTATCAACTATTCATTGACGGCCAATTTGTCGACGCGGAGTCAGGCAAGACTTTCAAATCGCCGAACCCCGCCACCGGAGAGACTTTTGCTGAAGTCGCCGAAGCCGACAAAGCCGACATCGACAAAGCCGTCGCTGCCGCGCGCAAGGCATTCGAAGGAAAATGGTCGAAGATCAGCGCGCGTGAACGCGGGCGAATGATCTATAAACTGTCGCAGTTGATCGAGGCCCACGCCGGCGAGCTCGCCGAGTTGGAAACGATGGATAACGGCAAGCCGATCCGGGAAGCTACTTATATCGATCTGCCTGGAGTGGTTGAGAACTTTGAATACTTCGCCGGCTGGTCGACCAAGATAGAAGGCGAGACGATTCCCGTTCCCGGCCAGATGTTCAACTACACTTTGCGCGAGCCGGTCGGCGTTTGCGGGCAGATCATTCCCTGGAATTTTCCGCTTCTGATGGCCGCGTGGAAACTGGCGCCAGCTTTAGCCGCCGGCAATACGATCGTCTTGAAGCCCGCGGAACAAACGCCGGTGACGGCGCTCGAGCTGGCGAAGTTGATTCAGGAAGCGGGCTTTCCGGAAGGCGTCGTCAATATCGTTCCGGGGTTCGGCGAGACTGCCGGGGCGGCGCTCGCTTCACATCCCGGCATCGACAAAATTGCCTTCACCGGATCGAGTGAAGTCGGCAAGCTGATCGCAAAGGCCGCGGCTGAAAACCTGACTAAGGTTTCGCTGGAGTTGGGCGGCAAAGCGCCGAACGTGATCTTCGCTGATGCCGATATGGATCAAGCCGTGAATGGCGCGATGATGGGGATCTTTTTCAACCAGGGCCAGGTGTGCTGTGCCGGATCGCGTGTGTTCATTGAAGAGTCTGTCCAGGAAGAATTCCTCGGGCGATTCAAAGAAAAAGCAGATCGCATAAAGGTCGGCGATCCGATGGACAAGACCACGTTGATGGGGCCCCAGGTTTCCGAAGAGCAGTTGAACCGGATCAAGGGTTACGTCGATATCGCGCGGGAAGAAGGCGCTACGGTGTTTGCCGGCGGCGGGCAGCCGGAACTCGAGGGCGCATTCAAGAACGGCTATTTCTTTCAGCCCACGATCTTCAGCGATGTAAACAACTCGATGCGGGTGGCCCAGGAAGAAATTTTTGGACCCGTATCATGCGCGATCACTTTCAAAGACGACGACGATCTGCTGCGTCAGGCCAACGACACTCTTTACGGTTTGTCCGCGGGGATTTGGACGCGCGACATCACGCGGGCCCATCGCTTTGCGCGCGCGGTTAAGGCAGGCACGGTCTGGATCAATACTTACAACATGATGAATGCGGCTTCGCCTTTTGGCGGCTACAAACAGTCAGGATATGGACGAGAGATGGGCAAGCACGCGTTGGAGCTTTATACGCAGGTGAAAAGCGTTTGGGTTGATCTTTCGGGCAAGCCGATTGGGTGGTTTGGGAAGTAGAATTGTTTCAGAAGCCCGACCGTTAGGGAGGGCAAGCTTAGTTAACCAGCCCTTGCTTACGCGCGGGCTTCTGCCACGGACCTGGCCCCTTTCAATCAAAAAATGAACCGCACTTGCAACTGGAACAGTCTGGGCGGATCTATGTTTGCGAACGCCGGGATTGCGTTCGCGGCCGTCCCGACAGCCACGAGCTGACCGAAGGTCGGGTTCGGCGTGCCCGTGTCGCCATAGACCGTCTGTCCACGGCCGAGGTAGTTCCCGTGATTCAGGAGATTGAATCCTTCCAACCTGAGCAGTATCGTCGCGCGTTCCGACAGCTTGATGCGATCCTCGATAAAGACTCCCACGTCTGACGTTGAGGTGCCGCGAAACGCCGACTTGCTGATGACTCTTCCGTTTATGACCGGACGGTCGTTGTTCGCGCCATCACCGTTATTGTCAATGCCGGTAGTGGCGCTAAACGGACGCGACGACGCGAGCTGGGTCAACGTGCCGGCCGTGATATTGAACGGCAGCTTGTACGAGAACGTAATCACCGCGCGATGACGCTGATCGAGCACGCTCGGTCCGCGTTCGATCTCTCCGAGCCGCGAGATGATGCTCTCGTTCGGATTGATGCCGTTCCCGTCCGGTTCCGTGGTGTTGGTCGCCCTCGAGAATGTGTAGCTGACGGCGGCGTACATCTTCGAATTACCGCGATAGGTAAACTGGGTCTGCAAACCTTCGTAATCGCCGATGCCGAGGTTCATCAAGACGTTGACCTGACGCACGCCGCCGTTCACCGGCAGGGTTGGACGAGTAGCATTGGCCGCGGCCACGCTCCTGGTTTGGCCGGGGGCCGTGCGATCGAAAATAGACGGGGCATTCAAATCAATCGTGCGATAGAGGCCGGTCCAGTGTTGATGCACGTAGTCGCCCCCGACGAACAATCCCTTTGTCACCTCGCGTTCCGCGCCGATAGATATAACCTGGCTGCGTGGATTCACCAATTTGTCGGGATAGTTCGGCAGCAGGTCGAAGTTCAGCCCGTACCTCGCAAACTGGGCCTTGTAGAAATCACGCCGGCCTGCCCTCAGCGTGATGTCACGTGCAGGCAGTTGTGAAGCCGGCAGCGTCTTCGGATCAAGCGACACTGGAAGGCATGATCCCGTCAGACATGTCGGGAAGCCTGTCTGCCCTGCAATAGCGGTGTAGGTCGTCAATCCGTCCAGCCCGTTTACCAGGTAAGCAGCGACCACATTTGATGGAATCTGCGTGTAATACATGCCGTAGCCGCCGCGAATCGACAGACGCGAATCGCCTCTCGGATGCCAGCCGAAGCCGATGCGCGGCGCGAAGTTTCCGGTCGCGTCGGTCAAAGTCTGGCGATCGTATCTCAGGCCAAGATCGACGGTGAGATCGCTGCGCAAGTGAACGCTGTCCTGCACGAAAACGGCATTGAGCCACTGCGGCAGTTTGTAGCTGCTGATCCCAAAGTTGATCGGTTGCGTATAGTTCTGCACGTCGGCCAGCGTCAATTGACCGAAGGGCGCCGTCGTCGTGTTCTTGAAAGTGAAGGTGCCGAGGATCGCGGTGCCGGGCTCACTGCCAAAGCCGCCTGACGTGTGATGAATCAAACTTCCGCCAAAGCGTAGGTAATGTTTGCCGCGCGACCACGACAGCGTGTCCGAGAACTGCAATTGGTGACCCCAGAGATCGGAGGCTCGCGACTGTCCAATGGTGAAAGGCACCGAGCCGGCGCGGGTGTAGGTGGTTGACAGGTTTTGAGCTTCCCAGCGCGTAACCGGATCGCCGTTCAGGTAAGCAAATCGCGCCTCGTTGAAAAGCTTGGGGCTCAGGACCCACGTATGATTGACCTGGGTAGTCCAAGATCGTCGTGAGTACTTGCGCGCGACGCTCGGTGCACTCGTGCCGCCCACCGCGTCTTGCGGATTGTCGTCAGAAAACCGATCGACGTTCATCCGGAACATCAAAGTCTGGCTCGACGTGAGCTTGTGGTCCAGGCGTCCGTCGAAAAGAAACTGGCGATAGTGACCCGTGTAGGCAAGATTGCCATCCGCCGGCAACAGGAAGGAAGGCAGCGCACTTGAAAGAAACGTCGTTCGATTCTGCCGCGTGTAGTCGGCGGTGCCGAAGAAGAAAGTCTTGTCCTTAACGATCGGTCCGCCAATCGAGCCGGAGACCTGCGAGAGAGCATCCGGAATGTCCACGGGGTTGATAGCGGCGAGTGTGCTGGGCGTGACGCAACTCGGTACGGACGGTGGGCAGAAGTTCTTCGTCGAGAACGTCTTCGCCTGCATTCGGCCGGGACGGCTCATGAAGAGTCCTTCGCCGTGCAGGGTATTCGTGCCGGACTTGGTGACGATGTTCAAGGCAGGGCCGGCGGTCCAACCGAACTCGGCAGAAAACGCGTTCGAGAGCACTGTCATTTCCTGGATGGCGCCAAGCGGCAGGGTGGCGATCATCGTCTGGCGGCCCCAGGCTTCGTCGTTGTTCGCGCCGTCCAGGGTCGTCGTGGTCGTACGCCGTGAACCCGCACCGGTGACGAAGTACGTCTGGTTGACGAAGAGATCGCCTGTGCCCTTCGCCTGCCGGAACGCCGAATTAAGCAGCGGCAGGGTCGAAGCCTTGCGGCCGAGGATTGGCGTCTCGTCGATTTGCGGGCTGTCGAGCCGGCGGCCAATCTGCGGGTCGGCGCGAACGCCTTCGACGGTGCCGTACACGGTGACCTCTGCCTTCTCAGAGCCGACGAGCAGCTTTACTTTCAGGGTCGCGGTCTCACCCGAGCGCAGAGTGATGTTCTTGAGCTCTTCATTGCCGAAGCCTTGCTTGGACACGGTGAGCGCGT
>JAWVEM010000228.1:0-4017 GCA_033856735.1 Blastocatellia bacterium
ACAATGAAATCCATCGCGCGTTGTCGCTCTTGGTCGGTCATTGGCTGAATCGAGTCCTTCGGTTCTTTTGGATTAGAACCCGGATGATAGCAGCGACCAAGCAGCTTTGGAAGCTTCTTCTGAAGCAACTAAGTTGCAAGTCTACTCAAGCTTTTTGCAGAAAAGCGCTTACACCTGACTTCGCCGTATGATCATGAATCTGCTCGAGCGTTCTGAGCGCCAACGCCAGCGCGCGGCGCCCGTCTTCACCCGACACCACGGGCGGTGAACCGTTTGCGGCTGCCTTCAGGAATGATTGGATCTCAGCTCGTAACGGCTCGACGTTTTCGACTTCCAGGATTTTGGTGTTCACGCCGGGCCAGGGACTGGCGGTGGGGGGCGCGAGGTTGCTGATCGATGCATGGTTGGTCGTGTAATCGACCGCGACGTAATCGCGGGGCTGGAAAAAACGCATCTTGCGAATCTTTTCAGTGCCGACGCGCGACGCGGTGATGTTCGCGACAGCTCCGGTGGCGAATTCCAGACGGGCGTTCGCCGCGTCCACTCGATTGGTAAGGATGGGAATTCCCACGGCATGTAAGCTGGTGACCTCAACCTCTTCGCCGACCAGCCACTGCACGATATCCAGATCGTGAATCATCAAGTCCAAAACGACATCGATGTCGAGAGAGCGCGCGGTGAACTCGCCTATGCGATGAATTTCGAAGTAGACGGGATTGTTCACATAAGGACGCAGCGCGATCAACGCCGGATTGAATCGCTCGGCGTGACCCACCTGTAAGATCGCGTTGCCTTTTTTCCCCGCGTCGATCATGCGGTCGGCTTCTGCGAGGGTGCGCGAGATCGGCTTTTCAACCAGCACGTGAATCCCGGCCTCGAGCAATTCGCACGCGATTTCGCAATGCGATTCAGTGGGCACGGCCAAACTCACAGCATCCACCTTGCCGATTAGCGTGTGCCAGTCTGTAACGGGATTGGCATTCCGTTCACGGGCGACCGTGTTCACGCGCTTTGCGTCGATATCGCAAACGCTGATGAATTGCGACAGGCCTTCTGCGGCGAGCGCCGCCTGGATGCGCGCGTGTTGTTGACCGAGATGGCCGACTCCAATGACTGCGGTGCGTAGCATAAAAGAATTGTCAGTCGTTAGTGGTCAGTTGTTCGTCGTTAGTTGTTAGTACTCATCTTTAAGGTGCTGGTTTGAATCATAGTGGGGTTTCGACGATACTGCGAAATGGCGAATCCACGAAAGACCACAAACCACTGACGACTGACTAATCTTCGGGGACTATACTTGCAACCTTCAATCCTTGCCAAGCGCGGTTGGCTTCTTCTCTTTCTCAGCATTACCGCTTTTTATTTTTGGGGCTTGGGCTCGCTCCCTTTGGTGGGGCCGGACGAGCCGCGCTATGCCGAAGTCGCGCGCGAAATGTTCGCTCGCCGAGACCTCATCACTCCGACCCTTGGCGGTCTGCCTTGGTTTGAGAAGCCGCCGCTGCTCTACTGGATGATGATCGCCGGTTATCGCTTATTTGGAGTAAGCGAGTATGCGGCGCGCTTGGGGCCCGCGATTTGTGGGCTGCTCACCGCCGTGTTTGTTTACTGGATCGGTAAGACGATCGAGGTGGCCGGAACAGAAAGCAGTGTTGGCGAAGAGAATCAAAAACGTGAGGGTCTCGGCCGCTTTAGTGCTCTAGTTTGGTTATCAAGTCTCGGCGCAATTGTGTTCTCTCGCGGCGCGAGTTTTGACATTGTGGTGACGATGACCGTTACCGGAGCTCTCGCCTGCTTCTTTGCCTGGCGCCTTCCGGACGTAACTCGAAGCGGAAGCGACCGGAAGGTGATAAGCGATCAACTGCTCCTGGTTTGCTTCTACTTACTCATTGGCCTCTCGCTGCTCGCCAAGGGATTGATAGGCATTGTCATCCCATTCGGCGTCCTTCTGTTCTATTACCTGCTAAGGCGTGAATGGCCGAACCGGAAGTTCCTGAAGAGCCTGGTTTGGGGAGTGCCGCTGGCGCTTCTCGTATTCGCCGGGTGGTTCGGGCCGATGCTCTCGCGTCATGGGTGGAGGTTTGTCGATCAGTTCATCATTCAGCACCACTTCGCGCGCTTTATTACGAACAAGTTCCATCATCCCGCTCCCTTCTATTTCTACCTTCCGGTGCTCGTGGCATTGGCCCTGCCCTGGACTCTATCTCTCGGGGCTGCGTTCTTTACCTCGCGTCGATGGCGCTGGCGTGGACGGACGCCTTTGGATCGTGTGCGAGTGTTTGCGCTCTGCTGGATCGTCGTGCCGTTAGTTTTCTTTTCCCTTTCTGAGTCAAAACTAACTGCTTATATTCTGCCGGCGCTGCCGGCCGTGGCCTTACTCGTCGGCGAACGGATCGCGTGCTTTCTTAATGACCAGCGCGGCGATTTGGTGCTTCGTTCTACCGGGATTCTCTTGGTTGGGTTGGGCATTGGAGGAGGATGGTATTTGGCTCACCAATCCAGTTTGAGCGTCGCTTGGGTTACCTTGGGAATGTCACCGCTGATTATAGTTGGCGCGGCGGCCATGGTTCGTCCTCAGTTACGAAAAGCCCTCTTCATTCTGATTCCGCTGGCGCTGTTGGTAACGTCGGCAATAGGTCTCAGTCGCGCGGCGCCAGTGCTCGCTCGGCCGGAATCTGTACGTGATGTGTTAGCCTTGGCAGCAGCACGTGGGTATGGCGCGACGCCCGTAGTGCAACTGCACACCATCGAGCGCACCGCCGAATTCTACGCAGCGGACCGAATGACTTATGAGTCAAATGGCGAGCCGGTAAAGCTGGAGGGAGTAGCGCAAGTTGCCGACGCTGCGCGTCGGAACGGCGGCCTGGTTTTGTGTTTTGTGCCGAAGGAATACGAGGCGCAGCTAACTGATTATCCAAACATTCAAGCTGAAGTTATCGCTGACAACGGACGGGTGTCGCTGGTACTGGTGCGTCTGAAATGAGGCTGAACTTGCTCAAGCCTATCGCAAGGCTTTGTCGAAAAATTCGATTACCGGTCGATCATAGGCTTCTTCCTGCTCGCCGGTTGCCGCCGGCAGAGAAACGCCGGTTACCGGCAGATCTTTTTTTACCTCGACTGATCCGTTAAAGCACTTTCCCAGTTCCAGTGTTGAGGTTCGCCAGGTATCTCCCTCAGTACCTGTCAGAAGCAGCACTTTTGCGTTTTTGAAAGAGCGGGCCAAATCGCACGAGGGCGTGCTTTGATACTTTCCGAAGGTATAAATCTTGAGTCCCCAGGCAGCCAGTCTTTGCAGGACGGAATTATTCATCGCGGCGCGGCCACTGGTGGCGGCGCGCACTACATCGTCAGGTGAAGCCGGCGCTGAGTCCAAAGCGAGGGCGCGAATCTCGGAGCTGCGTCTGGCGGCATCCAGCGCGGCGTACGCACCCAGTTCAACTCCATAGACGCCGACCGGTCCGGCGACTTGAGGTTTGCCGGCAGTTGATTTCAAAGTGTGCAGATAGTCAATCGCCGCTGTGACGTCGTCGCCTTCCATAGCCCCGAACATCGTTCTATTAACGAGAGGGTTCTCACCGTGGCCGCGGAGGTCGGGCCACAGCACGGTAAAGTTAGTTGTCTCGTTCAGCTTCACTGCCAGATTCAACAGCCAAGATCGATCGGCGCCATAGCGATGCAATAGGATCACTGAGGGCGATCCTTCGGTGCCCCGAATCAGCCAGCCGCGTGCCTGGGTGCCGTCGTGGTTGGTCCAGGTCACATCGTTCGCCTTCAGCATCGGTCCCGTAACTCGAGAAAATGTTTCCGGCGTGACGAGGTAAGCCGCTCGCGGTGGTCTGGTGATGCCTTGAACGATCCATACGGTTACGACCGCAATCGCAATCAGAAACACGAGAACGATAGGGAGAAAAGTTTTTATTACGCGCTTGATGAGTTTTTGACGAGATGACATGTCACGCCGGATTATGAATCAAGAGCAAAGAATTGCAAAGTTCAGTTTGCAAGACAACACGCTTTAAGAAC
>JAWVEM010000229.1:0-6441 GCA_033856735.1 Blastocatellia bacterium
CGCACCGGACCAGTGCGCCGGTAGAGAGGAGCTTTGACCGCAGCGCCTCCGCTAACGCGTGTGCCGCCAATTCCCGCGGTGACATCCTCTGCCGGCCGCGCCTTGTTGAAGCGATCGAGGACGATCTGGCGGGAGTTCGGCTCTTCGGATTGAGCAATGGCTGTGTTTTTGAGTGCAGGGAAGCAGAGCAATGCGAGACCGATCACCAATATCCATTGCTTCCGCGTCAAATGGTTGCGGCTCATTCGATCCTCCATGCAGTTTAGAGATGGGCGAGTAACCGCCCGCGTCGCGAAGTTGGCTCGGGGCTGAAACCAGTTCGTCAAAATCGTTTCGCGCTTCGCGCTCAGTGCGGGCAGGGATGCCCGCGCTCCATCTCGCGCTCCATTAGTGATGCTCCAGCTCAATATTGTTCACCAGCACATCGCCTTTGGCTTTCACAGTTGTTTGCTTCTTCGCGGAATCCTTCGTGACTTCGGGCTTTGGCGATGAATGTCTTTGCAGAAAGTCTCGTACGGCGCGAGCCTGTGCGGGGTCTTTAATCTCGCCCTGGACGCGATCGGTAACTGTATTCGTCACGGCTTCCAGTTCTTTGACCGGCGTCGGAGAAAAGACAATCCAGAATTTTTCCGTGCCCTGATGATCGTCAAACCTCATCCACGCGGTCTGAAGTTTTTGATTCTCGATGACCTGCGGCGATCCGTTGTTCGTCTTCGCCTCGGGAAACAGCAGGTTGTAAGTTACGGAGTCGCCGGCCGCCGGGCCTTCGTTCAGCAAGTAAAGATAACCCTGCTGCGAACTGGCGAGGTTCATGCGAAATTTCCAGCCGTTTTCGAAGATCTCCTGTCCGGAGGATTCGAATTCGTCCTGGTAAGGTTTACCCTCGCGCATTTTCTGGACCGTCAGCGAGTAGGCCAGCGACTGCTCTCGCGCGCCTGGAAGTGCGCCGCGCTTCCAAATGAAAACACCCGCCACAATCGCAGCCAGCAGAACTAAACCAAGTCCGACCACTATCCATCGGCGACGAGGCGGCGCATCGACAGACTCTGGCGCGGGATAGGCCGAGGCGCCCAGCGTATCAACTTTCGCCGGTTCAAAACGCGCGGCGATCGTCTTGGATGAAAGATCCGCGGTCTGTCGTGCGGGCGCGTTGGCATCGGTAGCCAACTGCGTCGCGGGAATCGGCGCCTGGCCGCTTCGGTCCGGATTAAATGTCGCAGTGTCTTCAGACAGAGCTCGCGCCAGGGCATCGCCCAGCTCGCGCGAGTTTTGAAAACGCTCTTTCGGATCGAAACTGAGCGCCCGCAAAATCACCGCACAAGCTTCTTCAGAAAGGCTGGGACGCAAGTCCGACGGTTTGATGCGCACGCCGGCGCGCTGCATCTCCAGTAACTCGAATCCGGTTTCCGGATTGAAGGGTTTGCGTCCCGTCACCAACTCGTAAGCGATCGCGCCCATCGCGTAGATGTCCATCGCGGCCGAGACCGGACGCCCGCTTAGCTGTTCAGGCGCCATGTAAGAAACTGTTCCGGCAGTGGCTCCGGTGACGGTGCTGGGCGCCACAATCGAATCCTTCAGCTTGGCGATGCCAAAGTCGATGATCTTTACCTGTTCTTCGCCGCCCCCGTAGCTTTGCAGCATGATGTTTTCGGGCTTCAGGTCGCGATGAAAGATGCCTTTATCATGAGCGGCGCTCAACGCTCTTCCAATCTGCTTGATTAAATCGGCGGCGCGCTCGAGGGGAATTCCTTCCGGCCTGATGAGTGAGCGTAGCGTCACCCCGTCAATAAACTGCATCACCAGATAAGGTTTGCCGTCGGGGAGCTCGCCGGTGTCGAGAATGCCCACGACTCCCGGATGATCGACCCGAGCGAGTGCTTCTTTCTCCTGCTGAAACTTCTGCACCACCCAGGAGTTCTGCAGAGACTTTTCGAGCAAAACCTTAATTACGACCGGCTTGTCGTGCAGTTTTCGATCCAGCGCCAGGTACACTGCGCCGACTCCGCCCTGCCCCAGTTCCTTCTGGATGAAATAACGCCTGTCCAGAGTGACGCCGATCAATGCCGGCGCGGGCGGCAGCGAAGTTTCGTTGAGCGAAGCACTCCCTTCACCCTGATCAAATGTGATTGTGGGCGCGGACAGATTGGCGGGCACACTGGCAGCGTGGTCTGAAGTCGGGTCGGGCGTCACCGTCTCGGATTGATCCTTGAGAGTCACAATTACGCGATTGATAGCCGAGAGGAGTTATCGGTTACTTGTTGATGCGCGCCATTCTACACGCTTCGATTATCGCGTTGATTACATCCGGAGTTATGTTGGTAGCCGGCTTAACCGGAGTAAAGATTCCGCCGCTGGCCGGTGTTCCGGTGTAGAACATGAGTTGGCCTGATTTGGATTGCTTGCCGTTGGCACTGCCGGCAGTAAGAAACAGATTCACGTGTGGCAGCACATATGCAGACTGGCCGGCTTCGACGCGCTTGATCTCGGAGCACTGAATGGTCACGTTCTTTTTTTCATTATCCTTTTTTGGCTCGAAGGCGAGTGTGCCCGGAGTCACCGTGAGCGTGCCTTCCGTGCCCGAGGCGTCCTTAACCGCAAAGAGATGCGAGTTACGGGCGCGTTCATTTTCATCGGAAGCCAACTTCGCCTTCTCTTTTTCGTGGGCTTCGCCTTCCAGCATGGCCACCCGGCCGTTCGCGATTTCGACAAACAGCCCGTTGGGAAACTTGCTCACATATGCTCTAAAGTCCGATGGGTTGCGGCTGTCTTTGATAGCGTTCCAGTAAGTCATCTCGAGCGACTCTCCCGATCCCATGTTGCCATTCGATCTCACGGGTTGCGAACGGGATTTCGCGAGCGCGGCAAACTGGCCGTCGGGATACTTATCGAGATAGGCTTTGAAGTCTTCGGGGTTGTTACTGTTCTTGATACTCTCCCAGAAACTCAGCTCGATAGCGGCCGGATCAACCATCGATACATTCGGAGTTGAATTGTTCGCCGCGTTCGTCGCGGAATTTGTGACGGCGACTACCAACTCGTCGGCGCGATAACCTTCGATCACCGCAAACGGCTTTTGTTGCTTGGTAGAACCCAGATCGATGGCCAGGCGCTTGGGCACGGTATCCTGGACGTATTTCACCAACTGCGAGAGCGTGACTTCGCCTTTATCGTTTGCGGCCGCGCCTTTCAAGCCTTCGACTACGGCCCAGCTAAAATAACCCTGCTTCTTTTCCGTGTACTCGTAGGCTCGCTGGCCGATGCCGGTCGCATAGACGGTGGCGAATGCCTGGACCTCGCGATTGCGAGTATCGAAATTGAAAGCGTTGGTGTAAGCGTTGCTCAACGGATTGGGTGCATCAGCGCGTCCGCCCGGGTCGTTGCGGCAGGCGTCCAGGAGAACCAAGACCTGTCCCACACCGGTTTCCTTGATGCGCTCTTTGACGCGATTCATGCTGATCGCAGTTTCTTCCAGAAACGAGATTTGGTCGCTAATCTGCGCGTCAGACGGCAAGAGAAAAGCCTGCCCGCTTCTTTCCATTCCATGACCCGCGAAAGACACGAGCAATAAACCGTCTTTCGGAACGGCAGTGCTGAGGTTGGACAAACGACGCAGAATATTGACGCGCGTTGGCTGCCGCTCAGTAGGCTGATCGGTCGAGAGCAGGATTACCTGGTCCTGCGGAAAGCCGGCATAGCGGACCAGGGCATTCGCGATCAAACGCGCGTCATTGTCTGATCCTTTGAGCGGACTGATTTGGGGATCGGTGTATTTGTCGACTCCGATCACTAAGGCCCAGCGCTTGGCGCTAACCGGCAAGGCGTTGATTTGATTAACCGGCGAAACGGGCGCAGCCGCGGACGACGATGGAGCGGATGCCGCCGGCTGAGTTTGAGGAGGAGGCGGTAGTTGCTGCAACTGTCGCGAAACTGGCTCAGTAGTAGCTGGCGATTGTGTTCCCATCTGCGGTGCGGCGGACTGCGTGTTAGTTGGCGGTGGCGTGGCTTGAACGGTTTCCACCAAACGCGCTGCTGGTTTTTCAGTAGCTGGTTCTTGCTTTTGCGGAGCCGGAGTCGCCGGCGCCGATGCCTGCTCTGAAGTTGTCACCGAAGCCGTCGCCAATGCCGTCTGTATTTCTTTTTCCAACTTGCGCGCGAGCTTCGCATCGACCGTGTTCAGTTTTTTCAGTTGCTCCTTCGCCAGATCTGATTTGCCGAGGCGCGCATAAGCCTCGCCCAAACCGTAATAGGCATCCCCGTAATCGGGCTTAAGGCGCACCGCGCTCTTGAGGAAACTTATCGACTTTTCAAAGTCCGCGCCCCTCAAATAAGCATAACCAATACCGTAAAAGGCCTCTGCAAAGTTCGGGTCCAGACTTGTAGCTTTGACTAAGGGAGCAAAGGCCTCGCCGTGCCGACCCATCGCGTTGTAGAAATAGCCGAGATCATATTGCGCGGTAGCGTCGTTGGGCGCCAAACGCACTTGTTCCTTATAAGCCACCAGCGCTTGTTCCGAGTTGCCGCTATTGAAATACGCGTCGCCCAAGCGACCGTAGGCGGGCGCATAAGACGCATCCAGGCGGATAGCGAGTTTGTATGCATCGATTGCTTCCGGCCATTTCTTTTCATCAGCCATCTTGTCGGCTTCGTCAACCAAGCCGGCGGCGCGACTAGGGGATTTCTGCGATGCTCCGCCACGTTTTTGGGCGTAACCCGTAAGCGGCATGAGGTTAATAAGAAACGCAGAAGTGATCAGAAGCAGGATCGACTTCGAAAAGAGGGATAAAGTTTTCATAGTTCAACTCCGAACAGGCGTGTTAGAGGCAGAGCCTATGACGGATTGCGTCCAGTGTCAATGGTTGTCTGGCGGTGGGTTGGCCTTTGTTAGAACGTTGTCCGGTCAGCTAAGATGAACTGGTTATGAATCAACAAAGTTCAGCCGCGATGAACGGCTTCGTCGAGCTTCGGGATATTGACGCGTTGGACCGTTTTCTGGCTCAGTCCAATGGTTCTCCGGCCATAATCTTCAAACACAGCAATCTATGCGGTATCAGCGCGCGGGCGCACGCAGAAATGTCCAGGATCGAGCGGCCGGTCGGTTTGGTAACAGTGCAGCAGGCGCGCGACGTGTCGAATGAGATCGAGACGCGAACAGGCGTGGAGCATGAGACTCCGCAGGTTTTTATCATGCGCGACCGACAGGTTCTGTGGACGGCTTCGCATGGACAGATAAAAGTCGCGGCTGTCGAGGCGGCACTGCAGCAGATTAGTGGTGAGATTGTTTAGAGGCGGGCTACCTGCCCGCCCCACCTGACGAGACCGGAGCAGTCGAGAGAGTGAACCTCAATGGTTGACAGCGCACCAAGACGGCAGGCGATTGAGCCGCGGGAGATTTCGCAGGAGAGCAATACGCAACTGCGGATCACCTGGGCTGACGATCGAGTGTGCGACTACAACGCGGCGGCGCTGCGGCGAGTATGTCCGTGCGCGCAGTGTGTGAACGAATGGACCGGCCAGCGGACACTGAAGCCGGACGTGATTTCCGACGAACTCGAGATCAACGATCTCACAATTGTCGGCCGTTACGCGCTCAACTTTCGTTGGAGCGACGGCCACGAAACCGGCATCTATAGCTTTCAATACCTCAGGGATCTTTGCGAACAGTAGTAGAAAATCAAGCTGATCAGCTGTGGCACTTGGGCCGCCCCTAAAGTTGTTCGGCGGACAAGTCCGCCCCCTAAACAATTCCGGAGTCTTGCCGTCCCGATGACGCAAACTACTCGCATCCTGATTGTAGCCGCTCGTGATGACCAACGGAGAACCGCGCGTCAAGCGCTCGCGCTCCACGACTTTGAAATTGTCGATGCTCCAGAGTACACCGCAGCCCACGCCCTTCTGCTCGATTCCCACTTCGACCTGATTGTGATCGAGAGTGACGGGGCCGTCCGGGACAACATTGAATTCATCAAGCGTGTTCGCGCTACGCCGCAGTTAGCTGGTATCTTAATTCTGATAGTGGCTGAGTGGGGCACGGGCGAACCGACGCTGGCCCTGGCCGCCGGCGCTGACGCCTTTGAGCCAATTGATGCGCAGCCTTTTGATCCAAGTCGTTTGATACCTTCTATTGAAAGATTGCTGGGCCGGCAAATGGCGGCGGCAAAGCAAGAAGTCTTATGAATGAACGTGATTTTTTCAACGAAAAGCAGGAATCAAAATCCGCAAGCTTTAGCTGCCCGCACTGTCGCGCCCGTAACGATTACGAAGTGCGCTGGTTGAAGCGAACCAAAAAGCCTGCGCCCCCACGCGGCGCCAGCGATAACGATCGCCGGCAATTTCAAAACTCGCGCGACTACATGGTGCGCATTGACGACATGCTGGCCTGCCGTTCCTGCCGCAAACGTTTCGACATTCCCAGTTCGCAGTCCGTAGTCTTTATCTAGCGGC
>JAWVEM010000230.1:0-6715 GCA_033856735.1 Blastocatellia bacterium
GTAACGCTGCGATTCAGGCGGCCGAGCGCGCGCGCGAACTTTTGACGATCGCCGTGGCTGAAAAACTCAACCTGCCCATCGAGAATATTTCGTTTGCTGAGCGGCGCGCCTTCGACGTCGAAAACCCCGAGGTGGGTGTTTCGTTCGCTGAAGCGGTGGTGCTGGCAGAATCAAAGTTCGGCACGATCGGCACCGTCGGTTCATACTCGCCGCCGCGTTCGCCGGGAAAATACAAAGGCGCCGGCGTGGGACCTTCGCCGGCCTACAGCTACTCGGCCTGCGTCGCTGAAGTCGATGTCGATCCTTCTACTGGCATTGTCGTCGTCGAAAGAATCTGGATTGCGCATGACATCGGCAAGTCGATCAATCCCATGCTGGTGATGGGACAGGTCGAGGGCAGCGTCTATATGGGTCTGGGCGAAATCTTAATGGAAGAGATGGCCTATCGCGCGAACCGCAACGTGGTGCACAAGATTCCGTCGATGCTCGAATACAAGAGCCCGACGACGATGGAAATGTGCGACGTTAAGACTTACTTGATCGAGGATCCCGATCCCAACGGGCCGTTCGGCGCCAAGGAAGTTGGACAGGGGCCGCTGCTGCCCGTTCCGCCCGCGGTGGCCAATGCAGTCTATAATGCGGTCGGCGTGCGCATCGACGAAGTGCCGATCATGCCTGAGAAAGTTTTGAAGGCCTTGCGCGATAAAGCGAAGGGTGGCAATGGCCGCTTCGGTCCCGACTCAGTACCCTCAGTTGAATGGCCCGACCCTTTGCGCGTACTGACGCCGGCCGAGGGCGGCGACGGTCGCGAGATGCCGCGCGTGGCGGTGCATTCTTAATCTTATGAAACGATTTCTACCTTTCATCATCATCGTGGTTGTCCTGGTTGCCGTGATCGCGATCTTCGCGTTTGCTTTCCGCAGAGGGAACGGGGATAACGTTACCGGTATTCCTAACTCAAACCAAACGTCAACGGCCGGAAACACTGCGGTGCCAAATCAGTCTGCGCCGGATACGCCCGGACTGACGAAGCCAAATGTCAAAGTTAGTTCACCGGTAGTCCTCGAAGAGTACGGTGACTATCAGTGCCCGCCGTGCGGCCAGCTCTATCCGGAACTCAAACAGATCGAGCAGGAGTACGGCAACCAAGTCCAGATCGTGTTCCGTCATTTTCCTTTGACGAAGATTCACAAGAACGCCCTGGTCGCCGCGCACGCGGCTGAGGCGGCCCGCAATCAAAAAAAGTTTTGGGAGATGCATGACCGGCTTTATCGCAACCAGAAAGAGTGGGCCGAGCTGGACGATCCGCGTCCAACCCTCATTTCTTATGCGCGACAACTCAATCTGAATGTCGAACAGTTCACCGGCGACATGGCCAGCAATCAGGTTGATCAGCGGATTAGTGCTGACATCCAGCGCGGCACGTCGCTGGGGGTAACGGGCACGCCGACGGTCTTTTTGGATGGCCACATGCTGCGGTACGAGGCCACAAACGCCGACGGTCTGAGGCGCGGGATAAATGTTCTGCTGGAAAGAAAGGCGACCTCGTAGCACATCAAGCCGAGCAGCGCCCCCGGACCTGCGCTGCTAAGCTTCCTCCTGGTGGCCGGTATTAAGTTGTTGGCTTCCGCGACTTAGCCTTACTAAGCTCAAGTTCTTATTGACATGTCGCTCACCTGTCTCTATAGTGCAATACCCGTAGGTCGCCTTTGATGCCAGCTTCGGTCGTCACCCCCCGCATCAAATCGACGAATGCCGATGTTTAAGCTTAGACGACTCGAAATCACGGGATTCAAATCCTTCGCGGACCATACTGACCTCATCTTCACTGGTGACGGCATAACTGGCGTGGTGGGCCCCAATGGCTGCGGCAAGAGCAATGTTGCCGACGCTATTTCGTGGGTTCTGGGAGAGCAGCGCATCAAGCATCTGCGCGGCGCCGAAATGAAAGATGTCATCTTTCAGGGCTCGCGTAATCGTAAACCCAGCGGCATGGCTGAAGTTGTCCTGCACCTCGAGCGCGACGAAGTCGTCGAGCACGAACCGGACATTGAAGATATCGATTCGACGCTCGAGAAGATTGACGAACACAGCACAGTCTTTGAAGAAGCCGAAGTCGCCGCTGCCGCGCTCGCAGAAATTGACCCCGCAAGCGTTCCGGAATCAACGACCGACGCAATCATAGAAGCGACGACCAGCGAGATAGATCCAGCCGCGGGGATCGCCACCTCTACCGAAGTACCAGCCGAAACAAAATCCAGAACCCCTACGCACCATCGCCACTGGCGCCGGCGCAATCTCGCGCTGGAGTTTGCGCCGGGCGAAGCGGTCTCTGTCACCCGTCGCCTCTATCGTTCGGGCGAAAGCGAATACCTATTAAATGATCGGCCCTGCCGTCTCCGGGACATCCAGGATCTGTTCTCCGGCACCGGGCTCGCGGGTGGGCATTACGCCATTATCGAGCAGGGACGCATCGGACAAATCCTTTCGGCCAAGCCGATGGACCGCCGCACGATCATCGAAGAAGCCGCGGGCATCACAAAGTTTCGCGTGCGGCAACGCGCTGCCGAAGCTCGTCTGGAATCTGCGCGATCAAATCTCAGCCGCGTGTCCGACATTGTCGCCGAGATCGAGCGGCAGGTGAACAGTCTTCGCCGGCAGGCGGCCAAGGCTCGCCGTTATCGCATTCAACGTGAAGAGCTAAGAGAGCTGTTGCGCCAAGTGTACGTAGCCGAGGAGCGCAGTCTCGTCGCCCTGCTCGAGCAATCGCAAGTGCAGTTGGAAAGCGCTACGGAAGAAGATCGACGCCTGGCTACAGAGTTGGCCGAGCGGGAAGAAACCAGCCGGGCCGCGACGCAAGGCGCCCGCGCTCTCGAAGACGAGTTGACCCAACTGCGCGCCGCCATCGCCGACGCCGCGCTGCAACGCGATCGCCGCATCCGCGAGCGCGTCTATCAGGAAGAACAGATCGAGACGCTGACCCGGCGTCGCACCGAGATTGAAAAGGAAGTAGAAGCGCTCAACGCGCGCTTGTTAATCGTCGACTCTGAATTGGAGCGTCTGCGTCAGGCCGAAGCGAAATTGAGCGCGGACAACGAGCAGGCGATTCTCGCCTTGCGCGCGGCTGAAGAGTCGCACGCGCGGAAGCTTTCCGAAGTTGCTCAGGCAGAGAGTGAGATCGAAACTGCGCGAGTTGAGCTGCTGACGCATACCGCGGCCGTGGAACGGCTGAACGAATTGGCGCGGCAACTCGAGAATGGCCTGGAGAAGCTAACTCAACAGGCCGAGGGCCTGGCGCGCGAAGGCGAACGCGCCGCCGCGGCCCACGCCGAACGCAGCGCGGAAGCCGAGAAGCTCAACCAGCAAATCCTGTTGACGCGCGAAAAGCTTGGCCGCCTCACCGCCGAGCGGGAAACCGCGATCAAAGCCGTCATCGAAGGTCACGAGCGCGTTTCGGATAGCGACGCCGAACAGACACGCGTGCGTGACGACTATTCGCGGGCCCTGCACCGGCTGGAAAGTTTCAAGGAACTCGACCAGCGGCGCACGCATTATTCGCTGGCCGTGCAGGAAGCTTTCTCAGCGAATGACACCGACTTTCATCTGATCGGGACCCTGGCCGACAGCATTCAGGTCGATGCGCAATGGGAGCGCGCGGTCGAAGGTGTCTTCGGGTCGGCGCTCCAATCGATCCTCGTGCCTACTCCCGATGATGCGATCCGTGCCGCCGCCTGGCTGAAGAATAATCAGGCGGGGCGGGCGACGTTCTTGGTTACCGGCTTTCATGGCGGTAGCGACGAACTAGACGTGTTGACGTTCAGAGAAACGATTACCGGTACCGCTGCCCGGCAGCAGTATGTCCCCGTCGGGATTGATGGCCCGCGCATAGTTGAAACGTTGCGCGCGCCGCGCGAACTGCTGACGGTGCTCGAACGGACGATGCCGGAGAGAATGAACGCGCGGGTGGTGGATACTCTCGACGACGCGACCGCTTTGTCTTTAGCCACCGGCGATATGTTCGTTACGACTGATGGAGACTGGGTCGCCGGCGGGCAGTTCGTCAACGCGGGCCATGGCCGGGCGCTGGAAGAAGGCGCGGGCTTGTTGACCTTCAAACGGGAACTGCGCGAATTGGAATCACGCGTGGCGGATCTGGCCGCTCAGCTCGCGGTCGCCGAAGTGGCGGTTAAGGATGCACGCTCGCGGCTGACTGGTCTGGAAGAATCAGTCGTGTTGCTGAACGCGTCGATTGCGCGCGAAGATCGCGAGGCGATGGCCCGTGAGCTCAACTTCGGAACCTTGCAGCAGGATATCGAGCGGGCCGATCGCCACCTACGTGTGGTTGCGGACGACACAACCCGCCTCGCGCAGGAACGCCGCGAGTTGGAAGAGAGCCGGACGAAGACCTTGCACGAAGCCGAGACGGCAGAAACCATGCGCCGCGCCACGCAGGAGCGGATCGAGCTAAAGACCCACTTGCTGGCCGGCATTCGCCGCGACGCCGAATCCGAAAGCGATATTCTGAATCAGCAACGCGCGGAAGCCGCCGCCGCCGCCGAACGCCGGCGCTCCACCACCTCCGATTTGCGCCGCCTGGAAACAGAGCGCGAGGATGTTACCTCGCGCCTTGCCCATCATCATATCGAGTTGACCGCAGCCGGGACGAAACTTGGGGAACTACACAATTCAATCGCTGAGATTGATCGCCTGGCAGCCACGGTCGATGAAGAGAAGGCCCGCGAAGAAGACCAGATTGCCGGCTCGACGGCGCGGCTGGCGGACGCGCGGTCTCAGGCAGATGCGCTCGCCAACGAGTTAGCGGAACTGAACCGCAATGCCGCGGCGTCACGCGATGCGCGTGCTGCCATCGAGGTCCAGCGGGCTGAAGCTTTGGCCCGGGTCAGCTTTGTGCGCGAATCCTGCGCCAACGAACTGAGTCAGAGTCTGGAGGATCTCGCCCGCGAGGTTCAACTTAGCGAAGAGTTCGATCTCGAGACGGAGCGCGCTCGGGTCGAAGAATGGCGCGACCGCCTGGAGAACTTCGGCGCGGTTAACATGATGGCCCTCGAAGAGCTGTCCGAGGCCGACGAACGCCTGGCATTCTTGACTACTCAACGTGCAGACATTACTCAGGGCATCGCCGCGACGGAAGAGGCCCTGCGCGAAATCAAGCGCCGCTCGCGCGAGCGTTTCCGCGATGCCTTCGAAAAGATTAATCAGAATTTCAGCGAATTCTTTAATGAGTTGTTTGGCGGCGGCCGCGGCGAAATGAGTTTGATCGACAACGACGACGAACTCGAATCAGGTATCGACATCGTGGCCCAGCCTCCCGGCAAGCGCCTGCAGAATGTGCTGTTGCTTTCAGGTGGTGAAAAAGCGATGGCGGCGCTCGCCCTCGTGCTGGGAATCTTTCAATACCGGCCTTCGCCCTTCTGCCTGCTGGATGAAGTTGACGCCCCGCTTGACGAAGCAAATGTCGGCCGCTTCACCAACAAGGTCGTGGCCATGTCGGCCAACACGCAGTTCATCGTCATTACCCACAACAAACGCACGATGGAAACCGCGCGCGCGCTGTATGGCGTGACGATGGAAGAAGTTGGCGTGTCAAAGCTCGTCTCCGTCAGGTTCGAATAGGCACCCGCGCAACCTTTCCTTGTTGAAAGACTTCCCGCCTAAACAGTCCACGAAAATACGAGGCTCCGATACGGTTAATGCCCTCTCCCTCCGGGAGAGGGTTGGGTAAGGGCTTGCCGCTGCTTACCCCAATTATGGTCTTTGTCTTTGAATGCCACTCACCGCCACCGGAGGACAAATAAGAAAGAGTAGGTTGCACTCGCAAACCCTCAACCCCGGCCCTTCTCCCAAAGGAAGAAGGGAGTTACCACGGGCGCGCAGAAAACGAGCGATCATCTCTCACGACCCCCCTCCCGACTTGCGTTCTTCTCTGTCATCATCTAATAGTAAATCCCCAGCAGGCACAACAACCAATAAGACCCAAGATTTCCATTATGATTCGAATGCAAGTATCCAGTTTGAGATTTCCGTTGGCCGCACTCCTGATTCTAATCGCAGCACTTTTTTCTTTCTCGCAGGATCAAAACAAGCGAAACGATCGGCCGGCCGCGCCCGGCGCCGCACCGCAGCAGCGTCGCGAAGACAATAAGAAACCGCCCGACGCCACCCGCTACACATATGAATTCGCCAAGGCCGAGTTTGTCATCCGCCACGTGGTGATTGATCATGATGCCCTCGGCCGCGGCAAGATCACATTTGAGCGGCGCGGCGAGGACACCCCGATTGTCGAGCCCATAGAATTATCCATCGGCGCGCTCGGTCGCATTCTTGGTCTCTGGACTGGTCTGCGATTTCTCGATTCGGACGAAAATTACCAGTCGCCGAAGGATTTTGCCCACCTCGGCACCTATCACTTGAAGATGGAGAACGGCGAGCGCAAACGGACCGCCGAGTTCAATTGGAGTAACAGCAAGGACGCTTGGGCGCTGGCGATGGAATACCGGAAGGTTTCCGATCAGGCAATTCTGATCTTTAATCTCAAGCTGGCGCGTGAGATGCAGCCGCTCAACGCGCCGCAGCTTTTGAACGAAATGGAAATGCTGCTGACCCGCAACGACCTTTCCGATCCCTATCAACTGGTGCCGCTATTGAATGAGCTAAAGACCGACGAACGCATCCCACTCATCGCCCGCAATCACGC
>JAWVEM010000231.1:0-17737 GCA_033856735.1 Blastocatellia bacterium
GATTCGCTTTGTCTTTGAATGTCACTCGCCGCTCACGGGGCACAAACAAGGAAGCTGACATCCTCTCGCAAACCTCATCTCCGGAGCTTTGCACAAAAAGTCGATCAAGGAATTAGCGACGTTACAGAACCGCGAGTGGTAGCGAGCGGGATAAGGAATCACGCTTGGCTATTTCGCTCGATTGGTTCGGCAATACTGAATTCTTGCTTGAAGTGGCGTCTTGATCCCGCTCGCTACCGCTCGCGGTTCTGTACCTGATACATCTAAATTGCGTCGTCAGCCCATGACGGCTCGAGTGATCGGAGTTGAGGCATCACCGTGTTTTCGTAACAGGTGGGGCAAATCCCGTGAGAGAATTCAGCGTGGGAGTGATCGGTGATGTAGGTCTCGACGTTCTGCCAATAATCCCGATCGTTACGAATCTTTTTGCAGTAGGAACAGATGGGCAGAATCCCCTGCATTTGCTTGACGAGACTGAGTGCGCTTTCAAGTTCCTCGACCCGCTCAGCCAGTTTGGTTTGCAGCTCGACGATGCGGACGCCGACGTTCAGGCGTACCCGCAACTCATTACGATCGTAAGGCTTGGTTAGATAATCGTCCGCGCCGGCTTCGATTCCCCTCACGACCTCGCGCACCCCGCTGTTGGCAGTGAGCAGAATAATGTAAGGCCGCATGCTGGTTGGCGTCTGCCGCAGCCGGCGGCAAAGCTCCAGGCCGTCGATGCCCGGCATCCTGACATCCAGAATCGCCAGCGAGGGCGCGCCGGGTTCATGCAGGGCGCGCCAGGCAGCTTCGCCATCCGTAGTCGTCGTCACCTCGTGGCCCCATTTGGGCAGAAGCCTTTCCAGAATGCGCCGCGAAACGGGATCGTCTTCGGCAATAAGTACCTTCATTGAAGTCTCCTTTGGCGTTCCGCGATAAGCAGCTCGCTGGCTCTGACAAGTTCGGCCTTCAACCTCTCAATCAGTTCTGCGACCGCGGCACGTGCAAGCCGGCCGTCCGCCCGTTCCAGCTCTCCGCAAATCTCCGCCGTGTGGCGCACTCCAAGGTTGCCACTGCTTCCTCTCAAATTATGAGCGGCTCGATTCACCCGCGCCCAATCGCCTTTGCTGGATGCCTCTGTGATCTCACTAATCCGCTGGGACGCATCCTGAAGGTAGAGATCGATGAGCTCAACAATCAGATCAGATCCATCGTCCGGCTGTAACTGCGCGAAAGCGTTAAGCACCTCCAGGTCGACGGCGTCATTGGTAATCCTGACCACATTCATTGGGCTGATAGTGAAGGAATGCATGTCGCCGCTTTCGTCGGTACTGCTCGGGTCATATAACATTCGTCGTGTCCTTCTGATGATTAAGACTAGGCGGCTCTTCTGGTCGAGTCCCGGTTTCCAAGCAGCATACGAATCGCGCTTTGCAGTTGCTCAGGCGTAAAGGGCTTGGGCAGAAACGCGGTAGCGCCGGCCGTGAAGCTGCTGGCCATGAGTTTAATGTCCTGCGCAGCGGTGATCATCATTATCGGAATTCGCATCAAACGTCTTTCGGACCGCATATAGCGAATCAGATCCAGGCCTTGCAGAAAAGGCATCGTCATGTCCAAAATCGCGGCGCAGAACCTCGAATCAGTCTGGAGAATGCGATAAGCCTCGCGGCCGTCGTTGGCTACTACGGCTTCGCAATCCTGCTGCTTGAGTATGGTGGTTATGAGGAGTCTCATGACCGGATCATCATCCGCGACCAGGACCCGCTTCGGAGCTGTTTGTTTTAAAGTCGTGCGAAAAGTTTCCATTAGATAAGTTCCTCGGTTCGGTTTGATAAGAATGAAGTCAGTACCACCTGAGTGGGCGGGTGGATCAAGCACTCAAGTCAGTTGGCTGTGCGGCCCGCCCGCTCACGCAGGCGGTACTGAGCTCATGTTGGGGAGTGAACTGACCGAGAAATTCGCGCGTTTCCCGGAATATCTTTTGGGCTTGCGCCAAAGCCGCCGGGGCGTTATCGAGGCAGCGAGCCCGGCCGGCACTTTCGAGTTCGCGGAAAGGAACTGCGATCGCGTTCATGCCGCAATTGGCGCTGGTGCCGGCACAGTTGTGAGCGATGTCCTCGATTTCGACAGCGTCACTCGCGGCTATCGCGGCCTCCAATTTATTCAAGTTAATGGACGTTTGCTCGAGATAGAGACTCAGGATCTCATCTCGTTCTTCCGGGTCATCTCCCAACATTTCGTGCATTCGGGCAATGTCTACGGGCGGCCCGGGGCTAGAGGCGACGATCGGATCGTAGGCATCGGCGCCGCCCTTGTTGAGGAACAGTTGGATGACCCGCGCGAGTTCCTCGGGCTTGACCGGCTTGGTGATATATTCGTCCATCCCCGCGGCTAAACACTTGGCCCGGTCACCTTTCAGGGCGTGGGCGGTCATTGCTACGATCGGCGTGTGCTTTCTTGTTCCTTCGCGACGACGAATCTCAGCGGTCGCTTCATAGCCGTCCATCTCCGGCATTTGACAGTCCATCAAAACCAGATCGTAGGGGATCCGGCCCAGGGCTTCGAGCGCTTCCCGGCCGTCGGCGACAGCGTCGGCGCGATAGCCTAATTTTTGTAGCTGGCGGACCGCGACTTTCTGGTTCACGATGTTGTCTTCAGCCAGCAGGATCAATTTCTCTGACATGGTTTTTGCCTCAGCGAGAGTATGTTTAGTAACGAGTGGAGTCGCGCCGAGGGGAGGGATTGCCCCTTCCGGACGCGTGGTTTGACTGACGACGTTGGCGAGACAATCGAACAACTGAGATTGACGAACTGGTTTGGTCAGATATGCGGCGATCCCGGCGTCACGCGCGGTCGCGCCATCGCCGCGCTGTCCGAACGAGGTCAAGAGCACCATGCGCACGGACGCCAGTGCGGGCTCGGACTTGATCGCCCGGGCCAACTCGAAACCGTCCATGCCCGGCATCATGAAATCAAGAATGGCGAGATCATAAGGCGTTCCCCTGGCGGCGGCAGATCGCAATAACTCGAGAGCCCGACCTCCCGAATCGGCTTCGTCACGAACCATTCCCCACGACTCCAACTGGTGCGAGAGGATTTTCCGGTTAGTCGCATTGTCATCGACGATCAGAGCGTGCATTCGATCAAGACTTAGCGGGGCAGTGCGGGTCCTGGCAACTGAAACTTTCTGCTTGGGGAACCGGGCGGTGAACCAAAAGGTCGAGCCTTTTCCTTCGGTGCTCGTGACACCGATCTCGCCATCCATCAATTCGACCAGTTGCTTTGAAATGGCGAGCCCGAGCCCCGTCCCGCCGTACTTACGCGTGGTTGAGCCGTCAGCCTGACTAAAAGCCTGGAACAATTTCTTTTGGGCAGTTTCACTAATCCCAATGCCCGTATCGGTAACCGTAAAGCGAACGACTATGTCATCGCTGGTTTCGCGTTCTTTCGCGGCCCTGACAATGACTTCGCCGCGCTTGGTAAACTTGACGGCGTTGCCAATCAAGTTATTCAGCACCTGGCGAAGCCGGCCCGGATCTCCGCGCAGGGATCTGGTCACGTCGCTATAGATCAGCGAGGCCAACTCGATTTGCTTGCTGTGCGCCCGCTCGGCCATGAGTTCGACCGTCCCCTCGACCGCATTGCTGAGATCGAAATCGAGCATTTCGAACTCGAGCTTGCCGGCTTCGATTTTTGAAAAGTCGAGGATGTCGTTAATGACCGTCATCAACGAATCGGCGCTCGAGTTAATAGTCTCAGTAATGTCTCTCTGCTCGGCGCTCAAATCGGTGTCGAGCAGCAGGCCGGTCATGCCAATGACGCCGTTCATGGGGGTACGAATTTCGTGCGACATGTTGGCCAGGAACTCTGATTTCAGTCTCGTTGATTCCTGCGCCGCGTCGCGGGCCCGTTCCAAGTCATCTTCGATTCGTTTCTGTTCAGTAATGTCCTGATCGGTGCCCCTGATCTTCACCATTTGACCCTGTTCGTCGCAAATAACCCTGCCATTGGCGCGGAGTACGCGCATAGTTCCATCAGCGCGAATGATGCGATAGTCATAGGCGAAGTTCTCTTTTCTTTGTTGGGATCTTTCATTAATGGTTTTCATCAGATGGCGGTCGTCTGGATGCACCATCGCCAGATATTCTTCGTACGACAACGCCAACTCCCGCGGGTCGAGACCAATGATGCGCCACAGCTCGTCGGACCACGTCACCTCGCCGGTAACGGCGTCGTAATCCCAACTCCCAAGATGCGCGATTCCCTGCGCGTCAGACATCTGCATTTCATTCGTCTTTAATTCCTCCTCGATTCGCTTGCGCTCAGTGATGTCCCGACCCAGCCCGATCAGACCGGCGATCTGGTCGTTCTCATCACGCAATGGAATCTTGGTAGTCAGTAACCAGGTTTTCTGACCCTGCTTACCAATCACATACTCTTCCCGATTGATCACGGGTTGACCGGTTTGGAGAACGACCTGATCGTCTGCGTGGAATTTTTCCGCTAATTCCTTCGGGTACAAGACAAAATCATCCTTGCCTAATAACTCGGCCTCTGATTGCAGACCGGAAAGACGCACTTCCGCTAAGTTCGCCATCACCTTCCGGGAGGCCATGTCCTTTACATAGACTGAATCAGGAAGATGATCGATCAGAGTACGCAGAAAGGCGCGCTCCTTCCGGAGCGCGTTCTCCAGTTGTTTGCGCTCGATAGCCAGCGCCAGTTGCGCCGCCACCGCCGACAGAAATTCCACATCGCGCTGGCTGTAAACGTTTTCCTTTTCGTAGTGCTGCACCACGATGACCCCAATCGTTTCGGCCGGCGTCATCAGCGGCACGGCGAGAAATGAAGGGGCCGGCCTGCCGATTAGCTCGACTTCGCCCCGGTCCTGGAGTCCGGCAAAAACCGCTTCGTCCATCAGCAGCGGCTGGCCGCTACTAAACACTTTGGCGGTGCAGTTCTTACTGAGTGCCATCGGAAAGGGATTAGCTTCCACTAGATCAACAAACAGCGGCGCCTCGAACAAACCCGTCTGCTTATCAAAAAGGGCCACACAGCAGTTCTCGGCATAGAGAACCTTCTTTAGCGATTGGTGGACCTGTCTGAGTAACTCATCGAGATTTGAAGTCACATTGACGCTCTGAATGACCTGTGAGATCACGTCGCGTTCGCTGTCGGCGCGTTTGCGCTCGGTGATGTCCGTGTGTGAACCGGACATGCGATAGGGCTTTCCGTTCGCGTCGCGCAGCATGGAAGCGCGGGCCAAAATCCAGGGGTAGCTCCCATCTTTGTGGCGCAGCCGGTGCTCTAATGCGTACTGAGATGTGCGTCCTTCGACATAAGCGGCAATCGTGGCCAGGGCGCGCGCATGATCGTCAGGATGAAGAGCGGCTTCCCACAATGCGAACCGGTTGTCGAATTCATGGTCTTCATAGCCGATCATGCTTTTCCAGCGAGGCGAAAAATAGACCTCGTTGGTCAACATGTTCCAATCCCACAGCCCGTCGTTAGAGCCTGCCACCGCCAGTTCATACTGCTCCCGGCTCTTCCGCAGCTCTTCTTCGGCCAGCTTGCGGCCGGTGATGTCGCGCCCGATACCCTGGATGCCCACCGCGACTCCGTCTTGATAAATTACACGGCTGCTGATGTCCAGAATGATCCGGCTCCCGTCTTTAGAGTGAATCTCCAACTCGAAATCCGGCTGTTGCTCGCCGGCGAGATTCTTCGCTATCCTCTCGCGCACGCGGGCCGCGTCGTCCGGCCCGATCACGTCAGCAATATTCATCCGCAGGGCTTCCACCAGCGTATAGCCGGTGAGTTCAAGACCCGCTCTGTTCAGCGAGGTATACCGCCCCGTCAAGTCCAGGGTGTAGACAAGATCGTTGGCATTCTCCACTAGTTCGCGATATCGCTCCTCGCTCTCGACCAATTGCTTTTCGGCTCTGATGCGCTCCGAAATGTCGCGCACCATCGAGACGATCATATGTTGGCCGTTTTCCGCCGCGACGTATTGAAGGATAATTTCGACCGGAACGTCCTGGCCATTCTTATTGCGGTGTACGGTCGTAAACGGGAGAGCGCCGACCGTCCCGGCAATCACCGGCGCGATCAGGTCGCGATAGCTTTTTTCTTCGAAGCTCGGCTTGATATCAATCGGCGTCATAGTGAGCAGCTCATCTCTGCTATAACCTGTCTGCCGGATCGCGCCCTCGTTGACGTAAGCGTAGCGCAGTGTTTCGGGATCGAACATGAAGACGGCGTCCTGCATCGCGTCGAGCGCGTTCGTGGCCCGCCGCAACCTGGTTTCGACCTGCGAGCGCTCAATAATTTCTACCTTTAGAGCTGAATCGGAGTGTTCGACCTCGGTCGCCATCTGATTGAAAGCCGTCCCAAGTTGGCCGAGTTCGTCGCCGGTGGGAACGTGGGCTCGGGCGGAGAAATCGCCCTGGCCGAAACGCCGCGCGGTTGCGGTCAGCAGCCGCAGCCAACGCAGAAAACCCCGCCGCACGAAGACATACTGAAGAAGCCAGAACAGGAAGAGAAAGCCAGCCAGGACCTGCATTGTTCGGATGAAAGCCGTGTTCACGTTCTGTTCAACGTTCGAGAGAGCGAAATCCATCGTCAACACGCCAACGATGTTGCTCTTGCGCGTGGCGTCATAGCGTCCATCGATCGCGTAGCTCGCCCGCAAGATGTTGCCTTCGCTGCTTGTATAGATGTAGCTTCTATCGCCGCCCTCCTGAAACAATTCGTTTAGAGTATTGGCGTCTACCGGCGCCTCCACCGTACTCGGATCGCTGTCTATATTTACGATAGCCTGGAGGGACTTTTCTGTCAGGGTAACGTGCTTCGTATTGGCAATCTTCCCCGTCAAGCGGAGTATCGAGGATGAGAGAGTTTGAGAGTCGAAGAACTCCGGCTTTTCAGCCAGCATCTCTTTGATCGCCTGGCTGACGGCATACCCCGAATCCTTAATATTTCGGTGGGCTGTGTCGCGCATGCTTCGATATTGATAAAAGCCGACGAGACATAAAACAGTTCCAAGCCCGACAACTTGAAGGATGATCCACTTCGCTGCGAGAGAAGATCGCAGTTGAGGCATCCTTATTTTTGTAAACTTCACCGGGAGCCAGGCACAGACGAAACACAAAAGCCCCGCCGATAAAAACATTAATGGTAGGTAACGACTAATCCAGAGCAGCCTTGTGCGTTCCGCCTCGGCGCTCTGCACCTGATCGATGACATCATCACCGGCAGTGGCCCCGTCCCAACGGGAGATCGCCTCATGCTGCGCGCCGGTGGCAATGTCATAAACGTAATCTCCCGAGTGGCAGCCTTCTTCGATTTTGATGGTCGCCCCCGTCAAGGGCTCAACCCAAATCTTAAAGAAATACTGGTCGTCGGCACATTTGATTTCCTGTCCCGATTTTACTTTTGTTCCCTGATACTTCTCCGTCCCGGCGTAAGACTCTGTGTATTCGCCGCGTCCGCGATACGCGAAGAGATAGGTGTTAAGACCTTCAACGTCAACCTCTTTTTGAAAGGCGAGGGGAAGGCCTTTGAGATAAGAAAACCGCAGGCGGTAAATTTTCTTTTCAACATTGTGCGGAAACACAAAATAGTCGCCCTGATACTCTGGCTTCAGATGCTCCCCAGTTTGAGGATTAACCGGGGCAAAATACTCATATTCCCAAGTTACCTGACCGCTGGTGATGTCATTTATTGAGTAGTTACTGTCAAGTTCCACCAGGCCCGGCTTCGCTGAGTTGGGAACGATCCTGATGGATTGACTGTAGGTAGTTGAGACATCTTTCTCGGGTATCTTTCCAGTTTGGGGATCGACGTAAGTTTGAAAACCTATATAGTGTGTCTTCCAGCTCCAGGTTAAGGGGATGCGCTGCGTCCAGTGTGGAGTTAACGCAAACTGCCAGACAGCCGTGAAGCCGAGCAACGCCAAACCTACTGCAATTAGTATCTTCTTACTCATGCACTGACTTACTGTTTCAAGATAATGCTAGAAACGCCGCTCGTAGCGAAGACGACGTCCGAAAAACTTACTCGTCCCCAACGGCGTCGCTTTCTCAGTTTTAGAAACGAAAGGGTTCCCAAGTCCTGCTGAGCGACTCGCCCGCCGCGGGGGAAGGCAGAAAAAATAGCGAAGCTGGATAGGATTATTCCGAGAACTATTATTTTCATCTCCGTTAGAACTCCGCAGGATGGACCGGTTACGGTGGTAGGCTGGGTCTTCAGGGGAGCAATGCCGATGCATTGCACCGCACTCGGCGTGACGTTGCCCAGACAACGCCCGCTTTAGCCGTAGCTGCATGACTCGTGCCAAGCCATCCGGATGAGCAAAGAAGCGGCGCTACCCGAACGCTGTGGAATGTGCCCAGCCGTCCCACATTGCGACCGATGGAGCGGATGCGCGGACACGTGGTCTCAGGCACTCAGAGGTTGCGCCAGATCACTGTCAGCATTAGAATCCACGGGCAAGGCTTTGAGGTTCTCGGCGGGCAAGCGTTTTTTCGCACTCCATCGCCCTGATTGTTTGTGCTTCCTGATACCACCGATCGTACCTCTCGCCTTTTCTCAATTAATCTTCCGCTGTATTGAGCGACAAAGGCGCTCGTTCAGCCGGCATAGTGGCGGTTAGCCATCAAGCGTGGGAACTAGCAACGCTCCTCGACGACGCACCGGAGGAATCGGCAGTGGTCGGAGTCAAAATCGAACAGCAGAAAGAGCGCTCGCCGGCTCGACGCTATCTCACCGCACTGCTTGCCCCGTTGATCGTCGCGGCCGTGATGCAGCTTAGCTGGCCGCATTTTGCCCAATCACCCGTCGCTCCCTTCCTGCTGGCCGTAACCTTCAGCGCCTGGTATGGCGGTCTCAATCCTGGTCTGTTATCCGTATTCGTCTCTGTGCTATTGGCCAATTTGTTTTTCGTTGAGCCTTACTTCAGCTTGTGGCCAACAAAGCGTGGCGACTTTCAGTACCTGTTGACGCTGGCCACGGTGGGACCGTTCATCAGCCTGATGAGCGAGTTAATGCACCGGCAGCGGCGGCGCGCCGAAATCAATTTCAACACAATGCGCGCCAGTGAGGATCGGTATCGAAAGTTAACTGAGAATTTTCCCAACGGCGCCGTAAGTGTTTACGACAAAGATCTGCGGATGACTTTCATTGCCGGGAAAGGCCTGGAGAAAAACAATTTTTCGGCGGATTCCTTTATCGGCAAATCACTCCACGAGATCGCTCCACCCGAAGTCGTAGCCATCGTTGAGCCTCATTTCCGCGCTGCGTTTGCAGGCAAGGTGGTGACTTATGAGTGTCCTTACCCTGACGGACGGATCTATTTTGCCTCGGTCGCTCCATTGTTTGATGCGAACAAAGCGATCAACGAAATTCTGGTGATTGCACAGAACGTCACTGAAATGAAACGGACCCAGGAGGATCTAAAGAAGCAGAAGGAAATTCTCCAAACGATATTCGAACGTATTCCCGTGATGATCAGTGCTTATGATCGAGACAACAACGTCACGCTGATGAATCGCGAGTGGGAGCGCACGCGTGGTTGGTCGCACGAAGAGATACAGAAACAGCACATCGATATATTGGCTGAGGCCTATCCTGATCCCGAAGATCTAAAAAGGGCGCGAGCGTTCATCGACGAGGCCAGCGGTGAGTGGGCTGATTTTGAGATCCGAGTCAGAGACGGGCGAGTACTGAATACATCCTGGGCGTCGGTGCGCCTTTCAGACGGGATGAGAATCAACATCGGCCAGGACATCACCAAACGCAAGCAACACGAAGAGACGCTGCGCGAATACGAAGAGGTCGTGGAAAACCTGGACGAAATGATCATAGTCATAGACCGGGAGTACCGATACCTGCTCGCAAATCAGGCGTTTCTGGACTATCGAGCCCTCAAGCGGGAGCAGGTCGTAGGACGTCTACTCCCAGACATGCTGAACAAAGGTGTGT
This sequence comes from Blastocatellia bacterium, assembly GCA_033856735.1. Lineage (GTDB taxonomy): Bacteria > Acidobacteriota > Blastocatellia > Pyrinomonadales > Pyrinomonadaceae > UBA11740. Next base: position 9,964 of record JAWVEM010000231.1, read on the forward strand.
TTGAAAGCGTGGTCAAGAAACAATTGGATGACTGTTTCAAGGGAAACGTCGTCAAATACGAGATGACATATAGCTATCCCGAGCGTGGCGATCGCCAGCTATTAGTGTCGTACTTCCCCATAGGAGATGGCGGCGTTGTAGATCGGGTGGCTTGCGTCCTGCGGGACATTACCGAGCATCAGCAGGCTGAAAAAGCCCGGCATGAAGCCGAGCAGAAGTACCGCGATATTTTTGAAAACGCCGGCGAGGGTATTTTTCAAACTACGCCGGAAGGCCAATACATCGAGGCCAATCCGGCCCTGGCGCGAATGCATGGCTTTGAGTCTCCCGAAGACTTGATGAAAGCCCACCGCGACATCTCCCGGGAAGTCTATGTCGATCCCGGCCAGCGCCAGGAATTCAAGGACCTGATCGAGTCCCAGGGTTTCGTGCGCGGGTTTGAACATCAGATCTTTCGCCGCGACGGCAGCAAAATCTGGATTGCGGTGAATGCCCGCGTGGTGCGCGACGGACTTGGGAAAATTCTTTTCTACGAGGGAACCGTACAGGACATAAATGAGCGTAAGTTAGCGGAGGGCAGAAGCGCGGTTTTCTCCGCCCTGGGGCGAAGACTCAGCGGCGCCACGACTCAACTTCATGCGGGCAGGATCATCGCCGACACCGCGCGCGAGCTATTCGGCTGGGACGCTTGCAATCTTGATTTGTATGACGCTGACCGCGACGTCGTCCATCCGATGTTGAATGTCGACACGATTGACGGCGAGCCCGTCGATATTACGGCTTCGTTCTCAGATTCAAAGCCCACAGCAAGGCACCGCCAGGTTATCGACCATGGTCCGCTGCTGCTGAGCGACGATCCGATTCAGTTTGATGACGACCCCACGCCATTCGGAGAGGAACAGAAGCCCTTCGCTTCTATGATGGGGGTGCCTGTTCGGCACGCATCGAGGATCGTGGGCATGCTGTCGATTCACAGCTACACGCCCCAGGCTTATGACGCCGCGGCGCTTAATGATCTTCAATCCCTGGCGGATCATTGTGCTGAAGCCCTTAATCGAATTCACGCCGAAGAATCCTTCTATGAAAGTGAGGAAAAATTCCGGCAACTGGCCGAACACTTCGAAGACGTAGTCTGGTTGACCGACAAGGATATCAGCAAGGTCGTGTACATCAATCCGGCCTACGAGAGAATTGTCAGGCGCACGTGTGAGAGCCTGCAGCAAGACCCGACGTCTTTTTCCGTCGTCATCCATCCCGAAGATCGCGACTCTTTCGAGCGCCTGCATGAAAGTGAAGTGAACGGCGACTATCAGCCGGCGGAATACCGGATTATCTGGCCGGACGGAACTGTTCGCTGGCTCTTGCGCCGCTCGTTCCCGATCCGCAACACGAAAGGAGAAATCTATCTCGTGGCCGGGATTGCTCAGGACATCACTGATCGCAAGCACGCCCAGGAAGCTCTGCGCGAAAGCGAAGAACTCTTCTCGAAGGCCTTCCATTCGAGTCCCGCGCCACTGATCATTACTCGATTAGATGACGGAAGGTTTCTAAATGTGAATGATGCTTTCCTGCGCAGTTTTGAATACGAGCGCACGGATGTCATGGGAAAAACTGTACGGGACCTCAATATTTACGTTAGAGCCGAAAACCGAAATACCCTGATAGACGATTTACATGAGCGGCACGCATTGCGTGGATATGAGAGTCAAGCTCGTACTAAGTCAGGGCGAATTCTGGATCTGCTCGTTTTCGTAGAGCGCGTCAAGTTGAAGGGTGAGCAATGTCTTTTGTCGACGGCTTATGACACGACCGACCGCAAAATCGCGGAAAAAGCTTTGCGTGAGAGCGAAGAGCGTTATCGCGAACTGTTTGATAATGCCAAGGACGCTATTTACGTTCACGATCTCAGCGGACGGTATGTCTCGTTGAATCGGGCGGCTGAAAAACTCTCAGGCTACAGTCGCGATGAGATCATTGGCAAACACTTTTCAAATTTTGTCGCCCCGCGGGATTTGAAACACGTGCGGAAAAATCTTTGTAGGAAGTTGGACGAAGAGGGCGAGACGACTTACGAGATCGATCTGGTGACCAGGAGCCGGCGGCGAGTGCCGGTCGAGGTTATTAGCCGCTTGATCTATCAGAGTGGGGAAGCCGTCGGCGTGCAGGGGACCGCGCGCGACATCACGGAACGCAAACGCGCGCAGGAAGCCCTGCAAACTTACTCGCGCCGATTGATCGAGGCCCAGGAGGCTGAACGGCAGAGCCTCGCGCGCGAGTTGCACGACGAGATTGGCCAGGTCCTGACCGCCGTGAGAATTAACTTGCACACCGTCCAGAATTCATACCTGGACGATGCCTCTCTGCCCCGGATCGAAGAGAGCATTGTCATAGTGGATGAAGCGCTGGGACGAATTCGCGAGTTGTCGCTGGAGTTGCGGCCCTCGCTGCTGGACGATCTGGGACTCGCCGCGGCGCTGCGTTGGTATGTCGATCGTTATGGGCAGCGCACCGGCATCACGGCCGAAGTTCTTACCGGTTTCGAGGAACGGGGGCGGCTGCCTCGAGAGCTTGAAACCGAGTGTTTCCGGATTGCCCAGGAAGCGCTGACTAACGTCGCGCGGCACGCGCAAGCCACTCGCGTGTCCGTACACCTGGACGGCGGTGTGGAAAAGCTGGTGCTCACAGTTACCGACAATGGGATTGGCTTTGATCCTGAAAACCTGATCAGCGGGGCATCGTCGGCCGCGACCCTGGGGCTGCGCGGCATGAAGGAACGCGCCTTGGCAATGAACGGCCGCATCGAAATAAATTCGTCGCCCGGGACCGGCACGCAAGTGCGGGCGACCTTACCTCTCAAACGCCGGGCCACTCTCGATGACTAAGATTCGCGTCTTGCTGGCTGACGATCACAAACTGGTTCGCGCCGGTATTAGATCGCTGCTCGAAAGATTGCCCGATCTCGAAGTAGTTGCTGAAGCCAGTGATGGGCGCGAGGCCATTCGTCTCGTCGAAGAGCACGAGCCTCAGATCGTTTTGATGGATCTGGCAATGCCGGAACTGAATGGGATCGAGGCGACCAAGCACCTCACCAAAACATTTCCGAAAGTGCGGGTGCTGATCCTGTCGATCTACACGGATGAGGAACACGTCTACCAGGCTTTACGTGCCGGCGCGGCCGGCTATCTGATGAAGGGCGCGGCCACCGAAGAGCTCGAGCTGGCGATCAGAACGGTCGCCGAGGGCGAAACCTATCTCAGTCCTCCCGTATCAAAGCTGGTTATCATGGAGTACATCCGCCGCACAAACGTCGGTTTCAGCTCACTCGAAAGACTGTCGTCGCGCCAGACGCAAGTCCTGAAGCTGATCGCAGAAGGAAAGACTACAAAGCAGATTGCCCTTGAGCTTGATATTAGCGTAAAGACTGTCGAGGCTCACCGATCGGCTTTGATGAAACGAATTGGAGTGCGTGATGTTGCCGGTTTGGTACGCTATGCGGTCAAGATTGACCTGGTGGATCTGCATCTTTAGCTCGCCGTTTTGCTACTCACATCACCTAGGGATATTCCTGATTGTCCATTTTTCTTGCTTAGGCTAAAGTCCAGACGTACGAATGATGTACTGTGTTCAGCAAAATTGACGCGTGCTGATAAGGAAGGGAACAAACCTTACCCGGATCGCGTTCAAGTCTTGTTGCTGTGTGTGCGACCTCTCAAGTCTCTCCCCTCTTAGACCCTCGCACCAACCTGATCCGGCAGACAGGAACAATGTGAAACCAATTCGTGTTTTGCTAATCGACGATCATGCGCTGGTACGGGCAGGCATTCGATCTTTGATCGGGGGGATGCCTGGCGTCGAAGTTGTAGCCGAAGCCGCCAATGGCGTCGATGCATTGCGACGGATCGAGGAAGTGCAACCCGACATCGCGTTGCTGGACGTCGCCATGCCGGGGTTGAATGGCTTTGAAGTATTGGCCGAAACTGTAAAGCGTTTCCCGAATGTGCGGGTAATTGTGATCACCGTGCATGAGACAGGACAGTACGCTTCGCAGGCCCTGCGCGCCGGCGCCGTCGGCTATCTTCCCAAGAGCGCCGCCAGCGTTGAGCTTCAGGAAGCAATCAGAACGGTCGCAGCCGGTGAAACCTTTATCTCTCGCGAAGTCGGCAAAAAGACAATCCTCCAACAAGCAAAGGAAGTTGAACAGGCCCGCTTACTCAAGGGGCTGACGCCTCGTCAGCGCGAGATCCTGATCCTAATTGCGGAGGGCAACAGCACGAGAGATATTGCTCTGCTTTTGCGAATCAGTGGGAAGACAGTTGAGTCACACCGCGCGCAACTCATGGAACGCCTCAATATTCATGAGGTGGCCGGGCTGGTTCGCTTTGCGATCAGAACCGGTCTGGTAAAGATCGAATAAGGGTCGGCAAGCGTACCTGTTCCTCGTCCTCTCTTTGGAACGCCCCACTATCCTGTTTCATCTTCTCTATCTGCCTGCTTTGCCTAAATAGTTTGGACATTTGAAACGAGCTCGTTCCCGGCATTCGCAGGGTTCAATTAGGAAATCACCTGGTACAGATGTGCGCTTGCTTGTTTACTTTCAAACGCATCACGGACGGCCCGGATCATGGTTGGCTCATCGACTTGACCTTTCACGAGGTAGCCCTTCGCGCCTAATCTCATGGCCTCGCTGGCTAACGTCGCATCGTCGGTTCCCGTCAGGACCACGACCGGTACTCCGGCGTATTGTTCGAGCAGCGTCGTCAGCGTACTCAAGCCTTCAGAGTCGGGCAGAGATAGATCCAGCAAAACGACATCGACCCCGCCGGCAAGGACCTGCTCAATGCCTCCGGAGAGCAGCTCGGCACGTGAGATCTCGATAGTTGAGAGGTGTGGAGTTCTCGCCGCTGCTTTTAACAGCGCCGACTTGATTACAAAAGCTTCGCCGGGATTGTCCTCGATCAATAGCACTCTTACAGGTTTCGCCTCCGGCTTCATGATCGTCCCGGGGTTGACCGGAAACAGAGACAGGTTACGAGATGGGTGATCCCTCAGGGTTATCAATCGCACCACATTGCGCATCTGATCCGGAGTGAACGGCTTAGGGACGAACGCCACTGCGCCGGCTCCAATGCCCTGCGACAACGCTTTAAAATCATCTGAAGAGCTCATGATGATGACTGGGATGCGGCTCAGACGCTTCTCGGTCTGCATTTGATGAAGCAGGTCCGACCCTTCCAGATGCGGCATTACCATGTCCAAAATGACGGCCCGGAAATCCGAGTCCTTATGGAGAATTCTATAGGCGTCGCGCCCATCGAGAGCTGTCACGACATCATAGCCCTCGCGCTCAACCAACGTTTGAACGATATCAAGAATGACAGGATCATCGTCCGCGATTAGTATTCGCTTCGTGTTTTGAATGGGTCGATTAAGCAATGTTGTTTCTTCCTTCCAGGTTGATCATCAAGCGGGGTGGAGTCTTCTTTTGAGCTTCAAGCTGCAAAGTGAGACGGGGAAAGTCTTCTTCTAAATTACGCAATTTGCCGTCAGCCTCGAGCACCGAACCCAGGCGCGCCTGTTGCTCCAACTGGAGGCAAAGCGCAGCCGCTTCCTGAGCACCGATATTGCCGTAACTTCCTTTTAGACCATGGGCCGCGCGGGCTACCGCGGGCGCGTCGGCTGTTTCCACTGCCTGGCGCAGGACCGCCAGCCGCTGGGCTGTATCGGGCAGGAACTTGTCGATCAGCCGCACCACCATGGCGCTGCTGAACTCCTGCTCGAAGAGGTTGAGTCTTTCGGTCACGTGCCGGTCCATCACTGGGATGGAGGTTAACGCGACCGCCGTCTCGTTTGTGTTCCCAGCGCGTTTATCGGACTGTGGCAGCCAGCGTTTGAGTACAGTGAACAATTCTTCCGCGTCGATGGGCTTGCTGATGTAGTCGTCCATGCCGGCTTCGAGACACCGCTGCCGATCGCCTCGCATGGCATTGGCAGTCATGGCGATGATCGGTGTGTGTTGTTGCCCGGCTCCTTCGCGCTGACGAATGACGCCGGTGGCCGCATAGCCGTCCATCTCAGGCATCTGACAGTCCATCAGCACCACGTCGTAATTAATCTCGGTCAAGGCCTCGATCGCCTCCAGGCCGTTCGCCACCATATCGGCGTGCAATCCCAGTTTCTCCATGTAAGAGATGGCCACCTCCATATTCACCGCGTTGTCTTCGGCGATGAGAATGCGCCCCTGCAAGGAGCTTGGAAACTTCTCTTTTCGAAGTCTGTGCTTGGTCACCTCTGTCGACAGAGCAGGCAATCCATTAAGTGCGGCAGGTTGGTTTATGATGGTCAAGAGGCAATCGAAAAGTTGTGATTGTTGGATCGGTTTCGTCAAATACGCCACGGCCCCGACTTCACGGGCTTTCTCTCCCTGTCCTCGCTCTCCCAGTGAGGCCATCAGCAGCAGTTCGACCGTGGCGATCTCCGGATCTCCCTTAATTGATCGCGCCAATTCAAAGCCGCCCTGGTCGGGTAATTCCGCGTCGACCACGACGAGATCGTAACCTTTTCCGCGGACCGCCGCCGCTCGCATCATGGCCAGGGCTTCCGCGCCACTCTCCGCTTCACGCGAGAGTATTCCCCAGGAGATCGTGCGGTCGATGAGGGATCTTCGTGTCGTAGGGCTATCGTCCACAATCAGCATTCGCAATCCCTTGAGTGTGTTTTTCTGGCCCGAGGAGACGACGGCTGCTTCCTGCTGCTTCTCAAAGCCCGCGGTAAACCAAAAATTTGAACCTTGACCAGGAGTGCTTTCGAAGCCGATCTCTCCATTCATCATCTCGATCAACCGCTTCGAGATAGCCAAACCGAGGCCCGTCCCACCGTACTTGCGCGTGGTTGACCCATCGGCCTGCGAAAAGGCCTCGAAGACTCTGGTTTGTGCTGCCTGAGAAATGCCGATCCCGGTGTCGCTCACCTTGAAACGGAGACGCGCGTGTGTGTCGCTGACGCTCTCGCTCATCACATGGATCACCACTTCTCCGTGCTCCGTAAACTTGACCGCATTGCCGATCAGGTTGGTGAGTACCTGACGCAGACGTCCCTCGTCTCCACGGAGGAACCTCGGTACATCCTTGTCGAAGAGCAAGCCCAATTCAATATGTTTCTCCTGCGCCCGGGCGCTTAGTAATTCCAGCGTGCCCTCGACGGTGTGGAGCAAATCAAACTCCAGCGCTTCAAAGCGAAGCTTGTCTGCTTCGATCTTCGAAAAGTCCAGGATGTCGTTAATGATCTTCAGCAGAGCTTGAGCGCTCGATCGGATGGTTTCGCTGAAGCGATGCTGCTCGGACGAAAGTTCTGTCGCCAGGAGCAGACCGGTCATGCCGATTATGCCGTTCATGGGGGTGCGGATTTCGTGGCTCATATTGGCGAGAAACTCTGATTTGAGCCGCACTGATTCCAATGCCGCGTCGCGTGCTTGTTCGAGCTCAACTTCGATTAGCTTTCGCTCAGTAATATCCTGGGCGTAGGCGCCGAGTGCTTCTTCCGCGCGGCAGCGCTCGGTATTTAGTTCAACCGCATATCTGATCGATCGATCCAGACGTTCGCCGGCCGTTTCATCCTTGAGCAGATAGCCGGTCGCCCCGGCCTCCATCGCCTCCACGTCTACCTCGCGATTACCCTGTCCGGTGAGCAGGATCATCGGCGTGGTTAGCCGAGATTCGCGGGCCTCACGAATTAACTGCACGCCGCTGCGTTCGCCGAGACGATAGTCCACCAGACA
>JAWVEM010000232.1:0-13865 GCA_033856735.1 Blastocatellia bacterium
GAGAACATTTTATCGGCAGGCTCTCTATCGCTTAAGAAGCGTGAGTAAGCAACTCACAAACTGAAACTGCACCACGCGCGCGCGAAGGTCATCTTAGGAGACACGAATGAAGGAAAAGGCACCAAACGCAAAACCAATCGCCAGAAAACAAGGTCTGGTGATTCAGGAGTTGCCGGACGAAGTGCTGGTTTACGATCTCGACCGCGACCGCGCGCATTGCCTTAATCAAACTGCGGCGTTCGTCTGGCAGCGGTGCAACGGTAAGAATACCACCGCCCAAATCGCGCGCATTCTGGGACAGCAGTTCGACTCTGCTGTTGACGAGAAGCTCGTCTGGCTGGCTCTTGATCAACTGGGAAAGAATCACTTACTCGATAGACAACCAACGCCGCCGCCTGAATTGATGGGAATGAATCGCCGATCGATGGTGCGCGCGCTCGGCCTCGCTGCCCTGGCGGTGCCGGTTGTGACTTCAATTGTGGCGCCCACTCCAACCCAGGCAGCGAGCTGTGTGCCTATGAACGGCTCCTGTTCCGTAAGTGGAGAGTGCTGCAGTGGGCTATTCTGTTCGGGTGGACAGTGTACCCAGGGATGATTCCGGATTTGCGTACGAGAAAAGCGCTGCCGTGTGTTGGCAGCGCTTTTCTTTTTCGGGAGCGATGAAAAAACTTAAGTCTTCAAAGGCTCGCCAACAAGGACAACTTGTCGCCGACTTCCTGGCCGGATCATGGCGAGCTACGCAGGCCCGGCTCGAAATCTCTCTAAGCGATCTTGAGCGCGTTTCAAGCCTGCTCTACAACTCCGGAGGCACTGGTCTCGCCTGGTGGCGAATCCATGAGAGCGATTTAGCGGCCACTGCTTGCGGAGAGTTACTGCACCAGGGTTATCGTTTGCAGGCGCTGCAGACTGCCATTAACGAAGAAAGGATCCTGAGAGCCTTCCGGTTGCTCCGCGGCGCAGAGATCGAACCAATTCTCGTCAAAGGCTGGGCTGCCGCGCAGTTTTATCCCCATCAAACTTTCCGCCCATACGGAGATATCGATCTCGTGGTGCGCCCAGCAGACTATGCGACAGCGCGTGAGGCGCTGATGCGAGATGAGGGCGGGGCCTGGTGGGTCGACCTGCACAAGGGTCTGCCGGAGTTGGACGATCGATCCCTCGAGGGACTTTTCGAACGCTCGCAAACACTTGCGCTCCAGGACGTAACAATTCGCGTTTTATCTTTCGAGGATCATCTGGCTCTGCTGGCTATACATTTATTCAAGCACGGCGGTTGGCGGCCCACCTGGCTCTGTGACATCGCAGCCATGGTCGAGGCGCTTCCGGAAGACTTCGAAGCAAGCATCTGTTTGGGCTCAAATAAGAATCGCGCCGCATGGATTGCTTGCGGGATTAACCTCGCGCATCAACTGCTGGGCGCGAACGTTGGCGGATTAGGACTAGAAGTACAGCAAGAGGATTTGCCTCAGTGGATCGTGCGCGCGGTCTTAGAGCAGTGGGGAAATTTGTTCCAGGCTGTTCATTTACCCGTTCAGCCGCGCCCGTTGATGTGGTATGCCTTCCGCAGTCCCAAAAAATTGATCACAGAGATCCGGGAAAGGTGGCCGCGTCCCATCGTCGCCACTTTCAATTTGCGCGGCCGGCCGAACAACTTGCCACGCCTGCCATACCAGCTTGGGGCTTTCGCGGCGCAAGCGGGACGGTACTTGTTTAATTAATTTGCGCGCGACCTAATGATCGCGACCAACCGCGCCCGAATCAGGGCGCATCGACTTTAGGGTTGTCTCCCTCCACCAATTCGCCGATAATGACCGCGCGCATTGAGGTATAGATGAAACGCGCAGCCTTCCGTAGCCACACACTTATTGCTACTTTGATAGCAGCCCTGCTTTCCTCTGTCACACCAGTGGCGGCTGCACCCGTATTCTCACGGGGCGTTCAGCGCAAATCTAAGGCTTCAGAAATCACCCTCGCCCATACTGCAGAGGTGAAAGTGACGGCCGGTCCCACAGGAGTTTTGGTTGAATGGCGTACTTCCTTCGAGCTCGACAATCTTGGTTTCAATGTCTATCGCGATAGCGGCGGCAAGCGCACCCAGGTGAATCCTGGAATCATAGCCGGCTCCGCATTGATCGTGGGACAGGGGACACCGCTCTATGCGGGCTACAGTTATCAATGGTTCGATACGGCGGGAAGTCTCGACTCTCGTTACTATCTCGAAGACCTCGATATCAAAGGGACGCACACGGTCAACGGCCCGTTCATTCCGGTTTGGAACGAAAGCCTATCAAAATCTGAACAAGCAAAAATGATCAGGGAGGTCGCTGCGACGCAAGCGGGGGCGACCACCCAGACAGGCGGCCCAGCGGGAGTGTTTGAGAAGTCGCCAGTTGCGCCGGCGGCGATTCAGGATCAGTGGGCCATCGTTGCTCAGGCGGGCTTGAAGATCGGTGTGAAGGAAGACGGATGGTATCGCGTGACACAGCCGGAGATGGTTGCCGCCGGGTTCGACGTGAGCGCCGACGCGCGCAATCTTCGTTTGTTTGTGGACGGCAGAGAGGCGGCGATCGAAGTCTCTCGAACTAGCGGCCCGCTGACGGTCAACGACTTTTTGGAGTTTTACGGTACCGGCCTCGATATTCCGACCACCGACACGCACGTCTATTATCTCGTCAACGGTTCCCAAGCCGGCCTCCGCGTGCCGGTGTTTGGAGAGATTCAACCCGACGCGATTCCTGTTTCGCCTCCGCTGCCTGCACCGCTTGCCTCGCCGATGGCCGACTCTGCTGTCAGGTTTTCCAATGGCAGTTGGATCGGCGATATCTCTTCCGGAGTCTCAGCGGTTAGAGAAGTGCGGACACAACAGGTCGACCCGACTAATCAATCCCAATCAGTAAGTTGTCCGCTTAGCGAGGAGAGTAAGGCCATCAACTCCTTGCCCTTCATCGATACTCCGAAGGCTAATTCCGCTGCAGCGAAGATCGCCCCGCCTGACACTGCGACGGTAAGCCGCGCCGGCAATTCTTCGTTGAACCCTAAAGCCCTGACGTCACCCGCGCCATTCCTGCAAACGCGACAGTTGCGTCACAGAAATATGTCTCGTCGCCTTCGCGCGACCCGGCGTAGACGACACGCTGCTTATAGGAAACGAAATCATGCCGCCGCACCTGTGAGTTCAGGTCCGGGATTTCTTTATGACGTGCAGCTCAAGGAGCATTTTATTTATTTCAGTTCGCTGCTGAATGGCGCCGCCGAGAATTATTTTGGCGGGTCGCTCCTGACTCCCGCGACGACAAAGACTCTGAAGGTCACCAGCCTACAGACTGATTCGCAGGGCACGGCTCTTTTACGGATTGGGCTCCAGGGCACCACGAACCAGGTACATGTGGTTAACGTGCTGGTCAATGATTCGATGGTCGGCACGATGAACTTCGCCTCGCAGCAATATGCCCAACAGACTTTCAACGTCGGCGTCTCCCAACTTCAGGAGGGCGACAACGTCATCAAGTTTGTAATCGCCGGGGGCAGCGGCGACCTGTCCCTCTATTCGTACGCGCGTCTGACTTACCCACGGACTTTCCGCGCTAAGAACGACGCTCTTTCGTTTGCGGTCAAAGCTTCACAGAGCGTGAACGTCGATGGTTTCACCACGCCGAACATTCGCGTACTGGATATTTCTAATCCCACGTCCGTACAAGAGGTCCGTCCGTTAGTGGCGGACACTGGCTCAGGATTTTCAGGAACAGTCCCTTCGGCAGGAGCGAAAAGCAAAGGGACGCGCACATTGTTAGCTCTATCGTCCGGTTCGTTTATGCACCCAGCCTCAATAACCAATAATCAACCCTCGCTGCTCAACGAAGCCGGCAATCCTGCCAATGCCGCAGACCTTCTGATAATTTCGTACCAGGCATTTATCCCGAGCCTCGCGCCTTTGGTTAGCAAGCGTCAGAATGAGGGCCTGACGGTAAAGGTCGTTGATATCGAAGACGTGTTTGATGAATTCAGCTACGGCGTGCACACCCCCCAAGCCATAACTGATTTCCTGGCGCGGGCACGCACGACGTGGGTGAAAGCACCGCGCTATCTGCTGCTGGCGGGCGACGCTAGTTATGACCCCCGCAACTACGAGGGATTAGGAAATTTTGATCTGGTACCGACCCAACTCATCGACACTGTCTTCATGGAAACCGGATCGGATGACACGCTTACGGATTTCGACGGAGACGGTATCCCGGAGATTCCGGTGGGCCGCCTGCCCGTCAGAACAGTTGCGGAAGCAAATCTCGTGGTCTCCAAGATTGTAAACTTTTCTCCCAGCAATGTTCCGCAAAGCGCGTTGATGGTGGCCGACACTCAAGGCAGTTACTTTTTCAACTTTGAGAAGGCGAACGACGATCTCATTCCGCTGCTACCGTCGAACATGCAAACGAATGTGCAGAAAATCTATCGCGCTCAACAGCCGTCAGACGCCGCGACGCGGGCAAGTATTATCGCCGGGTTTAACCAGGGCGCGGCGCTGGTGAACTACTCAGGCCACGGCAACGTTAACGTCTGGACCGGCGCCCCGATTTTTTCCGCCAGTGACGCGATGGCCCTTACCAACGGCAGCAAGCTGCCGCTGGTAATAGTGATGGATTGTCTGAATGGTTATTTTGTCGCGCCGCCCATCGATTGTGTCAGCGAGGCGTTGATGAAAGCTCCGAACGGCGGCGCGGTGGCGAGCTTTTCTTCATCCGGCCTGACGGTTCCCACCGGCCAGCATCAAATGGGCCAGCAACTCTTTCAATTACTTTATAGCGGTCCACCAATCTCGCTCGGCGACGCGACGCGGCAGGCCAAAGCAGCAACTAACGACAATGATGTCCGCCGCTCCTGGATCCTCTTCGGCGATCCGTCGATGAAGATAAGGTAAGCGAAGAGGGCCCGCCTGGCTGATTTCTTCAACCAAAGAATACTTCCGCTACACGGTATATCTCGGGGTCAAGTTGTTTTAGCTCTCCAACCGCCTCGGCCAGCGGCACGCTGATGATTCTATTGCCGCGAATCGCGGCCATCTCGCCCCACTTCTCGTCGCGAACCATTTCATAAGCTTTGATCCCGAACCTGGTTGCCAGAATTCGATCAAACGCCGTCGGCGAACCGCCGCGCTGGACGTAACCCAACTTAGTCACGCGGGTTTGAATGTCGGTGCAGCGTTCGATTTCTCTCGCCAGCACCTCGCCGATTCCGCCCAAACGATCGTGACGATATATTGCGTTGGATTGGTCTTCATTCACGAAGGGCTCGTCGGGATGTGGGTGAGCGTCCTCGGCGACTACGACGATCGAGAAGGCGCGGCCACGTTTTTTCCGTTCCTCGAGCAAAGCGCAAACACGGGAAATCCTGAACGGGTATTCGGGAATCAAGATTGCGTCCGCGCCGCCGGCGAGACCGCCGTACGCCGCAATCCATCCGGTGTGCCGGCCCATCACTTCAACCACCATCACGCGGTGGTGCGACTCGGCCGTTGAATGCAGGCGGTCAACCGCGTCGGTAACAATTGAGACCGCGGTGTCAAAACCAAACGTGAAGTCCGTGCCGTTAATGTCGTTGTCGATCGTTTTCGGAATGCCGACCAATTTCAGTTGGTGATCCCTCCAGAGTTCGTGGGCTGCTGAAAGCGAACCTTCACCGCCGACAACGATCAGTCCCGCGAGCTCTTGTGCGAGCCAGTGTTCTTTGAGATGGCCAATGCACGCCGGATCTTTGACTGGGTTGTATCTCGAAGTTCCGAGAATCGTGCCGCCGCGGGGCAGGATCCCGGTAACCGAAGCCCGATCCAGTGGCATCACATCGTTCTCAACCAGCCCGAGCCAGCCGTTTCGAAAGCCCACAACCTCCACCTCGTCCGCCTGCGCACGCCGGACGATGGCGCGGATCGCAGCGTTGAGTCCCGGACAATCTCCGCCTCCAGTTAAAACCCCAATTCGCATAATTCAAAAACCAATCCGCCGAGCAGCCTTTGCGTCAGATTCAATTATATGGTTTAAGATCATTGCGCCCACAGCGCCCAGTGTCAAACGACAAAGATATAGTTTTTAAGTGATGGGGTAATGTACCCCACTACCAGTTTTTCGTAACCACAGAGATGTCAGACGACAAAGCACCAATGATTCTGGCGATTGAGACGGCCACGCGCGCGGGCAGCGTGGCACTCGCGCAAGGCACAGAAATTCTGTGTGCAGATAGCGGCGATGCTTCGGCATCGCATTCGACAGACTTGATTCAAACCGTTGAAAGAACTCTCAATGCCGCCGGAGTAAAGCTGAGCCAGGTTGACCTGTTTGCCGCGGCCGTCGGGCCCGGAAGCTTCACCGGCCTGCGCATCGGTTTGGCGACGATTAAGTCGTTCGCGGTGTGCACCGGAAAAAATTGTGTGGGAGTTTCCACGCTTGCCGCGATAGCAGACGCAGCGGGTCCGGCAGAGCGCACGGTGTCGTTGCTGCCCGCTGGGCGGGGTGAACTCTTCGCGCAATTATTTTCAGTTGCTGATGGCCAGGTAAGGGAACTGGACAACGCGGCGCACTTATCCCCAAACGCCCTCCTGGAGAAATACGGAAAAGCGCCGCAGCTGCTGTGGGCCGGCGAAGGCGCCCATCAGCGTGACGAAATTCTGCGAGAATGGGCCGACAGCCACAACATCTCCTTCAACGACTCAGGCGCGAAGCAGAAAGGATGGAGTCTGGCTCCTTCGACAAATCAACTCGCAAGCTCTATAGCCGCCCTGGCACTGAACGCGTACCGCCGCGGAGAGAACGTCAGCCCCAACGCTCTGCAAGCTGTTTACGTCAGAGCATCTGACGCTGAGATCAATGAAAAATGGCAACGAGAGAAGTAATCATTGATTCAAGTCTTTCGATCGCTCGCATGACTGAGCACGATCTGCTCGAGGTTGTCGAAATCGAAGACCTATCCGGTATCAGCGCCTGGGGTTGGGATGCCTATCACAAGGAATTGCAATCGCCCGAAGATGTAATCATGCTGGTTGCCAGACCTGCAACGGAGGGCCCAGCTCAAGGCCCGAGTAATCTTATTGCCGGTTTCATCGTCTCGCGTGTAATAGCCGGTGAGCTTCACATTAACAATGTGGCGGTGAGACCGGAGTTTCAGCGGCAGGGAATTGCGGCCAAACTCTTGTCCACTTTACTGGCACAAGGTCGCAAACAGGGGGCGCACCTCGCGTTCCTCGAGGTGCGCGCCGCTAACGATGCGGCGCAGGGCCTTTACCGACGCTCCGGGTTTCAAGTGACGGGCAGGCGCAAGCGCTATTACAATGACCCCGTCGAGGATGCGGTGCTAATGTCCCTTAAGTTGGAAACTTTGCCTTGATTTGCGCCCTATGATTGGGCTACCATTTCGGCCATGACGATTTGCCTCGGGCTTTTCTCACCTGCAAGCAGTTTCTTTCCAACCAATCAATCGAGAGGAGAATACTAATATGGAAATAACCAAGACGGAGAGCGTGAAGGACGAATTAATGACAAGTAACTCCGAGTTTCGCGAACTTGCCCGCGAGCACGGACGTTACGAAGAGCGTTTAGGTGAACTGTCCGCACTTGCATATCCGAGCGATGAAGAGCAGTTGGAAGAGGTGACGCTGAAGAAGAAGAAGCTTGCGATAAAAGACCAGATGCATTCATTGATGCTCCAGCACGAGAAAGCCGCGCACACAGAGCACTAAATTTGATTCGCCCGGGCAGCGTGTCCGGTTGATTCTAATCTTTATTAACTCGAACGGGGACGACAGAGCTGCTGGTCGCCCCGTTTTGTTCTTTACAGGATTTGACGGAAAGTGGCACGGTCGTGACATGTCCCCAGCGGAGTAGCCCCGCTGGCGTGCTCTTCCCGCCCGTGGAATCACGCGCACGCGCAATCCGCGTGC
The DNA here is from genome assembly GCA_033856735.1 of Blastocatellia bacterium. GTDB lineage: Bacteria > Acidobacteriota > Blastocatellia > Pyrinomonadales > Pyrinomonadaceae > UBA11740. The sequence goes on from JAWVEM010000232.1 coordinate 7,922, forward strand.
GCATCAAACGATGGTTCGCGATGGAATTCCATATGTAGTCATCCCTCTGGTACTGGCGGTCGCGCCGGTGGTTCTTGGTTACTGGGTGCTGGCAATTCCTTTTATCCTGGTCGCGGCTTTTATGGCGTACTTTTTTCGTGACCCGCGACGAACGGCGCCGGCAGAGGCCGGCATCGTCGTTGCTCCTGCCGACGGTCTGGTCACCCTAGTCAGGCTGGCCGATGGCAAAGATAATCCAGACTCACTAATCAGCATCTTTCTTTCGCCCATCGACGTGCACATAAACCGCTCGCCGATCAGTGGCGTGATTACAGAGATAGCCTACAAACGGGGACGTTATCGGATGGCGACGAAGGAAGATTCGCGGTTGGTGAACGAGCAGAATACCTTGACAATTCAAGGCGATGGGTTGACTGTGAGGTGCACCCAGATAGCCGGCATCCTGGCCCGCCGCATTGTGTGTTGGAAGCAGGCGGGGGACAGGGTAAAATGCGGGGAACGTTTCGGCATGATAAAGTTCAGCTCACGAACCGATGTGTTGTTACCGCCCAATGTCGAGGTCATGGTTAGCGAAGGCATGCGGGTCCGCGGTGGCGTGACCATTGTAGGAAGAATCAAAGGATGAGTATCCCACGTCTCCAATCGGGCGCGCGCTTTGGCCCAACGCCGGCGCCGGCTGGCCACAAGGGCCTGAAGAAAGGCGTGTACCTGGTCCCGTCGCTGTTTACAGCGATGAATATTCTCGCCGGCTTTTATTCGCTGATGGCCACGATGAGTGGATTTAGTCTGCTGGGAATTGGCGGTCCCGCTCAGATAAGAGCAGCGGAGCAGCGTTTTGATTATGCGGCGATGGCAATCGGCTGGGCTTTTGTCTGCGACTGTCTGGACGGACGGATTGCCCGCATGACCAGGAGCACGACCGAAATCGGAATCCAACTGGATTCGCTGGCTGACATCGTCTCATTCGGTCTGGCTCCGGCGATTCTCGCTTATGCCTGGGGTTACGGTACGGCCCTGCAGGATTGGAGCAACGCGCGGCAACTCGCCTGGTTTATTTCTTTCATGTTTGTAATTTGCGGCGGCTTTCGCCTGGCCAGGTTTAATGTCCAGGCTTCACGTCCGCGTCCGCTTGCCGAGGGAACGCCCAAGGTAGATAAGAAGAGCTTTGTTGGTCTGCCGATTCCAGTAGCGGGATGCCTGATAGCCGCAATAGTTCACTTTGCGCCGACGCCGATCAAATACGCACCGCATCGCTCAGAAGTCCTGGCGATTTTGATGATGGTGTTGATGGGATTTCTGAGTCTGCTGATGGTCAGCACTTTACGCTTTACGAGTTTCAAATCGATCGGGGTAGGCAGGCGCAATGCCCGGCTCGTGATCGCGATGATCGCTTTGGTTGGTTTGATCTATCTTTACTCGCAATGGGTCCTGCTGCTGCTGGTGATTGCGTATGTGGTCCATGGCCTGCTCTCTCGCGGCCTTACCTCCCTGGGCCGGCGCTCGCCGGACAAACAGGCCGCAGAGATGCGCGAAGTCTAACCACCCGCTCCCTTTCTTTTCAAGACATTTCTATCGCGCGGGACTTTGCTGTGGAGCAGCAAACGCCAGCAATCCGTGTGAAGTCGCGATGAGAACCAGGTTGTCGATCATGATGGGCGCGGCGCTGCTGCTGTTTTCTTCGCCGAGCAAAAGAGTATTCGCGGGCTTGCCATCATGGAGGCTGAGGACCACCGCGCTATCGGTCGAAAGCGGAGTGAAGAGTGCCCCGTCGGACGCCGTCACGGGCCGGGCGGGTATCCGGCCGGGAAGCTGACGCCGCCACACCAGCGCACCCTTGTTGAGCGACAGCAGGTAAGCGAAATTGTCGAGAGACGCGGCGACTAATCCGTTGTTAACGATCGCGACGGCCTGCACCGCGGCGCCGGTTCGACGACGCCAAAGCAGTTTGGCGCGCACCTCGCTGAAGGCATACACGTATCCGTCCCCGGAGCCAAAATAAACTGTGCCGTTGGCAACGGCGATTGGACCCTGAATGGCTCCGTGTGTGTGGTACTGCCAAACCAACTGGCCGGTCGCCTGATCAAGCGCGAGGAGATTGCCAGCGTCACTCCCGAGATAGACCAGCTTACCAGCCAGCAAAGGCTGGCTAGCGAAGGCTTCGGAATACTGATTAATCCACAGTGTGAGCCCGGTATGCTTGTCAAAAGCATAGACTCTCCCATCGATGCTAGCCGCAAAAAGAGCATTCTCGCCGGCAACAAGACTGCCCGCGAGTGGACCGGGCAAAGTTCTCATCCACAAGGTCACCCCGGTTGATTTGCTAAGAGCGCGCAACGTCCCATGGACCGGGCCGTGGTCAGGCTCAGAGTACCTGGTGGCGGCGTAGACACTGCGGACGTCAGTAGTTGGAGCCGCGGAAAATTCACCACCGGCCTCAGCTCGCCATAGCAGTTTGCCGTCCGACGCATTCAGCGCGACCAGAGTGCCCTGGGCCAGGGACACGAACACAGTTGTCTTATCAGCCGCGGGCGTCAGGTTGGATATTTGATCCGATTGATAGCGCCACCTTACGACGAGCGGCTGCGAGAGTTCGACCTGGGCCCGCACTGCCGATCCGTTGAAGGAAACAAACAGCGCCAGAAAGCAAAGAGACTCTGCAATGATCTTCCAGGGTTTCATTTGTGAGGGTACAGAATCGCGATCCATCTAAATCTGCGTACTTTCATTTCCGGCAACTTGCTTTGCTCGGCTCTCTACTGCGAACCTATAATCAGACCTTAAATAAGTTCTGGCATGTTTGACGCATAACCTGGCACGGAGGTTTTCCTTTTTTGCAGAGCACAAGTCACGAAAACGTAATCATACTCGACTTTGGCGGCCAGTACACTCAACTGATCGCACGCAGGGTGCGCGAAGCCGGAGTTTACTGCGAGATTCTTCCTTACAATGTCTCGACCGCGGAGATTCAATCGCGCCAACCACGCGGATTAATCCTCTCGGGTGGTCCCGCCTCAGTCTACGATAGCGACGCACCGCGCACGCAGCCTGACTTGCTCGAGAGCGCGCACTGTCCGGTGTTGGGTATTTGCTATGGGCTGCAACTGATCGCTCACGGCCTGGGTGGAGAGGTGCGTCCTTCGACAAATAGAGAATACGGCTACGCGCGTTTGCAGGTGGTCGATCCGACGAGCCGTTTATTTTCCGGACTGCCGGTTGAAATGGACGTGTGGATGAGCCATGGCGATCATGTCACCACTTTGCCCGAAGGTTTTCGCATGACGGCCGAGACGATTGACGCGGTCAACGCCTTTGAGAACCCCGAGCGCGGGATCTATGGAGTGCAGTTCCATCCGGAGGTCGCACACACACACCTCGGCGCGCAAATCCTGCGCAACTTTCTATTTGAAATCTGCGGCTGCAAAGGTGACTGGACACCCACGGCTGCAATTGCGGAACAGACCGAACGAATCAAAGAGCAGCTCGGCGAAACTGGTCGGGCCGTTTGCGGACTGTCTGGCGGTGTTGATTCTTCAGTAGCCGCCGCGCTGGTGCATCGAGCCATCGGAGACCGCCAGATCTGCTTGTTTATTAACAATGGCCTGTTGCGCGAAGGCGAGTTCGAAACGACGCTCGCTCTGCTGAAACAGAAGCTGCAACTGAACATTCAGGGCATCGACGCCAGCCAACGCTTTCTCGACGCTTTGAAAGATGTGACCGATCCGGAAATTAAGCGCAAACGTATCGGCGCTCTTTTCATAGAGGTCTTCGAAGAAGAAGCCAAACGGATCGGCGGCGTCGGTTTCCTGGTGCAGGGAACTCTCTATCCGGACGTGATTGAGTCAGTGTCGGTGCGCGGACCATCGGCGACCATCAAGAGTCATCATAACGTTGGCGGCCTGCCGGAAAAGATGAACCTGAAACTGATCGAGCCTCTGCGCGAGTTGTTCAAGGACGAGGTCAGGCTCATCGGCAGCGAGCTCGGGGTCCCAAAAGAGATCCTCTCTCGTCATCCATTTCCCGGCCCGGGTTTGGCCGTGCGCATCCTGGGCGACGTGACCGAAGAACGGCTCAGCATCCTGCGCGCGGCCGATCGGATTCTCGACCAGGAACTGCGGCGCGCTGGTTTGTATGATTTTGTTTGGCAGGCCCTGGCGGTGCTTTTGCCAATATCAACAGTCGGAGTGATGGGCGATGAGCGCACCTACGAACGCGTAATCGCAGTTCGAGCCGTCACCAGCGTCGACGGCATGACCGCCGACTGGGCCCGCCTCCCGCACGACGTGCTGGCGAGAATCTCCACGAGAATCGTGTCCGAAGTAAAAGGCGTCAACCGAGTCGTCTACGACATCAGCTCAAAACCTCCGAGCACCATCGAGTGGGAATGATTGGGACAGACCGGGGCCACCGGCGGCTTCCACTGAAGGGCGTGTCAGAAGCCCGACCGTAAGGAAGGGCCTCCCAGGTCGACAGACTCAAGATTTTAGAAACTTTGCGGCTAACTGTTGTATTGATCTCGATGGGTGACTGTGGCGGGCGTCGCCCTTGCTTACGCGCGGGCTTCTGACACTTCATCCATCCGCTTTCTCACTTCGACCTGCGCGACATGAAAAGCGGGAATGGATTCATCGAGGGTAAGGATCTGTTCCCAAACTTTGCGACGCTCTTCGATAGGCTGGCCCCACCTGACTAGAAGGTCATCGAGCATCAGGTAAGCATCCGCCACGGTGTAGAAAGGTGAAGGGCTGGGTTTGGCTCGCAACACCGCAATCGCTTCGCGGTATTCGTTACGCTTGAGCAGATGCTTCGCCATCTCAACCTGCGCCCACTTGTAGTTGGGCTTGAGCCGCAGCACCTCGCGCACACACTTCAAAGCTTCATCAACACGTCCCTGCTTCATCAAAGTTGCGCCAAGACTCGCATGACCCTCCGGCCAGCGTGGGTCTTTCCTTACAAGCTCGCGAAACTCTCTGAGCGCCGCTTCGCGATCCTCGGGCTCAATGAAATATGCCTGCCCGATTATCCAGTGCGGTCGGGCCAGGCTTGGATTGAGTTTCATCGCCAAACGAGCTTCCTTGATAGTCAGGCGGCGGTTACGTTTCCAAAAATAATCAAACGCTTTGTCCCAATGTTCCCGAGCCGTAACTGTGTTGGACATAAGAAACCTCCGAAGTGAAGTTGCCGTGGATTATCGTTCGATTCGCACGAGGCGGCAAGGATTATTTGGGAGAGATCAAATACGTCGATAAGGCCCCTACGCTTATGAGTCCGCGCAGCGGACGCTTGAGAATAGCCCAGCACTTCAGTGCTGGGGAAAACGAACCAGCCGTTTCGCAAGCCCGTGAAGCGGGCGACTGAATTCATCGTCGCCTGACTTCAATTTCAGCCGTCCGCTCCACGGACTGGCATTCATTATCGCATCTGATCCCACCGATAAATCGGTGGGCTATTTTCATTCGTCCGCTGCGCGGACTGCATGCAACTTTCCTTACTTTCGCGTTTCGACTTTTTCCTCTACTATGCGCCGCGACAATTTGAGGCCGCGCGGACGCTTGATAATAGCCCAGCGATTCATCGCTGGGATCAATGTCCAGTTAGACAACAGAGTCCGCAAAGCGGACGACTAAAGAGGAATTCACATGTCGCACGCCTATGTCAGCAACCTCATGCATTGCACCTTCAGCACGAAAGAACGCTATCCCTTCATAGACTCAGACTTGGAATCGCGCCTCTGGCCGTACTTGGGAGGGATCGCCAGAGAAAACCGAATGAAGGCACTCGCAATAGGTGGCACTTCGGATCACCTCCATGCATTGTTGTCGCTTCCAGGCATGATGAGTTTCGCCAAAGCCGTTCAGCTAATCAAGGGCGGCTCATCGAAATGGGTCCACGACACTTTTCCGAGCCAAGGAAAGTTTGGATGGCAGGAAGGCTACGGGGCATTCAG
>JAWVEM010000233.1:0-3644 GCA_033856735.1 Blastocatellia bacterium
GCCTGGACCTTATCGGGGAACTTTGGGACAGCATTCCAGATTCTTTGGATGAGTTGCCGGTTCCCGAATGGCACCGCAAGGAGCTGGAACGTCGATTGACCGTTGCTGATGCCGATCCGAACGCCGCCATTCCCTGGGAACAGGTCAAGCGGCGACTTCGTGAAGAGTCATGAACCTGACTGCGGTATTCAGACCAGAGGCCCAAGCCGACGTGCTTCAGACGCGAGACTGGTACGAACAGCAGACACCTGGTCTAGGAGAAAGCTTCTCAGTCGCGTTGGACGAGGCCATCACTAGAATTGAAGCGATGCCGCTAATGTATGCGATGGTATTCCGCGACGTCCGCCGAGGAAAGCTTCGAACGTTCCCCTACCTGACTTACTATCGCGTGCTATCGGATCGAATAGAAGTAATCGCGGTGCTACATGGGAGTCGTGATCCCAAACTTTGGCAGGAACGAGTGAACTAGACGTAAGTGCAAAAGCTCGCCGAAATTTGTATCCGCCGTCCCGTCTTTGCTGCGATGATCGTTTTATCGCTGGTCGTGGTCGGGTCGGCGAGCTATTTCAAGCTCGGCGTCGATCGCTTTCCGTCCGTAGATCTTCCCACGGTCAGCGTGCGCACCAACCTTCCCGGCGCCTCCCCGGAAGAGATGGAGACGCTCGTCTCACAACGCATCGAGGAAGTCGTCAACACTGTCGATGGCATCGACAACCTGCGTTCTGTGTCCGTCCAGGGTAATTCGATCGTTCTGGCAACCTTCAATCTGAATCGTGATATTGACACTGCGGCGCAGGACGTCCGCGATCGCGTCAGCACGGTCATCCGCGATTTGCCGCCCGATGCGAAGCCGCCGGTGGTGGCAAAGTTCAATAACGACAGCACGCCGGTACTGACGATCGCGCTCTCCGGTAAACGCTCAATTCGCGAACTGACCGAATACGCTGACAAGGTTGTGCGCGTGCAGCTCGAACGTTCGGGCGGAGTAGGTGAGGTGAACGTTTCCGGCGGACTCGATCGCGCGATTAATGTTTGGATCGATGCCGAGCGGCTGGCCGCTTACAAGATTTCGATCACACAAGTGCGTGACGCTCTGCAACGCCAGAATGCGGACGTTCCGGGTGGCAACGTCGAGACTGGAAAGCGCGAACTGGTTCTGCGCACGCTGGGGCGCTACACCAATCCGCGCGAGATGGAAGAGCTGGTGGTGGCGAACATCAACGGCTCACCCGTAAAGATACGAGACATCGGCCGGGTCGAAGACGGCACGAAAGAGCAGCGTTCCATTGCGCGCCTGAACGGCGTGCCCACAGTTACCCTCGAGATTCGCCGGCAATCCGGCGCGAACACAGTTGAAGTCATTCACAACGTCAAGGACCAGTTGGCGCGTGTCGCCGCGCAGTTACCGGCGGATGTGAAGATGGAAGTGATTCGCGACCAGGAGCGGTACATTGGCGCGGCGCTGCACGAAATTACGCGTCACCTCGTGCTGGGCAGCATCCTCGCCAGCCTGGTCGTGCTGCTGTTCATGCGTTCCTGGCGATCAACTCTGATCGCGGCGATAGCGATTCCGTGTTCGGTAATTTCAACTTTCGCCATGATGCGCGCGATGAATTTCACGCTCAATGGCGTGACGATGCTGGCCCTGGTGTTAATGGTAGGCGTCGTGATCGACGATGCGATTGTGGTTTTGGAGAACATCTTCCGCTTTGTCGAAGAAAAGCGGATTACGCCCATGCGCGCCGCCAAGGAAGCGACGGCCGACATCGGCCTGGCGGTGATGGCCACGACGTTTTCACTGGTGGTCATCTTTCTTCCGGTCTCGTTCATGTCGTCGATCTCCGGTCGCTTTCTGTTTCAGTTCGGCATCACCGCGGCCGTGGCCGTACTCGTGTCGCTGCTCGTGTCTTTCACCCTGACGCCGATGATGAGCGCGCGTTTGCTGCGCGCCAAAGACGCCGCCGCCGGGCACTCATCAGAGCACGGACATCATCACGATACGCTGTCTGCTGCTTCTTCGCGGCGCGGATTCTATTCGTTCATAGATCGCTTTTACACCTGGCTGCTGCGGCTTTCCATGCGACATCGCGCCGTGGTTGCGGTGATTGCGATCGCGGTGGCGCTCTCCAGTATTCCGCTCTATCGGGTCGTCAAACAGGAGTACATCCCCACCGATGTCGATGAAGCCGAGTTCGATGTGAACGTCAACGCCCCCGAGGGAACCAACATCGACGCAATGAATGACACGATGCTGGCGATCGAAAAAGATCTGGCTTCGACTCCGGGCGTCCGCCTGATTCTCTCTTCGTCGGGCGGTTCCTTCCTGGGCGCCGTCAACTCGGCGGGAGTCTATGTGCGCATCGCGCCACATGAAGAGCGCGTATTCTCTTTGACGAAGCTTTGGGACGCGATCAAAGGCGGCCATCCGTTGGCGGCCTGGCGCGGCAACTACACGCAGCGTGACGTGATGCAGGAAGTGCGGAGCCGGATGCAGAAGTATGCGCCGCTGCGTTTCAGCGTGCGCAACGCCCCGAGCTTTAATATTGGCGGCGGCAACAACGATATCGACTTTGTCTTTCGCGGTCCCGAGCTGCAACAGCTCGCCAAGTATGCCGATGCCTTGCGAGAGAAGACGAAAGAGATCGGCGGCATCGTCGACGCCGACACGACTTTGAAGCTGGACAAGCCGGAACTGCGCGTGCACATCAACCGTGATCGCGCGGCCGACCTCGGAGTCGACACCTCGAATATTTCCACCGCGCTGCGTTTGATGGTGGGGGGCGACGATCAGGTCTCGCGCTTCCGGGATCCTTCGGTTAACGAAGACTACGATGTGCAGTTGCGTTTGACTGAACAGGATCGCAAGGACAGCGCGACCATCTCCCGTCTTTTTGTGCCGTCTTCACGCGGCGGACTGGTGCGCCTGGACAGTTTGGTGGATATCAAGGAAGACATCAGTCCTTCGCGCATCGATCGACTGGATCGGCAAAGACAAGCATCGGTGCGCGCCGGCGTGGCGCCCGGTTTTGCGCTGGCTGATCGGCTCGATGCCCTGCGCAAAGCCGCGACGGCGATGAACCTGTCGCCGGCTTATTCGACTACCGTCGCCGGCCGCGGCCGCGAGTTGGAAAAAACGTTCGTCGAATTTCTCTGGGCCTTCCTGCTCTCGATCATTTTCATGTACATGATTCTGGCTTCGCAATTCGAGAGCACTGTGCATCCGCTCACTATTCTGCTCAGCCTGCCGCTTTCGGTTCCGTTTGCGTTGCTCTCGCTGTGGCTGATGAGCGATACGCTCAATCTGTATTCAGCGCTCGGCGTACTGGTGTTGTTCGGCGTGGTCAAGAAGAATGCGATCCTGCAAATCGATCACATGAATAGTCTGCGCACACTCGGCATGGAGCGAGAAGCGGCCATCATCCAGGGCAATCGCGACCGGCTGCGGCCAATCCTGATGACGACGCTGGCGCTGATTGCCGGCATGGCGCCGCTGGCCCTGGGCACCGGTCCGGGAGCGGAAGAGCGGCGATCGATAGCGATCGTAGTCATCGGCGGACAATCTCTTTCGTTGTTGCTGACCCTGGTGGCCACGCCGGTGGTGTATTCGTTGCTCGATGACATGAGTTCGACCGCCCGCTGGCGGC
>JAWVEM010000234.1:0-5990 GCA_033856735.1 Blastocatellia bacterium
ACTCGCATCTTGAATTCGTCCGGGTTCGTGGCGTTGTGCACGGCCTCAGCAAAACCGATCCGGCGCGATTGCAACAGCCGGAACAACGATTGATCGAACGTCTGCATGGAATATTGTGACGCGCCGTTAGCGATTGCCTCGCGGATCAAATAGGTCTTCTCTTCGTTAATAATGTAGTCGCGAATCAGGCCGGTCGAAACCATCACCTCGATCGCCGGCACCCGGCCTGCTCCCTTCGCCGCCCGCACCAGACGCATCGAGATCACCGCCTTCAAGATTCCTGACAACTGTATGCGCACGGACTTCTGTTGGTGCGACGGGAACGAGGAAACGATGCGCGTAATCGTTTCGGTCGCGTCCAGAGTGTGTAAGGTCGAAAGGACCAGATGGCCGGTTTCAGCGGCAGTAAGGGCCGTCTCGATCGTTTCGAGATCGCGCATCTCGCCGACCAGAATTACGTCGGGATCCTGGCGCAGCGCGCCGCGCAGCGCTTCGGCGAAAGAACGAGTATCGACGTCGACTTCGCGTTGCGTGACGAAAGCTTTCTTGTCGCGATGCAGAAACTCGATCGGGTCTTCGATGGTTACGATGTGTCCCGAGCGCGTCGAATTGATGCGGTCGATCATCGCTGCCAGCGTGGTCGACTTTCCCGAACCGGTCGCGCCCGTCACCAAAATCAGGCCGCGCCGCTCTTCGGCTATCTTGTCGATCACCGGCGGTAGTCCGAGCGCCGCCGTGCTCCGGCTTTGATCGGGAATCACGCGCAGCACGAGGCTGACTGATCCACGCTGCTGAAAAATGTTCGCGCGAAAACGGCCCAGGCCGCTGACGCTGTAAGCGATGTCAACTTCCGAAACTTCCTTGAGTTTCTGCTTCTGCCGGTTCGACATCATCGAAAACGCCATGTCGAGCGTGTCTTCCGGAGAAAGCTTTGGCGCTTCAACGATCGGATGCAACTCGCCGCCGATGCGCATCACGGGAAACGAACCAACTTTCAAATGTAGGTCTGAGGCAGAATGGGCAATCGCAGTGACCAGGAGGTCGTCAATTTTCATGGGCATAGAAATACTCGGGAGAATCCAGTTCAGGTTTCTTTAAATAAGTGAGAGGGTTAAGGGCAAGAAACCCCAAAGGGTTCGAACGCGTCAGAGGCGGTTGGGCAAACGCCAGGACCAATTTCACTATAGCGGGTCGCGCAAAGGGCCGTCAACGACTTTGGCGTGCGGAGTCCCGCCTTGTATGCGGGCCTTGAAGTTCCAGCTCTTGAGGGTTATTGATGTCCAGACCGCCTGAAGGCGGAACTCCCAACTTCAACCCGCCCAAATCCTCGCCAACTATTGCTGTTATGCCAGCTAATAACGACTTCGCCGGCGCCAATTTCACGCCACCAGGCGGCGAACTCTTCGCGGGAAATGTAGAACGCCGTGGGAGCAACCAGATGGTCAAAGACGATCGTGTGCTGTTCCCGCCAGCCGAACGGCGCGATCGCGTTAAGGTAATCGTTGTAGAAAAGATGGCGCGCCAGAGATGCACCACGCGTCGAACGATTCAGAGGGCCGTAGACCAGTTTGGTTGCCGCAAACATGAGCGCAGCCGGAACTTTTGAAAGCTGCAACAACGCGCTCGGGTTCATGCGTGACGTCAGACGTTGGCGCAAGGGATTCACCCAACGAGTAATCCATTCATTGTTTTCAGCGCCATAGACCCAGGCTGAAATGTGCCCTTCCGGTTTGACCTTCGACGCCAATGATTTGAAACCGCCGCGCGGGTCGGGCAAGTGATGCAGCACGCCCACAGAAAACGCATAATCAAACACGCGGGCGAACGGCAGATTGTAAATGTCAGCCTGGACGATATGCGCGTTCGGCAAATGACGAGTCGCCGCGAAGGCGGTTTCCACCGCGGCGCTCAGGTCCACGCCGATCACCTCGCGGGCTCCCCACTGCGCGGCCAGTTGAGTATGACGTCCTTTGCCGCATCCACCTTCGAGCACGATCTTGTCTTTGAAAAACTCAGGCAAGACCGGAGCGATCCAGCCGAGAAACTGCTGTTCATACTTGTCATCGGCCTGAGTGAAATGTTGCCATTGCCAACCGAAACCCGCGGCGGTGGCGGCTTTCTCTGCCTCGACTTCGTCGAGTGAAGCAAACCGCGGCACGCCGCGTACGATTGGCCACGAACGTGAACAAGCCGAGCACGCGAGTTGGCCCTCGATGATTTCTTCCGCGTCGCGTTTGTCCGACGACAGAGAGATCGTGCCGGCGCACGAAGGACATGAGAGGTATTGGAGTAGACGCTCTTTCACTTGGAACCTTTACAAAACAGCGACGGCTAATATCGCATAACTGAGTTCTGACCAGTAGTCGCGAACCGAGGGACCATGGACCTGTTCTTCTTAGCCCCTTCCGATCTTCCTTTGCGCCTTTGCGTGACAAAACTCGCGATCTCGTAGTTTCATGCAAAGGCGCTAAGGGAAATCAAACCCCAACTAACAACGTTCCATGATATATTCCGCCGCGTAAATTTCATCGTCCGTGCAAAGGCAGAATGATCGAGCCAGAACCAGCTCGCCAGGATCGCGTCCAATGGGCGAAGGTGATCGACCACACTCGCTGCATCGGTTGTCATGCGTGCACGACAGCCTGCAAGTCCGAGAACGTCGTGCCGATTGGCGTCACTCGCACCTACGTCAAGCACGTCGACGTGGGTGTGTTTCCCCAGGTGCGCCGCGCACATCAGGTGACGCGCTGCAACCAATGCGCGCACGCGCCCTGCGTGACCGCCTGTCCGACGACCGCGATGTTCCAGCGTGCTGACGGCATTGTCGATTTTGATAAATCGATTTGCATCGGTTGCAAAGCCTGCATGGCTGCCTGCCCTTACGACGCGATCTTCATCAACCCGGAAGATCATTCGGCTGAGAAGTGCAACTTCTGCGCACACCGGATCGACGTTGGCTTAGAGCCCGCGTGCGTCGTCGTCTGCCCAACGCAGGCGATCCTGATCGGCGACATGAACGATCCTTCGTCATACGTCGGGCAAATCATTAATCGCGAGCCGGTGAACGTGCGCCGTCCGGAGAAAGAAACGCTGCCCAAGCTTTTCTATAAAGGCGCGCACCAGGCGACGCTCGATCCGCTCGCGGCCCAACGCCCCGAGGCCGGATTGTTCATGTGGAGCGAGCAGCAACAGTCGAGCGGTCACGTCGTCTCGGGCAATCCGACTTTCAACAACAGCTCGGCCGCGGCCTTGTTGAGTTACGACATCGCGCACTCGATTCCCTGGGACTGGCGCGTGAGTCTGTACACGTGGACGAAAGGGATCGCTTCAGGTGTTTACCTGGTCGCAGCTTTGCTGGTCCTGTTTGGATTCATGAGTCCGCAAAGTTCCTTATGGCTATGGGCCACGCCGATCGTTTCAGGCGCGTTTCTGGGACTGACGGGACTCTTGTTGATTTGGGACCTCGAGCATCCGGCGCGCTTCTACATGATCTTCACACGGCCGCAGTGGAAGAGCTGGCTGGTGAAAGGCGCGTTCATCATTGCCGGCTATTCATTGGTGCTGGCGCTACATTTTCTCGCAAGCATTCTCGGGTTCAGAACGGTTCACGATCCGCTGGCAGCCAACCGGATCATGAGTTCGTGGGCTACCTCAATGCAGTGGTGGCTCATCATTCCAGGCATGCCGCTGGCGACGATGACGGCCATCTACACCGCATATCTTTTCGCCCAGGCAAAGGCGCGCGACCTCTGGCAGAATCCACTTCTGCCGCCACACTTGTTCGTGCAAGCGTTGCTGCTCGGGTCCGCGGTCTTCCTGCCAATCGCGGCGTGGTCGCAAGGGACGCGCACAATACCGGCATTCATCGACGCGGTGCCCCTCGCTCTCGTCGCTTCACTCTGGATCCTTGCCGTCACGAGTCTCCTGCACTTGCTAATGATCTGGGGCGAAGTTTCGCTGACACATCCGACGGCGCACGCGCGCCTGGCGATATGGGAGATGGTGCACGGCCGTTACCAGAGGGAATTTTGGATCGGAATTGTCCTGTCGATAGTTGGAGGATTGCTGCCGTGGCTGGCCCTCTTAGGATACGTGAGCACCTCGGTGGGCATCGGCGGCTCTCCGTTAGCGTTAATCGGGTTGATGCTCTTTGAGCATGCTTACGTGCAGGCGGGACAGTCAGTGCCGTTGGCGTGAACCGGCCTCGATGCAATGCTACATCGCGCTTGCGGCGCGTGTTAGACTTACTGTGGAAAACTCATCCAATTGCCATGAATATTAAATATTTTGAGGACACTGACACGCTCTATATCGAGCTCAAAGCGGTGGAAGTAACCGAGTCTAAAGATCTCGACGAGAATACTGTTTTGGATTTCGATCAAAGCGGCAATATCCTTGGCATTACGGTCGAGCACGCTAGTCAGAGTGAGAGTAGAGAAACACATGAGTACATATGAAGAGATAATTAGCGCCGCTTTGGCCCTTCCTGCGGGCACTCGGGCGATGCTGGCGGAGCATCTGCTCGAAAGCTTGGACGCCGAGGATCAGAAGAGGATTGACGCGCTTTGGGCGGACGAGGCCGAGCGACGTGACAAGGAAATAGAAGACGGAACAGTGACGCCGATTCCGGGCGAGGAAGTGATGAATAGGTTGCGCGCTCGATATAAGCGATGAACTACTCCTTTCATCCGACGCGGAGAAGGAACTCGAAGACGCTGAGAGTCACTACGACAGCATTCGTGAAGAGTTGGGTGATCGATTTCGCGCTGAGACTGAAATGGCAATCTCGCGAATCCTCGACTTTCCAAACGCTTGGCAACGGCTATCCCAAAAGACTCGCCGCCGCGCATTGAAAACTTTTCTTTACGGTATTGTTTACCGAGTCAAGACTGACGAGATTCGAATATTAGCGGTGATGCACCTTCATCGCGAGCCGAATTATTGGATGGACAGGAAATGAAGTGAAGCGGGCAATCGTTACAACTCTGATCGTTTTTCTGCTGGGCGGCATCGGCGTCATCTCGATCCGCCCCTTGCTTCGTCGCCAATCGCCCCAGACTGCGCCAGCCAAACCCGCCTCTCAGCCCGTTGTCATCAAGACCAACACCGTGAGTTACGGCGGAGTTAGCTTTACTTTCGATCAATCATTGGCAAAAGGAGTGAAAGCGGAAACGATTCCTGCGATGACTGACAGTAAACCGTCGGATATCGTTCCTGAGCATCCTGCCTTTACTTTGGTGGACTACCCGCGTCCCCGATCGATGCCGGAAAACGATCCCGAGATTAGGGTATTCTCCATCACCAAGTTCAGGGATGCGATGCACCAGGCAAGTATGGAAATGGCGAAAACCACGATTCCTCCTACCGGAGATTGGGGGCCAGATGTGGATGAAGAAGTGCGAGTTCTGAGGATCTTATTAGAGAAGATGCCGGCTCAGGGAGATCTCAAATCGTTTATTTCCAAAGTACGGGACCCTTCCTTTGCCACGATGGGTAACGATTATCCTCAAATGGCCTTCCTTCCGTTTTGGGAAGCGACGCAGGCTTTTATCTCTCACCTCAAATACGTCAATTTCAAGAATGGAAAAGGAGTGTTCTTTCTTACTCAATGGGACACCGAGACCGCGCAAATAACCAACGAAGGACTAGAATATGCATTCCAGGGAATTACCAATGACGGCCAATACTATGTTTACGCTGAGTTCTCAGTCGGAGCGCCGTTTCTTCCAAAGGGTGACGAGCCTAATGTAGTTGCCTGGGACGAAAAAAACTATTTGCTCTTGCACAAGTCAAATGAATACCAGCACTACTTGCGTCCAGTTTTGACAAAGCTTGAGGCGCTGCCTGCGAATAAATTTCAACCAAACCTTGAACTCCTTGAGCAATTGATTCGGTCGCTGGAAGTGCAAGACGACTAAGACCATCATGAGTGAAACCTTCTACCCCGGCCCTTCGCGCATTCATCTCGCCGCGTTCCCGCCCAAGGAACG
>JAWVEM010000235.1:0-22811 GCA_033856735.1 Blastocatellia bacterium
AACCAGACCTCAATTACGCGCACAGCAATTCCCTTAACTCCCATACATGACTCGTTATACCCGCTTCCATTGCCGGAGTACAACGGATCGAACTGTGAATCCGGCAGAAGTTGTAGTAAGCGAAGTACACCGCCAGCATTGCTTTTAGATGTTCCCACTTCTTAGAGAAAGCATTTGTCAGGCGAGTAAGACGGCGGATCGATGTCCTCATGCTGAGATTTGAACGCTCAACGATTGAAGTACATATTCTGCTAGGGTCAGGATTTCCGATCATTATCTTCGTTGCTGTTTCCACCACGACGGGTGGCGAATACTTCTGTTCGCCGTCAGGGTTCGCGCCATAGACTTTAATCAGCATCGCGTAGTCAACGCGGGTTCCGAGTGAATAACTAACCGCGCTCTCGTAGGGCTTGAATCCGTCTGTGGTTAGTTGGAATTGACCGCTGGTGGCTTCGTGTAGCTTCTCAGTGAAAACCTCGCAGTCGCCCCTTCCGCGCTCGCCCAGATGCCACGCCAGAACAAGCTTTGTGTTGCGTTCAATTCCAACAAACGTATACGCATCGCCCAGCTTCGGATCGGTGATCCCTTTGTTGAGCTTGTGGCGATTCTTACAACCCACAAAGCCCCAAATCTCGTCGGCCTCTACGTCTTTGACGGCCACGCCTTTGATCTTCCGCGCCATCAGTTGCTCGCAATGTTCGCCAGCGTTTAGCAGGACGCGGGTGATAGTTTTCTTTTCGATGCCCGTGATCCGTTCAATGGATCGGATGCTGTTACCCTCAAGCAAAAGTCTCAGAACCATCAAAGACTTTTCTTCGCTGAGGTACATATTACCGAGAAGCCTTTCGGCCTCTGCCTGAAAGTAACGCTTGCAGTTGCGACAGAGAAAACGTTGAGTGCCCTTGCGGTCTTTTCCCGCTTTGACGGCTTTAAGTTGGCAGTTATGGCAGGTCATTATGAGCCTTGATTCTTTCTGCGAATTGGCTCACAATGCTTTTGTTCGGAAGCTTGAATGCGAGCAATCGCGTTTAGGTTTTCAATGGCCTCGCTGGCTGTTACAAGCAACTGGCGGGGCTTCTAAATAAAACGCTTACCACGACCCGCTCTGGGAATCTTCGACGGACACCACAGAGCGGGTCTTTCCTTTGTTATCGCCCCTGGCATCGGTAAGTTAAAGCGGTGAATGCAAGGGACTAATTATCTAACATCATTCAAAGACCTCTGAACGGAACTCACTATATAGACTAATTTGGCCGCTGTCTACCCCTAGCGGCTAAATATCCGATAAATATTTTTCACTAGCGGAAAAATTCCGCTTGCGCTGGCGGGGATAGCTGCTGTACAGTATCTGGCGGAGGTTATGACTATGGCTGATGACAAAGCGGCGGTGAACCCGCCACCAAAGAAAAGGGCAGTAAGAAGCCCCAATTACCCCTCACTAAGTCTTGGAGACGCACTGACTAAAGCTCGGAGTATTTACGACGCAGAGAATAGGCTCCCAGCGACGCCCCAGGTACTGCTGGGGCACATGGGTTATGACAACCCGGAAACTGGCCCGGCGGGGCGAGCATTCTCTGCCTTGCGCCAGTATGGGCTTATCACTGAACCAGAGCCCGGTAGATGGCGAGTTTCGGATAACTGTTTTCGGTACTTCGAACTCCCGGAGGGGAGTCCGGAGCGGCTGAGCATACTTCGAGAGGCGGGTCGTAGTCCGGCCCTTTTCAAGGATTTGCTAGGTCGCTATAAGGATGTTCTCCCTTCAGACGCCTCGCTCAGAAGCGATTTGGTGCTGGAAAAGGGCTTTAACACGAACACTGTCGCCGACTTTATTAAGGTATTTCGGGCGACAATAAATCTTGCCAAGCTGTTGGAAGGCGGCTATACTCCGACCGATGCGGGCAACAAAACGGAACCTGAAAATAAGCCCGCCGGAGGAAAACCGGTGCAAGAACCCAACCTGAGAAGCGCAACCGCCGCAGAACTTGGCCAGATATTCAAGAGCAACGCCTTTGTGAATGCACCTGCTCAGGCAAAAGAGTTCCGGCTGAACACAACGCGAAACAGTGAGGCTCAAATCGTTTTTGTTGGGCCTGTTACGCAAGAAGGCATTGAAAAACTAAAGCTATTCCTCGAACTTCAAAAGGATACTTTCCCGACGCAAGCTGAGCTTGAGCGCCCACGATCCGCTATTTGGCGCAACAAAGACCACGACCAGCCGGTGACGATCACCGGGGAACTGGGCGAGCAAAACGGCCAACGGTTTTATGCCGCGAAGGAAACAAGCACAGGCATTCCAGAGGATGAACTAGAGTTTGAGGATGCACAGGCGAAAGGAGCGGCTTAATGGCCACCGTTGGATACAAGATCGTTTCACACAAGGATGCCCAAGATACCGAGGATGAAGTTCACGCGCTTCTCAAAGAAGGGTGGGAACTTCATGGCGATTTGAAAGTGGGTAATGAAGTCTATTCTCAGGCGGTGATTCAAACAGAGTCTTACGGCGTCTCGGTTATCGAACAAACCATTTCGATCCACGAACTCGATGACATTAAGGATGCCATCGAAGACATTGCTGATTCTATCGGGAACATAGCAGTCGGCTTAGGGCATATCGGCATGGGCCTTTCCGATAAGCCCACAGAATAGGGGCGGGTTCCTAACTTATTGAATCAGCGGCGAGGCGAAAGTCTCGCCGCTTTTTGCTTTGTGCTCACATGGATCGGTGATATAAGCGCAGAGTGCTTTGATTCGCGCCGCCGCGTCAACTCAACCATTGGATGGCTTGCTCCTGAACGCAACGCGATGTTGATCGCAATCGCAATCATGCTAGGGATCACTGGCTTCGCAGGACTACTCCTGTTTGTTCAGGCGCTTTTCCGACGGAACAAGCGCGCTATTCCGTCAGAGAAATTTGCCGAGAGGAAGCACCAACACATCTTTAGGGGCATGACTTCCTTTTGGACGTCCGCAGCTGGTTTGCTGTTTCTTTTGACGGGTTACTTTGGCCCGGTCGAAATCCTGGTAGGAGTCGCCGGGTGTCAAGCGCTTTTCTATGCGCTATCTCTGGTCAAGCCGCAAGAATTGTTCGGGGGTGGCGGAAAATAATATTGTGGCGGCAGATTTGCTTATGCGACCACGCCATCCAACAAATCGTTGGACGCGAGCGGCGGGAGCGTGTTTCGCATCATATGCACAAACTTACCCCACTACCGGCCGGCGAGCCTTGTACTACTGGCTCTATCCGAACTTGATGCTGAATTATTATGAAGGAGTTTTAGATGCGAACGTCGTCCGGCCCCTGGCAGTCAACCGCACGGAGGTTGTTTTCGACTTTTATTTCGCAGACGTTTCTGAATCCGCGCGCGAGCACAATCTGTCGAGCATCAATGTCGGTGATCGCATCCAGCAGGAAGACCGGGACATCTGCGAGTCGGTGCAGCGAGGTTTGAGTTCGCGGGCCTATCAAGCCGGACGCCTGTCGGTGCGACGCGAAGCGGGCGAACACCTTTTTCATCGCTTGCTGTATGCGGATTTGAAGACGGGAATCTGACGTTATTGCGCTGCCGGTCAGCCTTTCAGATATCCCCTCAACGATCGGCCCTCGCCGTAGTCGATGTCGTTGATCTTCCACCCGGTTCTTCCCGTTTACCAGACTAAAGACAAACGATCGTGGCTTGCCAAAGTTTTCAAAGGTAACGCTGACCTTCGCTTGGCCGTTTTCATATCTCGGTTTGCCGATAGCGAACTTTTTGATCTCTGTATCCTGCGCGTCATAGAGCGGATCGCCGTCCAGGGCGCCGACTTCGCCTTTGGCAGTGACGGCGTCTTTCCAAATCATGTCCGCCAGACTCTCTGCAAAATACTTGTAGAGCAAAGCCCGGCTTCTGGTTTGGAAGAAGGGGCTGTGTTTCGCGTTATGCACGCGATAAAGATCCGCGACGAGTGCATTCGGCGAAAGCCGTATGCTGGTCGCCGCTTGTCCATAGATCAACGACGAGCTCGCCATCAAAAACAACATCACACTGAGCAGCACTGCCTTTACTGATCTCATTTCGTTACCTTCTCAAAAGACTTGATCGCTCCGCATGTACCGAACAGCCAAGTTCTAAAATAAACGAGGCTACCGCTTTCGCTGTAGCCTCGTCCACTATTTTCAGCAACTCGAAAATCTCTTAGCTGTTGCCGCTGTAGCCGCCGCTGTACATTCCGAAGCTGCCCCAGATTTCGTCGATGGTCTTTTCGTTGGCGCTGAACTTGTCCGCGTCAGTTCCGACCATCACAATGTAGTTGTCGGTGACGTCGGTGCCCACCAGGACCTTGCCCTTCGTGGTCTTGCCCTTCTCATCTACGGAAGAGATGCTCGCCACGCTGTAATCATCGCTGAGTTCCTTGATGTCAGTGACTTTGACGTCCTTCTCGCCCATGGACTGCAGCACGCCTTCGACTCTCTTCATCAGCTCATCTTTGCTGACGGTCTTGTCTTTGAAAGCAAAGATCAGCACGTTGATGTCGTACGGAGCCGGAACGTTGGCCGCGTAAACGTCGACGCCGTTGACCGTGTCCGTCTTGTGCTGAGTTCCCTGGGGAACCTTGAACTCATAGCCACGAACTTCGTCAGACATGGTGATCCAATCCGCTGGGACTGGGTTGACCTTCGATTCGGGCAACTTCTTAGTAGTCTTGGCTGCGCCTGCCGCCGGCGATGCATTCGCTGCGGGGGTTGCAGTAGCAGTATTCGTAGCCGGTTTCTGGGCGCACCCGCCAGTGAGCAGTGCCGCGGCACTTAAAAGCAGTAATATCCTTTTCATCGATCCTCCTGAAGTAATTGTGTTTTGGAAATCAGTTCCGACGAGAGGTAAATCCGGATGCCGGGCCTTCGAGGGAAAAATCCATTCGATAATCGAGGAGTAGCCTCCGCAATCAAATTGAATAGCGGCGATCACTCTAGTGCATGGCTGTAAGTAAGTCAAAGATACGTTCATTGCTGGGACCGCGGACGTCCCTTCCGCATTGAGCTTCGGCTGTTGGTGCAGTCCGCGGTTAACAGTCTCGAGCACCCAGGCTTCAGCCCTGTGAATCCAGCACGCGACATTAAAGTGAAACCCTTTAGAACGGTTTCCATCCCTGACCCGATCCCGCTAATCACCGCTAAAGCGGCAGTGCTAATGAGAAACTGGCGCAGTGAAGACCGTCGTCCCGGAATGCGCACTTGATACGATAGAGACAGTCGGCGCCCCAGCAACAAGTCGACCGCTTAGAATTTCTGCTTCGCAAAAACCAGCCTCGCAGTTATGATAGCGCGCTGAGAACCAGATGAATGCCCTGCCTATCATTGTCGGCACGTTGTGCGTCCTCGCGATCGCCTATCGCTACTACTCCGCTTTCATTGCGGCGAAGGTGCTAGCGCTCGATGACTCGCGGACGGTCCCGTCACAGACGATGTATGACGGACACAACTATTATCCAACCAACAAGTGGGTGCTGTTCGGACATCACTTCGCGGCTATCTCGGGCGCGGGGCCTTTGATTGGTCCAGTGCTGGCGGCGCAGTTCGGATTTCTGCCGGGACTGCTCTGGCTGGTCATTGGCGTCTGTTTGGGCGGCGCGGTGCACGACTTCATGATCCTGGCATCGAGCGTCAGGCGAAAAGGAAAGTCTCTGGCTGAGATTGCGCGGACTGAAATTAGCCCTCTGTCTGGCGTGGTCGCCGGCATCGCGATTCTATTCATCGTTGTGATCGCTCTGGCCGGGCTCGGCCTGGTGGTTGTGAATGCTCTGGCTGAATCGCCCTGGGGAACATTCACGGTCGGCTTTACCATCCCGTTGGCCCTTTTCATGGGGCTTTACATGTATCGCTTTCGCAAAGGAAAGATCGTGGAAGCGAGCGTTATCGGCGTGTTTGGGATGCTCCTGGCGGTTTATCTCGGCGGCCGGATTGCCGATTCATCATGGGCCGCGGCCTTTACGCTGTCACCGCATAAGGTAACGCTGCTGATGGCCGGCTACGGCTTCATCGCTTCGGTGCTGCCGGTGTGGATGCTGCTGTGTCCGCGCGATTACCTCTCGTCCTATCTCAAAGTTGGAACTGTGGCGTTCCTGATCGTCGGAGTAATCCTCGTCCATCCGAACCTGCAGATGCCGGCCGTGACGCCATTCGTCTCGGGCGGTGGTCCAGTGATACCCGGCAAGGTTTATCCGTTCGTCTTTATCACGATTGCCTGCGGGGCCATCAGCGGATTTCATGCGCTGATTTCGTCGGGCACCACGCCCAAGATGATCGCGAAGGAAAGCGACGCGCGCATGATCGGCTATGGCAGCATGCTGATGGAAGGAGTAGTCGGCGTGGTCGCGTTGATCGCGGCGACGTCTCTCTTCCCCGGCGATTACTTTGCGATCAATACGCAGCAAAAGACCGACGCGCAAAAGGCCAACTACGTCCGCATGGTCGATCAGGAAACCGCGCAGGGCTTCAATCTGCAACCGCAGGAAATCGATCGCTTACAGGAAGAATCCGGCGAAAAGAATTTGCGCGGGCGCACCGGCGGCGCGGTGACCCTCGCGCTGGGCATCGCCAAGATCTTTGACAGCATTCCAGGTCTGCGCGGGTTGATGAAGTACTGGTATCACTTCGCAATCATGTTCGAGGCGCTCTTCATACTTACGACCATCGATACCGGTACACGCGTCGCGCGCTTTCTGGTTGGCGAATTTGGGGGACGTGTGTTCCGAAAACTGGAACAGCCTAACTGGCTGCCGGGATCTATTATTACCAGCGCGTTGGTCGTTGCAGCCTGGGCCACGTTCATTTGGAATGGATCAATTTCCACGATCTGGCCGATGTTCGGCATCGCCAATCAACTTCTGGCGGCGGTCGCTTTGTGCGTCGCCACCACCGTCATCATCAACATGGGCAAGGCAAGATACAGTTGGGTGACGATTGCCCCACTCTCGTTCGTCGCCACGACGACGCTGGTCGCCGGATGGGAATCCATTCGCGACATCTTCTGGCCGCAGGCCCAAACTGCCGCGACGGCGACTCAGGGCTACATCAATACTTCATTGACTGCGCTGATCATGATCGCCGCGGTGATTGTATTGATAGATTCGGTGCGCCGTTGGGTCGGCGGTCGCAGACCTACTGAATTGACTCCGGAAACTGCCATGGTCGAAGCCTAGAGTCCCGAGCGAGGCCTGCTATCACAGAACTTCTCAGGCTCTCTCATGGTCGAGCTACCGCTGCGCATCTAGCGGCGCTCTTCGAAACGACTGATCCGTTGTTGTATCTCGCTGACGATTTGCTTCACTTGAATGGTATCCCTCTCGCTCAGGTATCGAGAGAGTTCGTCGAGCAACGGCGCGACTGGCGGGTTATGGAAATGCAGCAAAGTGGCCACATCGTTTTCGTAAAGACCGACCCTCGTAAAGTTTCCTTGGCGGTAGAGCGAAGGAAGCGCGTAGAGCTTCAGCAGGATCAAGCCTTCGACGGTAGCGCAGGGAATATTCTGTTCCACAAAACTCTGGGTCATTGTATAGCTCTTCCGCACCTGTTCGAAGAGAGGGTTGCTGGTCAGAAGCACATCAACCTTTAGGTCGCCGAATTTGCCGCGGGCGAGATCCTCGTCACGAGTCTCCACAACTACTTCCGGCAGTTGCTCAAGCGAAGACACGGCCATAATCAGATCGATCTCTTCCGTATTTCGACCCTCAACGTATTGAAGCAAAGCAATGCCGCCGACAAGCACGTATTCGATGTGACGTTCGCGAAGCAGAGAGAAGAAACGAGCGACGGTCTGGATAAGGAAATCCGTGCTCACTGAAGGTTCCTGATGGTTCGCTGGGTTGAATACAGTCGCATTACGCACGACTTCGCCGATATGCACCCGGCTTGAAATGTCTGTTGAACTCATGCGGTATTTTCGCTTCCGAGCTTAACCTAGAAGCGGCTCGATGACTATGAAAATGATGCCGGAAGCCAACGCGACAAACCCTGCTTTTATGGGCGATCACTCGCTGCGTATCCAGAAAACAACTGCGATGCGATCGCGTCTCTGATTAAGCCTGTTTGTTTTCCCGGTTGGACAGTTCCCTCCTAAATCGGCCATAATAACCGACTTTTCAGGGCGGCTTTATCTCGCCAATCGCTTAAACGAAACGGAAAGGATTCTCTTACTAGTGAATTTAATGTCGAACTTTGCCACGGCGATGCGTCGCCGACTATTGACGCTCTTATTTGTTTTGCTCGGCAGCGCGCTAGGCGCACCGGAAGTCCTGGCCCAGACACGCGAGGGTGGCGAGGCCGCCCTGAAGCTTCCCGATCTTTCGTCGGTAAGTTTTCTGGGAGTTGATGGACATACACTGCTGCTGGTGGGACTGGTGTTTTGCTTTCTCGGTTTAATGTTCGGGCTGGCAATCTACATCCAGCTAAAGAACCTGCCCGTGCACCGCTCCATGCGGGAAATCTCAGAGCTGATCTACGAAACCTGCAAAACTTATCTGACCACCCAGGGTAAATTCATCATGATCCTGTGGGTCTTCATAGCGGTGATCGTGGTGGCGTACTTCGGAGTGCTGCACCCTGTTCCGGGCCATCCAGTCACGCTGACCGTGCCGATGATTTTGTTTTTTAGTCTCATCGGAATCGCCGGGAGTTACGGCGTCGCGTGGTTTGGAATTCGCGTGAACACGTTTGCGAATTCGCGCACCGCGTTTGCGAGTCTGGAAGGCAAGCCCTATCCGATCTATGCGATTCCGCTGAAAGCCGGCATGAGTATCGGCATGCTTTTGATTAGTGTCGAGCTGCTGATCATGCTCTTCATCCTGCTCTTCGTGCCCGGCGAATATGCCGGTCCCTGCTTTATCGGTTTTGCCATCGGTGAAAGTTTGGGCGCGGCGGCATTGCGAATCGCGGGCGGCATCTTCACCAAGATCGCCGATATCGGTTCGGACCTGATGAAGATCGTTTTTAAGATTAAGGAAGACGATGCGCGGAATCCCGGCGTCATAGCCGACTGTACCGGCGACAATGCCGGCGACTCGGTCGGACCCAGCGCCGACGGCTTTGAGACATATGGCGTCACGGGCGTCGCTTTGATTACCTTCATCCTGCTGGCCGTTCCCAACACCAGGATTCAGGTCCAGTTGCTGGTGTGGATTTTCGTCATGCGCATCATGATGCTGGTTTCCAGCGCGGTGTCGTATTTCGTTAACGCGGCGATCGCCAAAGCCCGCTATGCCAACTCGGGTGACATGAACTTTGAAGCACCGCTCACAACACTGGTGTGGCTGACTTCGATTGTTTCGATCGTGCTTACCTACGTCGTCTCTTACCTGATAATTCCGGTGCTCGACAGCGATGGGACGCTTTGGTGGAAGCTGGCCTCAATCATCTCCTGCGGCACGCTGGCTGGCGCGGTTATTCCCGAGCTCGTCAAAGTCTTTACGTCGACGAGCTCTCGTCACGTACAAGACGTCGTCAAGTCGTCTCAGGAAGGGGGCGCCTCGCTTAACATTCTTTCGGGACTGGTGGCCGGTAACTTCTCGGCTTACTGGCTCGGCATGAGCATCGTCGGTCTGATGGGGGTCGCTTTCCTCGTTAGCACGATGGGACTCTCGATACTTATGGCGGCCCCGGCGGTATTTGCTTTCGGCCTCGTGGCCTTCGGTTTCCTAGGCATGGGCCCCGTAACAATCGCCGTCGATTCCTATGGCCCAGTCACTGACAACGCGCAATCGGTGTTCGAGCTTTCGCTGATCGAACAGGTCCCGAACATAGTCGAGGAGCTGAAGAACGACTACAACATGACTGTGGTCTTCGCACGCGCCAAACATCTTCTGGAAGAAAACGATGGCGCGGGCAACACGTTCAAGGCCACAGCCAAGCCGGTACTGATCGGGACCGCGGTCGTGGGCGCCACGACGATGATTTTCTCGATCATCATGACTTTAACCGACGGGCTCACCAAAAATACCGAGAGTCTGTCTTTGCTGCATGCGCCCTTCGTGCTCGGCTTGATTACCGGCGGCGCGATCATCTACTGGTTCACCGGTGCATCGATTCAGGCCGTGACCACCGGCGCTTACCGCGCGGTTGAATTCATCAAGGCCAACATCAAACTGGAAGGCGTAGAAAAAGCTTCGGTCGAGGACAGCAAGAAAGTCGTGGAAATCTGCACCAAGTACGCGCAGAAAGGCATGTTCAATATTTTCCTGACGATCTTCTTCTCTACGCTGGCCTTCGCCTTTCTCGAACCGTTCTTCTTTATTGGCTATCTAATTTCGATCGCCGTCTTCGGTCTCTATCAGGCGATCTTCATGGCCAACGCCGGCGGTGCCTGGGACAATGCCAAGAAGGTCGTCGAGGTTGATCTGAAACAGAAAAACACGCCGCTGCACGACGCCACGGTAGTCGGCGATACCGTCGGCGATCCTTTCAAAGACACTTCATCGGTGGCGCTGAATCCGGTGATTAAGTTCACGACGCTTTTTGGTCTGCTGGCGGTAGAGCTCGCGGTGAGCATCGGCAGCACCACCGGGCAATTCGGGAAAAACGGGCCCATCGTGACTCACATTCTCGCCGCCGTGTTCTTTCTGATTTCAGTCTTTTTCGTCTGGCGCTCGTTTCATAGGATGCGCATCGGCGCGGAGACCTAGCCAGGTAATGCAAGCTGCCAGCTTGCGTTACAACACATTGGAAGTGCTGCCCGAAAACTAGACCGGGCGGCATTACTTAAGTAAGATGCATTTGACGTGGTGAGTAAGCAGTGAGAATACCCTTGGTTGAGCGGGTGGCTGCTTACTTGTCTACCGCTCACTGCTTAACATCATGATTCGTTCGATTCTGTTCCCGACAGATTTTTCCGCCGTTGCCAACAGCGCTTTTCCGCTGGCGGTGGCGCTGGCGGCGCAATTCGATGCGATCGTACATTCAGTCCACATCTCGCACGGCGGCGATCCCCACATTACTGAGACATCGAGGTACGAGTTTCCCGGCCTGCCCACGGGCTCCTCGTCGGTGCGGGTAATAGAAGCAATCATCCCGAAAGGCGACGACGATCCCGCGCAGGTGATCATGCGTCAGGCCAAAGAACGCGTCTGCGATCTAATCGTGATGGCCTCGCACGGACGTTCCGACGTAGCACAGTTCTTTCTCGGCCGCAGCGTCGCTGAACAGGTTGCCCGCGACTCCAAAATCCCGACGATCATCGCCAGGATGTACGGACCGCGCCGCACCACGCGGCCGATCGATCGCTTCAAACGAATTCTTTACGTGACTGACTTAAGGGAAGAGTCAAAGGATATCTTGCGGGTCGCCGGGGCGATAGCGAACCGGACCAAGGCTGATCTGGAAACGCTTTGCATTTTCAACGAAGGCGATGAAGAACCGGCGGACGGTGGGCGCGCTATCCTGGAGAGGTTCTTTGCCGAAGCGAACGCGACCCTTGGCAAGTTTCGCCGGTTGCACGGCGGCGTCGGCGAGGAAGTCGTCGAATATGCGGGGCGTCACAAGGCTGATCTCGTGGCGATCACGACGTCGCTTGGCTCCGGTGGAGATGCTAATTTAACCGACACGGCGGAGTTTATTCTTCGCAACGCACCTTGTCCGGTTCTGTGTATGCGACCATAGGTCGAAAGAACAGAGGTCGAGAGGTCAGAAAATGGATACAGCATTTGCAAAGAGTGAGACACTTTTGGGAGTGGCCCTGGCACCACTCGACGTCGTCCGTCAGGTCGGTCTCGTGATCGGATTTAGCTTACTCACCGCTTTGGCCGCCCAGGTGGTGATTCCCATCGGCCCGATTCCCATCACCGGACAAACCTTCGCCGTGCTGCTCACCGGCGCGCTGCTGGGACCGCGGCTCGGCGCAATGGCGATGATCGTTTATTTGGTTGAAGGCGCCAGTGGGTTGCCATTCTTCTCGGGCGGTCACTTCGGACTGCTTCACCTGATGGGACCGACCGGTGGGTATCTAATTGCCTTTCCGGCCGCGGCATACATTACCGGGGCGTTCGCCGAACATGGATGGGATCGCCGCTTCCTTACGGCCGCTGCGGCGATGGCAATCGGTTCGGCGATTATCATGCTGAGCGGCTGGGCCTGGTTCTCAGTCGTGATGCACACTTCTCCGATGCTGACTCTTTACGCCACGGTAATCAAGTTTATTCCCGGCGACATCATCAAGATCTCACTCGCGGCAGGTGTCCTGCCATCGGGCTGGAAGCTGCTGCGCAAGTAAGTGTCAAAAGCCCGACCGTGAGGGAGGACGCACCCCGTTGGACTATGAGCGAGCAATAAAAGCGATCCACGAAACAACTCGAACAGGAGTCTTCTTAGTGACTCATAGATTCAGCCTTTGCGATTGGCAATAGCATCTAAATGCGGAACTCGGCTTGGCTCTCTCATTAGCATCTCACTTCAGTGAGGTGATCACATCCACCCCTAAGACTATCAGCGACATAGTTGACTCCGCGCGGGCTTCTGTCGAACTTCGATGCGGCCGCTGCAATGGCTCTGCCACTCTGAGGCGCGGCAAGTCTCGGACTTGCCGAAACGTGGCCCATTTATCTGAACGGTCTCTGACCGTGACGGGTCGAAGACCCGAATGAAAAGAAGGTTCGCCGCCGGCAAGTCGCAGACTTGCCGCGCATCAAAGTGGCAGAGCCATTGCCGTAATGAGTCAAGTATATTAGTGCCGTTCAAACGGTTACCAGACTAACAAATGTCGAGTACCTCCTCACTGAAGTGAGGTAGTATGACAGCGGCTCTAATTTCAAACTGAGCCAGCGCGTAAAATCCTGGCCCATCCTCTATCGTAAATCCAGTTCCATAAACTTAGCGCCGGGCACGGGGTTCGTGTAGTAGGGTTCGATCTCTTTGAAACCGAGTGACCGGTAGAGCGCGATCGCGTCGTTCATCTTTGGCGGCAAAGTATCGAGGCGCATCCGTTCGTACCCGATTCGTTTTGCCTCCTGGATGATCGCTTCCGCGAGTTGCCGCCCCAAACCCCGGCCACGAAATGCGGGGCGCAGGAATAGCCGCTTGATCTCGCAAATGCCTTCGCCAATTTTCCGCTGCGCCACACAGCCCGCAACGTTTCCCTCCACGAGCGCGAGGAGGAGACGACCGTCAGGTGGCGCGTATTTTCCGGGAAGTTCGGCGAGTTCCTTTTCAAAGTTCTGAAAGCAGAGATCGATCTCCAGCCACGCCTCGTATTCTTTGAAGAGCTCGCGCGCGTGATCGATATCGCCGGCGGATTTGGCATGAATGATTTCCATGAGTGAGAACTCGTTCATGAATCTTCAGTGGCACAAACTTTAGTCTGTGATTCGTCTTAACCACCCTGGACCACAGACTGAAGTCTGGGCCACCTAAAAAACCAAAAGCGCGGTAAGCAAAAAGCTGGCTCGGCCTTCAGTCCAACTGAATCAGGCCGAGCCTATTTGCTTAACCGCGCCAGGCGCGTCTCTTAATCTAACTTACGCCGTGAACGAAGAGCCGCAGCCGCAGCTTCCGGTCGAGTTCGGGTTCGTAAAAGTAAAACCGGAACCCATTACGTTTTGCACATAGTCGATCTGGACGCCGTTGAGATACTGCGCGCTGAACATATCGACGAACAGGCGCACGCCTTTTTCGTCGAGGACGAAATCGCCCTGGCGGGACTCTTCCTCAATGTTCAGACTGTACTGAAATCCCGAGCAGCCTCCGGGGACGACGCGCACGCGCAGACCGGCCGACTCAGGCAGGCCCTCTTCGCTCGACATAAACTTTTGGATTTCGCCCGCGGCCGATTCGGTGACATTCAAATTCATCGCCGGCGCTGCCGCTGCGGGGGCTCCGGTCGCAGTAGGCGTTGTGGTTGCTGGATTCGCTGACATATTTTATTAACTCCTGTTTTCTATCTATGCTTACTCGTTAGTAATCTCAAACTCATCTTACTGAGATTTCCGCAAAACGACAAGCTCTGGTTTCATCGCCTCGATCGAAACCTGCCGCGCTACTTCCTCGGCCATTTTGCGAAAGGCCTGGGCCTGCGGAGATTCGGGGTTACCGACCACGACCGGCACTCCTTTGTCTCCGCCTTCGCGTACTTCGATCCCCATCGGGATCGACCCGAGAAACGCCACGCCGTACTCCTGAGCCAGTCTTTCGCCGCCCCCTTCGCCGAATATGTTGTAGCGATTTCCGGTGTCGGGCGCGATGAAATAACTCATGTTCTCGACCACGCCGAGCACGGGCACGGCCACGGTCTCGAACATACGCAACGCGCGGCGGACATCGATGAGCGCGACTTCCTGAGGTGTCGTTACCAACACGGCCCCCTGCACTGGCACGAGTTGAGCCAGGCTGAGCTGCACGTCTCCCGTTCCCGGCGGCATGTCTACTATCAGGTAATCGAGTTCGCCCCACTTCACATCGGTAAGAAATTGCTTGACCAGCCCGTGCAGAATTGGGCCGCGAACGATCAAAGGCTTATCGCCCGGTTGCAGCACGGCCATGGAAATCAGTTTCACGCCGTAGGCTTCGACCGGAATCAATTTGTTGATTTCAATTTCAGGCCGAGCGTCACCCGCGCCCAACATGATCGGCACGTTCGGCCCGTAAACGTCCGCATCCATCAAACCGACCCGCGCGCCATCGAGCGCCAAAGAGACCGCGAGATTTACTGCAACAGTTGACTTGCCGACGCCGCCCTTCCCCGACGAAACCGCCACGATATTCTTGACGCCGGGCACGGATACTTTGTCACCGAGACCGCGGCCCTTCGGGACCTCGGCATCCATGGTTACGTTCACGGCGCTGACTCCGGGTATCGCGCTCACAAGTTCACGCGCGGAAGTTTCCATTTCCTCGCGCACGGGACACGCCGGCGTAGTCAGTACTATGCGAAAGGAAACGTTGCCGCCGTCGATCTTCAGGTCTTTGATGAAGCCAAGCGTGACGATATCTTTGTGTAGATCGGGATCTTTGATCTGGCGGAGTGCATCAAGCACTACGCCTTCATTCAACTGAGACATAATCGAATTATGCCGAAACGTTGCGACGTTTGTCGAACCAGCGTTGATTTTGGTCAAATGAAGACCCCGCCTGGCTATGAGGTCAGTCCGGGAGCGGTGACTGACATCGTTTCAATGTCAGTGAACATTGCCAGGGACTCAGCCTTCAGCGCCAAAGGCGCGAAATGATGATGTTTCGGCTATGGAGTCGCCATTTCGCACAGGTGGCGCTGAGGTTAGAGTCTTGACACAACCTCTGAACTGCCAAGGCTACACTCATTCTCCTATTGGACCGTGCCGCGATTACCGGATCGCGTTGACGTAACACAAAACGTCAAATATATTCGCGCCCTGTGAAGCGGAATCAGTAAGCAACGGAATGAACCCTGTGGATGAAACTCAAAATGCCCTCTTGCCTTCTCGCACCGCGCGCTCAAAGCAGCTTCCTCGCAGATATCTTCTCGTGTTTACGCTCATCGGCATTGCGTTTCTTTTCCTGCTCTACGTTGATGGCGTAGGCACAAACCCACCGGGGTTTTACATCGACGAGTCCGCGATTTCTTACAACGCCTACTGCATCGCCCACACCGGCGCCGGCGAATTCGGAAATCGTCACCCCTTGTTTTTTCCGGTTTACACGAACGGTTGGATTCAATACGCGAACCCGACTCAGATCTACTTGCTGGCAATTCCCTTCTCTGTTTTCAAACCCAGCATCGGGCTAGCCCGCGTCTTTAGCGCCACTTGGGTCTTTGCCGCGTGCTTGTTGATTGGCTTGCTCGCCGCCCGAGTCTCGGGGCAGCGACGGATCGGCATCATCGTAGGCATCATCGCGATTCTCACGCCGTGGCTGTTTGAAGTCAGCCGGTTGGTAATGGAGACATATTTCTATCCGATGGCCCTGGTGTTATTTCTGCTGGCAGTGTTCCGGGCACAGCAGAAAGAAAGCTGGAGTTGGTTCACGATTGGGACGCTGGCAGTAACGCTGACCCTGCTAACGTATTCCTACACCATCGGAAGATTGCTGGGACCTCTGCTGTCCTTCGGCCTGGTCTTCTTTGTAACCTCGCGCGAGCGGCTGATCAGTGTGATCAAGACATGGGTCGTGTTTGCCCTGACCCTTATTCCATTACTGATATTCAGGTTGAAGCATCCGGCAGCGCTGACCCAAAGGTTTTATCTAATCTCGTACATCAAGCCTACCTCGCGATGGACTGAGATCGTCCCGATCTTCGTCCGTCGATATCTGTCAGACTTTAGTCTCGTAGACCTTTTGATGGACGGGGACAGCAACCCTCGTCATCACGTCGCCGGCTCGCTTGGGAGTTTTCTCCTCGGCGCGTTCATTCTCGTATTGATCGGACTCTTCGTTGTGATCGTGCATCACTGGCGCGAGCCCTGGTGGCGCTTTGTAATCTTTGGCGCAGCGGCCTCGATCGTGCCCGGCGCGCTGACTCCCGATCAGTTTCATTCGCTGCGCATGGTTGCATATCCCGTTTTCCTGCTGGTGCTGATGATACCGGGGCTGCAGTTCCTGCTTGCGCGACCGCCCGCCGTCGAAGATGAGTCGCCCGCCGCCGACGGCGTTCAAAGCCCCCATTCAAGCCTATCGCCGATTCTTTCGACGCTGGCGCGCCAGAGAATTCTCGCGGTGCTGTTGGCCGCTATCGGGCTGCAGGCGCTCTACTTTCAGTCTGTCTATCGGCGTCAGGGACCCGATCGAGGTTGGTTCTTTGATGCTGACTACAAAGAGCTCTATGACGCGGCAGTTGCTCTGCCCGATCGGCCGATCTATTTGAGCGACGGAACAGAACCAGCGTACGAACATGCTTACTGGTATGCTGCGGTGGAAGGCCGGAAGCAGACTGAGTTCGTTCATCTCGATGAAGGCCGGCGCGCTCCCACCGGCTCACTTGTCATCGGCTCGCAAACGACTTGTGTAAACTGTCAAATCATCCGGAGAAGCTGCGAGTATCTCTTGTACCGTTCGTTTTAGCCTCTTGAGCGAATGATCTATCCGCACCACCCCAGTCGCGCCCGAAGTCCCGCCCTGTCGCCGCGAAAAAGACTGCGGCGTATTGCTCTGAAGACAACGACCACTGCGGTCTCGACCGTATTAATTATTTCGGTGCTGCTGGGCGCTGATCTTTATCTTCACCATAAGCACGGCATAAACCTCTGGGGATATCGCGGGCCGGCGGTGGGCCGAAAACAGCCCGGAGAAAAACGGGTTGCAGTCCTGGGCGGCAGCACGGCCTGGGGATTTGGCCTCCGCGCCGGACAGGACTTTCCCGGTCAATTGCAGCAACTTATTGCGGGGCGCCCGCGGATCGTGGGCATCCCTTCGATTAACGTTTTGAATCTGGCCTACAACTCCGAAGGCGCTTATTCATTTAAGTACACGCTGCGTGACTACGATTATCTTGACTATGACGTGCTGCTGCTTTACAGCGGCTACAACGACCTCGCCCAACCAAACATGTATGTCTTTCGGCATCGATCCCCGATATTTATCTGGACGGGCTATCTTCCGCTTTTACCCGCTTTGACCGTGGACAAGATTAGTGTTTGGAGAAACCAGCTAAGGAAAGGAAATCAGCCAGTGGTGTTTACTCCGCCTAGCGGCAAAGACTCAGAGACGGGCGAGCAGACGTCGAAGGCGTTGCAGAAGCAACTGGGTCCGCTCACTGACTCAGGCCAAACCAATAGCCCACCCGAAGGAACGTGTTCCGCGGAGTGGCAGTTCTATTGTCAACAGATTTATGAGGTCGTTGATGCGGCGATGAGACAGGGCAAACGAGTCCTCGTGGTCACCGAACCTTACATCAGCGACAGGCATGTCGAGCAGCAACGGGAAATCGCGGCCATGCTCAACCGGCGGTTTGAGGGACAGATCCATTTTCGCTACTTGAACCTCGGTCGTACGATCGATTTGCAGGACAGATCGCTCTGCTGGGATGGTATGCATCTGACCCCGGAAGGCAATCGCAGAGTCGCGGAGGCTCTACTGGCACCGGTGCTGGAAATTCTTCAGAGATAGCCAGGGACACCGCTGCGTCGCCGATCACATAGAAACGCGCGACACTGTGATAAGATCAGCCTCCATTCTTACACCCGGGTTAATTGAGTTAAAATAGGATCGGTCGAAAGAAGTGCTGAGCCCATGAAGAACCCTCAAATGGATCGCCTGCCAAATGCCTGTGACCAGCGGGTAAGCGTTCTGCCAACTGATGACTACGTCGCCGTGTCGCCTTACACGCCGCTAACCCAGGCCATAGAGGCAATGAAGAATGACGAAGGTGGTTGTGTAATCGTTTCCGACGACGGCCGCGTGGCCGGCATTTTTACCGAGCGGGATTTGCTAAACAAAGTCATGGGCGAGGATGTCGATTTAGAATCACCCATCAGCGAATGGATGCAGCCGGTGGTCGAGACGCTTTCCTCAGAAGCGACGATCGGCGACGCGGTGCGGCTAATGAACGAGAGGGGTTTTCGCAACATTCCCCTGGTTAAGAACGGTGAGCTGGTGGGATCGATTTCAGTCTTTGACATCATTACTTACCTGGCAGAATGTTATCCAAAGGTAACTATGAATCTGCCGCCGTTGCCCGCGCAGGTGATGGACTCCGTGGAGGGAGGGTGACCCTTGAAAATTCAGATTTGAAATCTCAGATTGTAAATTTGAGACCGGCAACGGGCACCTTGGGAAGGCTCCGACTGGAAACAACCAGGACGGAAACGGGCACCGAGCAGTGAAGAAAACTACAAAACGAAGGCTTAATCCAAAACCATGAGCGCAGTCATAGAACCACCAGTCGAAACTATCGACAAACTTCTTGAAGAGCTGGACACGGTCACGATCCGCTTCGCCGGCGATTCCGGCGACGGCATGCAGTTGACTGGGACGCAGTTTACAAACACGTCGGCGATTATGGGCAATGACATCTCGACGTTGCCGGACTTTCCGGCGGAGATTCGGGCCCCGGCCGGCAGTCTGCCCGGCGTCAGCGGTTTTCAGTTGAACTTCTCCAATCACGACATTCGCACCCCGGGCGATCAGCCCAACGTGCTGGTGGCGATGAATCCGGCGGCGCTGAAAGTAAATCTTCCCGACCTGGAAGAAGGCGGCACGCTGATCATTAATTCGGACGAGTTCACTAAAGACAATCTGGAGCATGCTGCTTACGAGTCGAACCCGCTCGACGACGGGTCGCTGACCGGCTATCGCGTGCACAAATTGCCGATCTCCACGCTCAACCGCAACGCCTTGAAAGGCAACGTACAGCTTTCACGTAAAGAGATCGATCGGAGCAAGAACTTTTTTGCGTTGGGGGTGCTGTACTGGCTCTACGATCGCCCGCTCGACTCGACCTTGAACTGGATCAATTCGAAGTTCAAAAAGAATCCCGAGTTGGTCAAAGCCAACGAAGTCGCGCTCAAGACCGGCTACAACTTTGCCGAGACTACGGAAGTTTTCACGACCCACTACACGGTTAAGAAAGCCGTGATCGCGCCGGGCCGTTATCGGAAAATCACCGGCAACGAAGCCACGGCCATCGGATTCGTGGCGGCCGCCGAGTTGGCGGGACGGCCGCTTTTTTATGGTTCGTATCCCATCACGCCGGCGTCTGACATCCTGCATGAACTGGCTCGTCACAAGAACTATGGGGTGAAAACTTTTCAGGCTGAAGACGAAATCGCCGCTGTGTGCGCCGCGATCGGGGCCAGCTTTGCCGGCCATATCGGCCTGACCGGGACGTCCGGGCCGGGCGTTGCGCTAAAGCAGGAAGCGATTGGTTTGGCCGTGATGACTGAGCTGCCTCTGGTCATCATCAACGTACAACGCGGCGGGCCTTCAACCGGTCTACCGACGAAGACTGAGCAAGCCGATCTATTTCAAGCGGTGTGGGGACGCAACGGCGAATGCCCGGCGATTGTCATTGCTCCATCGACACC
The DNA here is from genome assembly GCA_033856735.1 of Blastocatellia bacterium. Taxonomy (GTDB): domain Bacteria; phylum Acidobacteriota; class Blastocatellia; order Pyrinomonadales; family Pyrinomonadaceae; genus UBA11740. The sequence goes on from JAWVEM010000235.1 coordinate 19,948, forward strand.
CGCGGACTGTTTTGACATGGCGATCGAGGCGGTGCGTCTGGCCTTTAAGTACATGGTGCCCGTCTTTTATCTTTCAGACGGTTATCTCGCCAACGGCGCGGAACCTTGGGCCTTGCCGGAGATTGATAAGCTTCCGAAAATCGAAGTCAAGTTCGTCACCGATCCGAATAACTTCATGCCCTATGCGCGCGATGAAGTAACGCTCGCGCGTCCGTGGGCGCTACCCGGAACGCCGGGACTGGAACATCGCATCGGCGGGATTGAGAAGCAGCACATCACGGGCAACGTCAACTACGATCCCGAGAACCATCATTTGATGGTTCTGTTGCGTCAGGAGAAAGTCGACCGCGCCACCGCTGATATTCCCCTCGTGGAAGTCTTCGGCGAAAAGACTGGCAAGGTTCTGGTCCTTGGTTGGGGATCGACCTACGGCTCGATCACTTCAGCGGTCGAGAAGATGCAACGCGAGGGCAAATCGGTTTCCAGCGCGCACCTGCGCCACCTGAATCCCTTCCCAAGGAATCTGGGTGAAGTGCTGGCAGGATTTGAAACCGTGATCATCCCGGAGATGAACCTCGGGCAACTGTGTACGATGATTCGAGCTAAGTACATGGTCCCCGCAATTCCTTTCTCAAAAGTGAAGGGGCGACCATTCCAGATTCGCGAGATTGTCGGGAAGGTCGAGGAGTATTTGTAAACGGAGCGCGGGCATCCTGCCCGCTTCGAGCGCCGCAGCGCGAACTTTTGTATGAGCGAAGATAAGACATTGAAAGTCGAAGGTTTCGATCCGGCTGAATGAAATATCGGTCGTGAGGGTCGCGTCTGGCGCGGCGAAGAATTCGATAAGCGGATCTATCAGGCTCCGGAGAAGATAGAGTTTAAGGGCGGAATCTTCATCTACGAGTACGAAAGACTCACGGTTTTAGCGATGCTGCTGGAGAATCTTGGGATCGACAAAGCCATTCGTCTTGGAAAGCCTGAGGATTGGAAAGCCGCGATAGCGGAGTTGGAGACTCAGAAAGATATGGTGACAGAGCTTACCCTGCTTACGGCTGGGTTAACTTCTCCTCCGACTCTGACGAAGAATAATTCTTGATTGGAGCAATTATGAGCACACAAGGTAACGGTTCAAGCGGCAACGGAAACCAGGCGCACGTCGACGCGAGCGTTTCCGCGGAGAGCGAAGGCGGCGCCGCGGTTTTTGGCGCGGCTCCACCGCCGGGACAATTGACGAAAAAGGACTTCGTCTCGAATCAGGAAGTGCGCTGGTGTCCGGGCTGTGGCGACTACGCCATCCTGAACAACGTGCAGAAGGTAATGCCTGAACTCGGCATTCCGCGCGAGAAGATGGTTTTCGTTTCCGGGATCGGCTGCTCTTCGCGCTTCCCGTATTACATGAACACCTATGGTTTTCACAGTATTCACGGCCGGGCGCCGGCGATTGCCACTGGGATCAAATCGGCGAATCCCGAACTGAGCGTGTGGGTGATTACCGGCGACGGCGACGCGCTTTCGATCGGCGGCAATCATTTCATGCATGTGCTGCGGCGCAACCTGGACATCAACTACATCCTTTTCAATAACCGCATCTACGGGTTGACCAAGGGCCAGTACAGCCCGACGAGCGTCTTTGGCCAGCGCACCAAGTCAACGCCCATGGGCGTGATCGACTATCCGGTGAATCCCTTGTCGCTGGCGATTGCCAGCGAAGCAACCTTCGTGGCACGCTCCATCGACATCGACGTCAAACATCTGGGCACGATGGTCGAAGCGGCGGCCAGACACAAAGGCGTGTCGTTCCTCGAGGTTTATCAGAACTGTAATATCTTTAACGATCATGCCTTTGATTATTTTGCCGAACGGAGCGTGCGCCAGGATAAGGTGCTTTATTTGGAAGACGGCAAGCCGATGATCTTCGGCAAGGATCGGAACAAAGGCATTCGCATGAACGGGGCTCACCCCGAAGTCGTGACGATCGGAGAGAACGGGATCACCGAAGCCGATATCCTGATTCACGACATCAATCTCGAGGACCCCTCGGTGGCGTTCATGCTGGCGCGCATGGAGCAACCGGACTTTCCCCAGCCGGTCGGAGTCTTTCGCGCCGTGGAGCGGCCCAGCTACGATCAGATGCTGGCCGAACAGATCGAAACTGCGATTGCCAAGTCCGGACCCGGCACGCTGGAAAAACTGCTTTACAGCGGCGACACCTGGACCGTGGAGTAAAACCATTTCCGATTTTTGATTGCCGATTGAAAATCGAAACCCAAACCTTCGAGGTGGGGGGTTCAACTTTGAATTAGCGAAGGCAAAGCGACGCAATCTTAAATCGGAAATCAACGATCGGAAATCAAAAATGACTTGTCCATCCTGTGGTCACGACAACATCGAAGGCACGGACCGCTGTGAAGAATGCATGACCTCGCTTCGCAACGTCGAAGTGCTCCAGCCCGGTCGCGCAAACATGGCGAGATCGGTCATGGAGGATGATATCAGCCAGCTCGGTCAGGAGTTTCTCAGCGTTTCCCCCGGCACTCCGGCGCTCGAGGTGATTAGGAAAATGAAAGACGCCGGCCTCGGCTGCGTGCTGGTGCTGGAAAATGGCCATGTTGCGGGCATCTTTACCGAACGAGACCTGCTCAATAAGTTGACCGGCCAGACCGCTGTTCCCGACAGCACCGCCATCGGGGAATTGATGACTGTGAATCCGGAGGTCCTGAGCGAAACCGATTCCGTGGCCATCGCCGTGAACAAGATGTCGATGGGACGCTATCGACACATTCCGGTCCGGAAGACCGACGGCTCATATGGCGTCACTTCCATCAAGCACGTCCTCAAATACATCGCCAGAGCAGAGTGGTAAC
>JAWVEM010000236.1:0-2949 GCA_033856735.1 Blastocatellia bacterium
TGTGATGGACAAATTGGCTTGAGTTGTCGGCTGCTCACTCGCGTGGCCGCCAGAGAGGGAAGGTGCCACTGCATTGCGCAACGTCGTTGGAGTTCTCGCTATGTTGCTGTGTTTCACCCCGACCGATATCGACTTGACTCCTGCGTCTCGACCATCAACCGGGCAGGTCGATATTCAGAATCAGGCTTGGGACATCCTTGCGGGAGGTGCGCACGGCTCGAACATAGACAAGCGCGCAAACGCCATCCAGGTGCTGGGCCTAGCCGCCGGAGACCCGGCGGCAGTGCGATTGGCGGAAGACGCGCTCGGGGATAAAGAAGCCTACGTACGAGCCGCAGCAGCGAAAGCTTTGGGCGCGCTCGGTTCCACCGAATCCATTCCGAAGTTGCAAAATTTGGTGAATGATAAAGATATTTCGGTCGCGCTCGCTGTCGGTCACGCTCTCGTTCAGCTCAAGAGCAACTCGGGATACGACGTCTATTATTCCCTCGTCGTTGGCACTCGGAAGGGCAGCGAATCGCTTATTACCCAAGAAATGGATCAAATGAAGACTCCGTCGAGGGCCATTCGGTTTGCGTTTGATCAGGGTATTGGTTTCCTGCCTTATGGAGGATACGGAATGGAGGCCTTGCACGCATGGAAGAAAAGAAGCTCCGCCCCGACGCGGGCTGCCGCTGCGCGGGAATTGGCCGGCGACCCGGACCCGCGCAGTGGCCACGCGCTCGCGAAAGCAGTGTCCGACAAGGACTGGACAGTCCGGGCGGCGGCGGTCGAGGCAATCGCCAAGCGCGCCGATGCGTCCCTGCTGGCGGATATCGTGCCTGCAATGTCAGACAAGAAAGATATTGTGCGCTATTCAGCCGCTGCCGCAGTTCTTCGGTTGACTCGGATCGCGCAAGGAAATGGGAGCCAGTCACACTGAAGGCAGTCGTCGGGCCTGTCATGGGCAATAGTCTCGAAGTCGGCAATCTTGCGAGGGCACGTGCGCTTATCGAGAAGAACGCGAAGCGAGCAATTTTGTGCACTCGTCAAGTCCTCACTTTCTGAATGCTGGTGATGCGCCCGCAACTATCGAAAAGTTTCAAAGGCTGTTGAAGGCAGTGTGAAAACCATGGCCTATGACACGACATCTTGAAAAAGACGAAGCGTGCGAGTTCTGTTGTGCACCAGCGGTTGCGGTCTGTGTCTATTGCGGGACTGCCATGCGTGAGAATTGCTCAGAAACCAGAAAAGGGCAGGTGGTTTGCAATGATTGCCTCGAAGGCGAGGAACCGGAGTTCGATGATGGCGGCGAAGGTTAGTGCGTTTTCCTAAATTGCTTCGCCTTTTAACGGCAAACTGGGAGTGATGGTGGCTGTATGAATGATCTCTTAAGACAAGCTGTTTCGCTTTCGCTCTTCGTGAAGTGCGTTGCCGCAGCCGTCGGAATCCTCATTATTCACGCCGCGTTCCGCGTGCTCGAACAAACGCTGCCCCCGGCGCTTTGGCCGGGCCGATGCGCGCTATAAGATTCGCAAGTTCGTCGTCTTTTCCGGATACCTCTCGATTCTCCTTTTCCTCGCTTTCCTCTTTGAAGATCGCTTGGGCCGCCTTAGCTTTGCCCTCGGTGTCGTGAGCGCGGGTGTGGCGGTAGCGCTGCAGGACGTGCTGGCCAGCTTTGCCGGCGCCTTCTCCATCGGTTTTTCAAAGCTGTACGCCGTGGGAGACAGAGTTCAGATCGGCGACACTCGAGGTGACGTGATCGACATCGGGCTTCTGCGAACCACCTTGTTGGAAACGGGGAACTGGGTCAACGGGGACTTGTACAACGGCCGGATCGTTCGCATCCCCAACAGCGCTGTCTTGAAAGGGATCGTTTTCAACTACTCGCAGGGATTCCGGTTTATCTGGGACGAGATTAAAGTGCTGTTTGCAACCAGCAGCGATTGCCAGTTTGCCAGGGAGATGCTTTTGCGCGTAGCCAAAGAGTCGATTGGCGAGTACCTGGTCGAAGCGCAGTCTTCCTGGAAAGAGATGAGCGACAATTATCGAAGCGAAAACCCTCCGTTGGAACCTACCGTCGCACTCATCGTAAATGCCGGATCGTTGGAATTCACCGTAAGCTATGTGATCGACTACACGAAACGAACCGCCATGAAAGATCAGCTGTTCACGAAAGTGGCAGAGGAAGTTTCGAATAGCGATGGGCGGCTCCAATGGGCATCATCGGCAGTTACTCTCACTAACCAGCCAGCGGCTCCGGACGCGATCGAAGCGCGGCGGTCATTCTCGACCCGCGGCGCGAGCCGCGCGGCAGATTCCCATTAATACCCTTTAGCTTGCCGCTCCTCCCACCTCCGAAGTGACAATGTCCCATTAAGCCTTTCTCGCAAGATCGCGGTCTATACGGAACAGAGACCATGAATTGACTAGTACAAACCCCGATTAATTCGTATTAGGGTGGCGGGCGACTATCACGGTTCATGGATTATGTGGGGATTTGACGTTGGCGCTGCGATCTCAATAAGTGCTCACCCCGGTTATCCGGGCTAAGACCGCAAATCCGTTGGATTTGCACATGCCCAACTGTGTGGGCCTCGATTTAACGCAAACGAGCAACCGTCTGAAGGTGATGGAAGTGCCGATACTGGCGATGTCTGTTTGGACTGACATGCGACTGACATGCACACTAAGGCTTTGGCAGAGCGTTTCGGAGCCGCCGCCCTTCTGGACAAGTTGAGACTGGGAGATGACCTCATCCCCACCTTTAAAACGATCGCTCAAAAGTTTCGCTCCGTGGGGCATGACCAGGATATCCTCGGCTCTTTTATCATCTCCCCTGGAACTCGATTTCCTGCGGATCATCACATGACGGCCCAATCTGTCGGTTACGTGTCGGGCTGCCGACACCCCTTCCGAGACTTTGCCGGCCTTCCTAACCGTCCGGTGGCAGTAACTCTCGCACTCCCA
>JAWVEM010000237.1:0-4876 GCA_033856735.1 Blastocatellia bacterium
CTTCCGGCGAGCTTCGCGACCTCGTCGCCAAAGTCATCTTCGCGCCGGGTCAGGCCTTCACCCATTTTGTAGCGGGCGAATCTTCGAATCGTAATCGTCTCGCCGGTTTGGGCGATCTTGTCCGTGACCAATTCGCCGACTGTCCTGGCCGGGTCTTTGATAAAGGGCTGGTCCAGCAAAACAAACTCTTCGTAGAACTTGTTCAGCCGGCCTTCAACGATCTTGTCGATGACCTGGTCCGGCTTGTTCGCGTTTTTGGGTTCGTTCTTCGCCTGGGCCCGCGCGATCTCGCGCTCTTTGTCCAAAGTTTCCGGCCCTACTTCGGCGCGCGAGACGTGACGGGGCTCGGCCGCGGCGATGTGCATGGCGATGTCTTTCACCAATTGCTGAAACTCGGGGCTGCGGGCGGCGAAGTCAGTCTCGCAGTTGACTTCGACCAACACGCCCACCTTGCCGCCCATATGGATGTATGAAGCGACCACGCCCTCGGCGGCCACGCGGCCTTCTTTCTTTTTGGCCGACGCCAGCCCGCGCTCGCGCAGGATCTCAATCGCCCGCTCTTCGTTGCCTTCGGCGTCGGTGATGGCCTTCTTACAGTCCATCATTCCGGCGCCTGTTTTTTCGCGCAGCGCCTTAATCGCGGCTGCGTTTATTTCTGCCATGATTCCTTATTTCTCCCTAGCTGGTGGCCCAGACTTCAGTCTGTGGTCCCTGGTTATTGAAGCACAAACTGAAGTCTGTACTACTCAACTCATGAAAAGGCGCAGCCCGGCGGAGGTTCCGCTTTTGAGGCTGCGCTCGCCGAGGCGTTTTGATATTGCCTTAATTCTAACTTGCGGCGACGACCTCCGCATTCTCGTTTGCGGGTTCGTCTCGCCGAGCGGTTTCGCCAGGTTGAGCACTGATTGGTTCAGCGCTCGGCTCCGGCGACGCAGATTCTGTTGCCGGCTCTCCGGTCTCAACCGCGGGAGGGGGAGCCACGGCGCTTTCAGGTTCGCTGGGCGCTGCAACCGTTGGTTTTTCTTCCCCAGCCGGCCCTTCATCGGTAGCGCCGCCTTCAGTCAACATTTGTTGGCCTTCCATCACGGCGTCAGCGATGCGCGCCGCGAACAGACGCACTGCGCGCAGGGCGTCATCGTTGCCTGGAATTACGTAATCGATTCCTTCCGGCGAACAATTCGTGTCGACCACAGCGATGACCGGGATGCCGAGTTTGTTCGCTTCGGCGACGGCGATCTCTTCCTTACGGACGTCGATGACAAAAACCAGGTCGGGCAGGCGAGTCATTGACTTGATGCCGGAGAGAACCTTTTCCAGGCTCTGCCGTTCCCGATCGAGTTTGATTCGTTCCTTCTTGGTGAGCTTCTCATAGCGGCCGTCGGTCTGCATCACGTCCAGATCCTTGAGGCGCTTGATCGACTTTTGCACCGTCTGAAAATTCGTCAGCAGGCCGCCCAGCCAGCGCTGGTTGACGTAATACTGGCCCGAGCGTTCCGCCTCTTCGCGCACGGCATCCTGGGCCTGGCGCTTAGTTCCAACGAAGAGCACGGTCTTGCCGCGATCTTCAGCCACCATATTCGAGACGTACTGCAGCGCCTCGCGAAACATCTTCTGCGTTTTTTGCAGATCAATAATGTAAATACCGTTGCGCTCTCCGAAAATGTATTCTTTCATTTTCGGATTCCAACGACGCACCTGGTGGCCGAAGTGAACACCGGCCTCCAGCAACTCTTTCATCGTAACCGTAACCAAAAAGCTTTCTCCTTTATGTCAATTGGTTTGTGTACTCGCCGCGACTAGTGCTTTCGCTTTGAAAGCAACCAATTAGAATCACGACAATGGATTTCTGAAATCTCAAATTTGAGATCTCAAAGTTATCTCTTCGAGAATTGGAAGCGCTTGCGCGCACCCTTCTGTCCGTATTTCTTGCGTTCCTTAATGCGCGGATCGCGGGTCACCAGGCCAGCCTGCTTTAAAGCTGGTCGCAGATCCGCGTTGTACAACATCAAAGCGCGAGTGATGCCGTGGCGAATCGCACCAGCTTGGCCCGAGGGGCCGCCGCCCGCCACATTAACCAGAACGTCAAACTTGCTGCCCGTCTCAGTCAAATTAAACGGCTGGCGAATAATCATGCGGTGCGTCTCGTTGGGAAAGTAGGCCTCGAAGGCTTTCCGGTTGATCAGGAAATTGCCCGCGCCTGGTCGCAAATAAACTCGAGCAGTCGAAGTCTTTCGCCGCCCGGTTCCGTAGTATTGAATTTCTGCCACGTCTTAATCCTTCTGTTTCGGTTTTCTACTTTTGATTTTTGCGTGAAGGGAGTTCGAGGAGTTTTGGTAGCTGCGCCGAATGAGGATGCTCGGCGTCAGCATAGACTTTCAACTTCTTAGCCATTGCCTTCCCCAGTTTAGTCTTGGGCAGCATGCCTTTAACGGCAAACTCAATCACGCGCTCAGGGTGCTTGGTAAACATTTCAGTCGCGGTCGTCTGTCGCAAGCCACCGGGATAGAGGGTGTGCCGACTATAAATCTTGGCAGTCCCTTTAGTACCGGTGAAGGTCGCCTTGCGAGCGTTGACTACGATCACATGGTCGCCCATGTCGAGAAACGGCGTCCACTTCGGATTTCGTTTGCCCGTTAGCATGGCAGCGACTTCGGAAGCCAGGTGTCCGACCGTTTTGCCGGCGGCATCCACGACGAACCAATTCCGCTCCTGCGCCAGGGTCTGGCCGCTGGGAAAGTATGTTGACATAGATAAGTCCTTCTATCTTAAGCGCCTAAAACGCGAACGGTTAGAATAGGAAACGGGCAAACCGTTGTCAAGTTACGCGCAGGTTGTTAGTGAGAAAAGGTTTCTCGATTGACTCTGCTCGTTTCGCCAGGTGCGTTACCCGTTCTGAGTTCAAGCAAACGCTCTGTGTTTGTTAAGGCAAGAGACGAATTTACCGAGTCTGAGAGAGATGGGTGCGCTTGCTTCACTTTGAATTTTGTTGCTGCTAGTATGGGCCAGCCGCACGTCAGCCGGCGTAGCTCAGTTGGTAGAGCAACTGATTTGTAATCAGTAGGTCGGGGGTTCAAGTCCCTTCGCCGGCTCCAAAAGAACCTTATCAGCGTTAGGCGGAAATGAGGGAAGGGTGCGTCGTTGCACAGCGCAACGTCCTTTCTACTAGCGCACTTGCAAAACCATACTAACGTCAGTTAAAGTGACGAGTTTGCGGCTAGGGTCGGAGTGCGCGCTTAGGGAAGGTCGGGCCTGTTATTCTCACCGGTTCTATTCGCATGCTTAATTGGCGGCAAATAGGCAGGGGTGGTCGAGTGGTTAATGGCACCGGGCTGTAAACCCGGCAGGCTAACGCCTTACGTAGGTTCGAATCCTACCCCCTGCACCAACTGAAATTTCAAACTTGAGATTTGAAATCTCAGAGAGATGAGCGGGTGTAGCTCAGTTGGTAGAGCATCAGCCTTCCAAGCTGAGGGTCGCGAGTTCGAATCTCGTCGCCCGCTCCAATTATTCGTCCAGGACAAGTTGTTAACTTGTCCCAATGAGGTTTGGACCAGCGAAGGCAAGTTAATAACTTGTCCTACAAGCCCGCGTAGCTCAGGGGTAGAGCGCCTCCTGGGTAAGGAGGAGGTCATGAGTTCAAATCTCATCGCGGGCTCCATGAATGGTGGCACCGGCTTTAGTCGTGATTCAAGCTGGACGGGTCGAGTTGATTAGAAAGAGAACTAAGAAATAAGGAACAGGAAAAGATGAGCAAAGAGAAATTTGATCGCAGCAAGCCGCACGTGAACATCGGGACGATTGGGCACGTGGATCACGGGAAGACGACTTTGACGGCGGCGATAACGAAGGTTTTGGCGAAGGGTAATCCGAAGGTGCACTTCATCGCTTTCGATCAGATCGACAAAGCCCCGGAAGAAAAAGCGCGAGGCATCACGATCGCCACGGCGCACGTCGAGTACGAGACCAAGAACCGGCACTACGCGCACGTTGATTGTCCGGGCCACGCCGATTATGTGAAGAACATGATCACGGGCGCGGCGCAGATGGACGGAGCGATCCTGGTAGTGGCCGCGACCGACGGTCCGATGCCGCAGACCAGAGAACATATTCTCTTGGCGCGCCAGGTGGGCGTGCCGGCGATGGTCGTGGCGCTGAACAAGGTTGACGCGGTCGACGATGCCGAGCTGCTGGAGTTGGTAGAGTTGGAAGTGCGCGAACTGCTAAGCGCGTATGAATTTCCCGGCGACGATATCCCGGTAATCAAGGTTTCGGCTTTGAAGGCCCTGGAGGGTGACGAGGCCTGGGAGAAGAACATCCTGGAGTTGATGGATGCGGTCGATTCTTATATTCCGACCCCGGTGCGCGACATTGAGAAGCCCTTCCTGATGCCGGTCGAAGACATTTTCACGATTCAGGGTCGCGGCACGGTAGCCACGGGCAGAGTTGAGCGCGGCAAAGTGAAGGTCAACGAGACGGTTGAAGTTGTCGGCATCCGGCCGACCATCAAGACTGTGGTCACGGGCGTTGAGATGTTCAAGAAGCTGCTTGACGAAGGCACTGCCGGAGACAACGTGGGGCTGTTGTTAAGAGGAGTAGAGCGCAAGGACATCGAGCGCGGACAGGTGATCTCCAAACCGGGTTCAATCACGCCGCACACGAAGTTCAAGGCGGAAGCGTACGTGCTGACGAAGGAAGAGGGCGGCCGACACACGCCGTTCTTTACGGGCTACCGGCCGCAGTTTTACTTCAGAACAACTGATGTGACGGGAGTCGCGCACTTGCCGGAAGGTGTCGAGATGGTGATGCCGGGCGACAACGTGGAAATGAATATCGAGTTGATTGCGCCGATCGCGATGGAAAAAGGTTTGCGGTTCGC
>JAWVEM010000238.1:0-2884 GCA_033856735.1 Blastocatellia bacterium
GGGCGCACCGCCTCAGGCAGGTAGATGAATACGTAACGGTTCTTATCAGTGAAGTACTTGTTAGCAACGCGTTGCACATCGGCCGCGGTTACAGCCTGGAGCTTTTCCAAATCAGTATTCACGCGATTCGGATCGCCCAGCAGGACCGCGGCCTGACCCAGCGCGTTCGCCTTTCCGTTATTCGTTTCCCGCTGGCGCAACTCACGGGTAATGATCTGGTTTTTCGCCTTTTCGAGTTCCCCGGCCGTGACCGGCGTATCCTGCAGCTTCTTGATCTCAGCCAGCAAAGCAGCTTCTGCGTCCTCCGGCTTTTTGCCGGCGGCGACAATCGCCGTCAATTCGAAGAGGCCCGCGTCTTCCTTCAAATCCGCGTTTGCGTTCGCGCTTTGCGCCACCTGCTGTTGATAGATGAGCGACTGATACAGACGCGAGGATCGCCCCTGCGAAAGAATGATGTCCGTCATCGTCAGCGCCGCCGCATCGTCGCTTTTTTCTGAAGGAATCAGGTAAGTAATGCCGACGCCGGGCAGGGGCACATTCGCGCCGTACTCGGTGAACCGTTTCTCACCAGCGCGTTCTGCTTCTTTGACATCGACGCGCGGCAAAGGCAGATTCGGCTTTTCTATCTTGCCAAAATATTTGTCGACCCAGGCATCGAATTGCTTTGGATCAAAATCGCCGACAACCAGCAGCGTCGCGTTGTCCGGTCGATAATAAGTCGCGTGAAACTTCTGCACGTTTTCCAAGGTAGCCGCGTCCAGATCTTCTATGCTGCCGATTGTCGGGCGCTTGTAAGGATGCGAGCCGAACGACTTTTGCGTCATCAGGTAGAAGAACTTCCCGTACGGAGGGGCCAGAACGCTTTGGCGGTACTCCTCTTCAACGACGGATCGTTCCGATTTGAAATTCTCGTCGTCAACCGTCAACCCCGCGAGGCGATCGGCCTCGGCCCAGAGCAGCGTCTCGAGATAATTGGATGGCACGACTTCCCAGTAGACGGTCACGTCGTCTTCGGTAAAGGCATTGTTATTTCCGCCTACATCTTCGGTGAGACGATCCATCATTTCGGCCTTCATGTTTTTGGTGGACTTGAACATGATGTGCTCGAACAGGTGAGCAAAGCCGCTGCGCCGATCCGGATCGTCTTTCGAGCCCACGTGGTACCAGACATTAATGGCTACGGTCGGACTCGACTTGTCCACGACGCTCAGCACGCGCAGCCCGTTCTTCAGAGTGCGCTCACGAAACTTCATCTGCGGCATCTTTGTTTGGGCGCTGATGGCAAAGGCGCCTAACAAAATAACCGTGCAACCAATCAGGGTTAGTAAAAAACGTCTTCGCATACTTCCTGGCTCCTATTCGGGAACGGGACTTCTCCCGCTCAGAGGTGTTCAGAGTACCAACTTCAATTGGGATTTCCTTGTCGTTGAAACTCGACTGAAGTGGTTTTTTAAAGTCAGACGCAAGTGAACAACTTGCGCTCCATCAATCCAGATCCAGTGGATTCCGGTAAATCTTGGTGTCTTTCTCGGCCTTCTTCTTGGCTTCCTGAAATTTTTCTTCCAGCAAACGACCGCGGTCCTTATGCGAACTCATCTCCTGCGCAAATATCTGTTCGCGGGTCTGCTTTTGCTTGTCGAGGTCCTTAACCATATCTTCAAACGAACCCAGCGCCTTGTGCTTTTCCTCATGGGAAAGCAGGGCGCCGGTATCGGCATCGATGTTCAGGGTCGCCTCACAGCAAGGACAGATGATGGTAAAGCGGGTTGAGTCATTCATAAGTTTCAAATCTCGAACGCCAGGTTGCGGCTCTGGTTTTAGGAGGTGAATGATAGCAGCGAGTGCCGGAGTGAAGCCAGCGAAACGCAAGCGGAATGGAGCGCGGACATCCCTGCCGCATTGAGCGCGAAGCGCGAAGAGGAGCTGACGCGATCATCGCCAAAGCCTGATTCACTCGATTTGATACTCAATATTTGCGGCGGCCATCTCTCTGCCTTCTCCTTTCCGGAGCGCGCATCCGGCGAATCGTTAAACGGGTTGCGCTTCATTTAGATTGCGCATAGCACTTGGCTGAAGCCAGTGTGCCAATGAAATTTATTTCAACAGTCACGGTTAGATTGCCTCGCCTGAATCCTGTAAAGTTGCCGCACATGGATTTTCTCCACAACTCGCTACAACTGATCGAGCAGTACATGCTCGCGTATGGCTACTGGGCCGTCTTCTTTGGTGTGATGCTCGAGAATGCCGGAGTGCCGGTGCCGGGTGAGACAATTCTGCTAATCGCCGGATACTTCGCCTCCACAGGCAAATTCAATATAGCCCTGGTCATGCTGATTGCCGCGACTGGGGCCATCATTGGCGACAATATTGGGTTCGCGATCGGCCATCATGTCGGTCGCAACGTTCTGCTCCGCGTGGGCCGCTTTTTCTTTCTCACGCCAAAACGGTTCAAGTACATGGAGGGTTATTTCGAGCGTCACGGTAATAAAACAATTCTGGTCGCTCGCTTCATCACCGGCTTGCGCGTGTTCGCAGCGCTGCTGGCCGGCGCTTCAAAGATGCCCTGGCGGGTTTTCTTTGTTTTCAACGTGGCTGGAGCAGTCCTCTGGTCGGTTGTTATCACCACGCTCGGATACCTGTTCGGGCAGAGCCTGCCGCTGCTAATCAAATGGGTGGGACGCAGCGGAACGATTCTGCTGATTTCGGCGATCGTGATTGGCATCGTTGTATGGCGCGTGCGAAAGCACCAAAAGAGCAAGTGAGTAGCAGAGATTTCAGTCTCTGATTAGTTCGGCTCCATCAGGAGCCAAATGTAACGAGGTCCGTACGGGTAGCGGTAGCGAACACCCCCTGAGGCGACATTTTGGCGATCGGACCCGGTCGC